>JBEKZX010000025.1:0-21434 GCA_049509455.1 Conexivisphaerales archaeon
GCAGAGCAAATGTTAAATTTCTTATCATAGATGCTAGTGGACATCGAAAGGAAAGCCAGTGTCTCCATCTTGGGCAACCAATCTCTTGTCAAGGTCGTCGTCGTCGCCCCGAAGAGCGACGCAGAAAAGGTCTTCAGAGAGATGGCCCGCTTCAACTCATTCAGTGTCGTTGAGGACGACGCCTACAGGCAACGTTACGAGCTGGCGGAAGAGATCAAGAAGCTCAGGGATCAGCTGGGCATCCTAGCCGGCTCACTTCTCCTCAAGGAGGAGCCAGGCGTCATCGAGGTACTCACAAAGGGGTATCACATCAAGAAGGAAAAGTTCGAAGCGGATGGCTGGGAAGACTACGTCGCCAAGGTCAAAGCGGAGGCCGACCCCATATTGGCGGCCGCCAGCCAGCTCAACGAAGATATCAGTGCAGTGCGCCGGCGGATAGAGGAGCTGGAGTCCCAGAGAAGCATTCTCGAGTTCGTATCGACCTTTCACGGAGATGTGGGGGCCGTTTCCAGGATTAGTCGCTTCTACGCCCAGATTGCCATAGCCAAGACGAGCGACATCAAGGAGCTGACCAAGAGCTTGCCCATGACCTCCTTCTTCAGCCAGGTCGTCAGCAAGAGGGATTCCGTCATCTTGGTCTTCGGGGAGAAGGGAGACGGCCAACGAATCGAGCGGGTCCTGAAGTCTTTTGAGACAAGGCCGATAAGCCTGCCTCGTGAACTCTCTCAGGACCCGATCAAGGCCTACCAAGCCACGCTCAAGGAGATCGATTCTCTTCAAAAGAGGAGGGTAGAGCTGGAGGGAGAGTTTGAGAGGTTCAAGGAGGAAAAAGGCGAACGAATCCTCTATCTTAAGGAGGCCAGCCAGATAGCATGCGGCGTCCTGTCCCACGCTTCGTCCAACCCGTTTTCGCGTTTCATCAAGATTGAGGGTTACATTCCCAGCAGCAGGGTCGAGGAGTTCCGGAGCTCCCTCAAGGGATACATGGTGATAGTGGAGGAAACCGCCCACAAGGGACCGGCAGAAGGGAAGGCGATCCCTACTCTCATGAAGAACCCGAAGCCGGTGGACTCCTTCGAAGCCGTGACGCTCACCCAGGGTTCGCCCAGCTACACAGAGATCGATCCCACCTTCATTATTTCGCTCGTCTTCCCCATATTCTACGGCATTATGTTCGCCGACGCGGGCCAGGGCATCTTGATGCTACTGTTGGGGCTCACGCTGTGGTTTAGGGGCACGGGCTCAATCAAGAAATGGGGCTTCGCCATCACCACCTTCGGCGCCGCGGCCACCGTCGTGGGGCTCCTGGTGGGAGAGGTCTTCGGATTCGAGCTGCACGAGGTTCCCGGCATCGGCCCGCTCCTCTCTCATATCGTGATCGAGAAGCTCCGAGACCCCGTGACGGGGATGCCCACCACCCAGATCATCCTTGGCCTCATGGTCTTCTCCATCATCGTCGGGATATTCCACATCTCCGCCGGCCTCATCCTGGACATAGCGAAATCCTGCAGGAGAGGAGAGAAGGTGGAGATGGTCATAATGAAGATCCCCACTCTCATCTTTTACATTTCCGGCGTGATGTTCGCACTCGCTTTCGTCGGAGGCGGATACAGCTTCGGAGGCTTGTCGTCATCTAGCGCCACTCCGCTCATCGGCATCCCTGTCAAGGTCACGACGTCGATAGCTATCCCCCTGATCCTCCTCATGATCGTCCTCATCGCCTTCGGCAGGGCGGCTGCATCCCTCGCTGGGAAGCTCCATTCAGAGGAGTCCCTGGGCATAATGATAATAGAGGGGATCGTGGAAGTGCTACTCAAGATTGTCGAGTTCCTCGCCAACTCTGTGAGCTACGCACGGCTGGGGATACTGTTGATCGTCCATACAATCTTGATGGGCGTCGTGAACATGGCCTGGACCAGCCTGGGCGTGGCGGGCCTCCCCATCCTGATATTCGGCAACATCGGCGTAATGATGCTGGAAGGGCTGATCGTCTACATACAGGACCTGAGGCTCCATCTCTACGAATGGTTCACGAAGTTCTATGAAGGCGACGGTACACCTTTCAAGAATCTCCTCCCCTACGCCCGTAGGGTAGAAGTCGTCTGGAAACCCTAGGATATAATCAGCTTCGCTATTATGGCCGACGGCTGCAGCCCCACTTCGAGGCCGAAGGCTATAGATGAAAGATTCCGAACTTCGACCTCCATGGCCTTCAATGCGCCAAGGAGTACGGGCTCCGACATGGGCGCCGTCGAAAAGGAGCGCCTTGCGGTGTCCAACGTCTTCCTATAAAACGCGTCCTCCACGCCACTGATCAGCGCCTCAGGCGAGGAAGCACTGGGCACCAGCTTCCTGTAAATGGTATGAGACAGGGCGGCCGCCGCCTGCATAAGGTTGGCCGACAGCATCTCCTCCATGGTGCCGGCATCGATGAAGAAGGCAGGCGTGACAAGGAACTCTCTCGCTTTGGCCGCCGGTATGTCGAGCCACTTGCTCCTGAGGATGGCCAAGATGTCAAAGGAATCCACGTCGGCCGCCACAATGGACCTCACGACGGCGTTCTGCTTCCCGTAGAGGCGACGAAGCCTCCCTTTCTTGGGGGCCAAAGCCTCCGCCAGCTTCCCCATCGTGTACCTGTCTATGTAAAGGTCGAAGGTGCTGACGTCCTTGGTCTGGCGAAACGTCGCCAGGGCCTGGGCCAGGAAGGGCTTGACCTCATAACCGTCCAGGAGGGCGATCACCTGATCCAGGGTGGATGCGGACAGGATCCTGACGATGAGGTCCCGACGTCCTGCCAGCTCCTCCGCCCTGAGGACTATCGTGTCGCTGAGCTCTTCGTAGGACAGGCCCATCGCCTTCCCTTTCACGGCCACCTTGAGGTTCCAGGAAAGGTTCCTTTCGAAGTAAGCCTCAAGGATGCTCGGCCTCCGGTAATACTTCAGGAGCTCGAAGTTGAAGACCGAAAGGCTCGACCTGAGCATCGATTCCAGCCTCCTCGCGGAGATGCCGCCCGCCGGACTGGTCAGCTGGTCTCCATATGCGGTCGTCTTGAGCTTGGAAGCCATCTCGTCGATGCTCCGGGAATTCGCCAGCTCCTCCAGGAAGGCCTTGGATAGGAGCGAGCCCTCCGACGCGTAGGCTTTCACGAACGAGAATACGTCCATCTGCTTGAGCGCGGCCGACAAGATACTACGCCTCGCTCATCAGGATCTGAAGAACCAGCGTCCTGACGGCGGCCCTGCTCTCGTTCGCTTTGGCTTCGAAGGCAGCCTTCTCCGCTTGCCCGTGCCGGACTATTTCGGCGGCCTCCTTCTCGGCGGACTTCTTAGTAGTCTCTATGAGGTCGGATTTCTCCTCTTCGACTTCCCTCAACGTGGAGTTGTATGCTGCCTCCCCGCTCTCCTGCGCCAGCCTCATGAGCTCCAGCTTCCTGGCTTCGACCTTCTTCTTGAGATCGTCCAGAGAGGCCTCCAGGGAGGTCAAGTTCTTGAGCGCGGCTTCAACGGGGGACGCCTCCGACAATACGCTTCTCTCAGCCGATACATTGCGAGGATATATAAATCCATAGCCGACGCCAGTCTCCCTCGTTGCGTCGACGGCAACCCAAGAACGTCTCCCTTCAGGAGCCGAGCTGTTGGCAAGCCGCTGGGAGGAGACTTTCCGTCGCGGCAGGGGATCGGCGTCCTGTCGCGTTTTGGGATGACGTACATCTGATTAGAAGAGCTATTCATACGAGGCTTGTACGAAGGTGCCCCCCGCGCGGATTTCATTAGCTCGTCGTCAGAGGGTCGACAGGAGCGTTTTAGTACACATTCGTACTGTAGTAATGTACGAGTCAGTACGAACCTGGGGAAGAGGCTCCCGGACGACATCGTAAGGGAAGCGATGAGGCCTACGATGGAGGAAGGCCTCTCGTACAGGGAAATAGCGGCAATCCTGCGCATGCCTCCCAGCTCATTGGAACCCTATCTCAACGATGTACCAAAGGGCGTGAGGAAGGGGCCGGCGGTCATCGAAGTTCCTGTCTCAGGTGCAGGGCAACTAGTCTTGCATTCCCAGAGAATCTGTTGGTCTGCCTTGATGTCTCCGTGATAATCGAAGTCGGGCCGTTTCCTCTGTGAACCTTCCGAGCTGTCGCTATGGATTCACTGCAGCGGGCCCGGGAGGATTCGGACCCCCGATCTCCGGCTCCGAAGGCTTCCGCATCAGGTGATTCAGCGTCCTAATCCAAGCTAGACGACGGGCCCGCGGGCTTTCTACTTCGTCATGGGCTTAAAAAGAAATACCTTCGTCCTCAGACCTACGGCCGCTTCTCGATGGAGGTGTAAGGCCTGTACATCTCGCCTACATATTCGGCCCTCGGCCGAATGATCTTATTGTCCTGATACTGCTCCAGTATATGCGCAAGCCAGCCTGCGGAGCGGCCGACCGAGAAGAAGAGCGGGTCCATGTAGGACTGGTATCCCAGCAGGTGCAGTATGGAACCCGTGTAGAGGTCCAGGTTGGAATAGAGACCCTTCTCCTTCTTCATGACCTTCTCCAGCTCGTCTATGATGTCGAGATACGTCGTGTTCCCCTTCCTCTTGGATATGTCTTGGAGGAAGGTGCGCATTATGGCAGCTCTCGGGTCCTGCAGCCGGTAAACGCGATGGCCGAAGCCCATGATTTTCTTCTTGTCAGCGAGCCTGCTCAGCACATACTGCTCCGCCCTTCCGGGCTCGGCTATCTCCTCAAGCATATCAAAGGCCTGCTGGTTCGCTCCTCCGTGAAGAGGGCCCTTGAGGGCGCAGATGGCGCCAACGAACGAAGAGTAAACGTCCGACAACGTCGAGGCGGCCACCCTGCCGGCAAAGGTTGAGGCGTTGAGCTCGTGGTCGGCGTGGAGGATCAGCAGCGCATCCAAAACCCTAGCGTCCTGCGGTTCCGGCTCAGTGCCATAGCTCGAGTAGAGGAACGTCGCTGCCAGCGACAGGTCCTTTCGCAGCGGGACGAACCATTCACCCTGTTTTTGCCTGTAGACGGCCGAAATCAGGTTGGGCATCTTAGCTACGATTGACATGCTCTGCTTTAGAGGGTCGTTGGGAGCAATGTCGTAAAGGGAGAGCGCCGATACAGCCGTGCGCAGCATGTCCATCGCGTTCCGCTCGGCGGGGAAGCCTCCGATTATGGTTAGCACTTGGTTGGGAACGGGGCATCTGTTCTGGAGCTCCTGCCTGAAGCGGTCCAACTCTACCCTCTTCGGCAGGTTCCCGTAGAGGAGGAGGTAAGCCACCTCTTCGTAAGTGGACTTCTGGACGAGCTCCCCTACGTCGTAGCCCCGATACAGCAGGGTACCCTTGATGGCGTCGATGTAACAGATCCTGCTTTCGTTGGTGACGACGTCTTCCAGTCCCCTATGGATGGCTGCGTCGGACAAATCACCAGAACTGTACGGCAGGAGCCTTAATAATATTGCTTGGTTATCACTTTTATATAGAAGCTTAAGGCGATATCAACCATTATTACTCCCGACCAGGCTCGCGAACTGTCATTTTTTCAAATGGTGGGTGCTCGATACCGCGATCAGTCACATAAGCGGTAACCAGCTCTGCCGGCGTCGCGTCGAACGCAGGGTTGAGCACCTTCACGCCTCTCGGCGCAATACGCCTCCCTCTTATCATGGTGACCTCTCTGGAGTCCCGCTCCTCTATTTTCACTTGGTCGGCCCTGCTCGTCAGGTCGAAGGTGGACCTCGGGAACGCTGAGTAGAATGGAACATAGTGCCGCTTGGCTAGGACGGCCACCTGATAGGTGCCGATCTTGTTGTACACCGTTCCGTCGGCGAGCACCCTGTCCGCCCCCAGAAACACCTCGTCCACTAGGCCCTTGGACATGGTCGAACCCACCATGGTGTCGCAGATCAGAGTAACGTCGATGTGGTCCTCCATGAGCTCAAAGGTCGTCAGCCGTGCCCCCTGCAGGGCCGGCCTGGTCTCTGTCGCGAACACCTTTACATTCTTCCCCTGCGCCACAGCCGTCCTGACCGGCGCCAGCGCCGTGCCTAGACCCACCGTCGCCAAGGCGCCCGCGTTGCAGTGCGTCAAAATGGTGTCGCCGTCCTTGATGAGCGAAGCACCGTTCTCCCCGATCCGCGTGCTCATCTCCTTCTCTTCCTCCATAATGCGGATGGCTTCCTCCAGCGCCCTAGCCTTCATGCCTTTCACTGTCGAGACCCTCCCTGCGGCCCTGGAGACCCGTTGCGCCGCCCAGGCTAGGTTAACGGCCGTAGGCCTGGCCAGAGAAATGGAATCTGCGATGTCTACCAACTTGCGCCTAAACGTCGCCGAATCGGCTTCTCGCGACCGGCCGGCTTCCAGCGCGACGCCGAAGGCGGCCACGACTCCAATCAGCGGAGCTCCTCTCACGACCATAGACTTTATGAAATCATGCGCGTCCTTCGCGTCCTTGACCTGGCGCCAGACCTTTCTCGACGGGAGAAGGCGCTGGTCCAGTACGCTGAGCGAGTTGTCTTCCCACAGGATGGGCTTCAAGGTTCAGTATGAAGGGACGTCGCGAGGTCTTAAACGCTTTCTTGCGAAGTCCAAAAAGAGTTAAAAAGAACCGATTTTCTAGCTTATCTCAGTCGGTGAGTATTCACAGTGTTTGCTCCATCAGCAGGATATGACAGAGCTCTTACAATATTCTCGCCCGATGGCCGCCTGTATCAGGTCGAATATGCCATCGAGACGGTGAGGCGGGGGACTCTCGCAATCGGCATCAAGTGTGACGAGGGGGTCGTGCTCTGCGCTGAGGAACGCGTCAGGAAACTTCAGAACGGCGAGCTGAGCCAGAAACTCTTCCAGGTGGACGACCATATCGGAATCGCTGCCGCCGGTTACGTCCCCGACGCCCGGGTCATGGTGGACCAGGCGAGGTCTCAGGCCCAGAACAATAGGCTGATATACGACGAGCCGATCGATGTCGAAGCCATCGCGCACCATCTGGGTGACGCGGCGCAGCAGTTCACGCAGTACGCTGGCGTGAGGCCATTCGGCGTCTCACTGATCGTGGCCGGGGTGGACAAGAACGGGCCCTCAATCTTCGTCACGGACCCCAGCGGCACCTATCTGGGATACGACGCCGTAGCTATCGGCGGTGGCGGCGACCAGGTCAACGAACTCCTCGAGCAAAAGTACTCCCGCGGAATGTCCTTGGACGCGGCTTGCCTCCTTGCTGTCGAAAGCATCGGCAAGAGCGTCGAGGACAAGACAGAACCAAAACATATCAAGATGGCCGTCGTCGATGCGAAGTCGAAGATGATGAGGAAGCTGACGGAAGAGGAGATAGACTCCTACGTCGCAAAGGTGTCGAAGCCCAGCGGACCCAATGACACCCCCAAGTAGACCCTCATTTCAAGCTTGTCTCACTCGACGAAGAAGAAATATATCTTTATATTACCCATGACTCATCGCCTAGTGAAGGAGAGAATTGGCGGATAAGCTGACCACCGTCCGCTTTGTGGTGGGAGGCGACAGGTTCGAGATACTTGTCGATCCTGACGCGGCGCTGAACTACAAGCTGGGCAAGAGGGTGGACCTGAGCCAGATCCTGGCCTCCGACGAAATATACACCGATTCGAACAAGGGCCAGAAGGCTTCGGAGGAGAAGCTGATGAAATGCTTTAGGACTTCTAACTTCGAACAGGTGGCCCAGGCGATCCTTCAGAAGGGCGACATCCAGCTCACCACTGACCAGAGACGGAAGATGGTCGATGAAAAGCGGAAGCAGATCGTTAGCTTCATCTCCAAGAACTACGTCGACCCGAAGACGAACCTGCCTCATCCCCCGTTGAGGATAGAGCAGGCTCTGCAACAGGTCCGCGTCGTGATCGATCCGAATAAAGATGCCGAAGAGCAGGCTAAGAAGGTCATTGACGAGCTTAGAGCCATCCTGCCCCTTAAGACGGGGAACATTAGGCTGAAGGTACAGGTTGACGCGGCTCACGCACCTCAGACGATGGGTACCCTGAAGAGCTTCGGCGAGATACTGAAGGAGGAATGGCGCAGCGACGGTGGCCTCAACGCGGTCATAGAGATACCGATAGCCGCCCAGAGAAGCCTCCTCGACAGGCTCGGATCCGCGACAAAGGGAACGGCCCAAGTCTCTCCCGTGGAGTAATAGAAACCAAATTGAGCAAAGTCGAAAGAAAGTATGTAGTCCCAGGCGACGTCATCGCCGAAGGGGACTTCGTTCCGGTTAGCAACGCCTACTCGATAGGGAACAAGATCTATGCGATGCGCGTCGGTCTTTGCGAGCTCGATGGAAACAAGGTGAAGGTGATCCCGCTTTCGGGACCTTACGTCCCCAAGCCCGACGACGTCGTAGTCGGAGTCGTTAAGGACGTCTCGGCATTCGCATGGACCGTCGACATCAACTCGTTCTTCCCGGCTTTTCTGCCGGCGTCTGGCGTCTACGGCCGAAGGTTTAACGCCGAGAAAGACGACCTGAGAAGCAAGTTCGACGTCGGCGAAATCATTATCGCCGTCGTCGCCGCCTTCGACAGGTCCAAGGACCCCATGCTTTCGGTCTCCGGACCGAGGTTGGGGTTGGCTCCTCCCGGCATTATCATCAAGATTGAGCCCGTTAAGGTCCCCAGGCTCATCGGGAGGAGGGGAAGCATGAGCAAGATGATCGAAGACGCTTCGGGCTGCAAACTCATTATCGGACAGAACGGCTACATAATCGTGACAGGCTCCCCTGAAGGGTGTGCCCTTGCTTCCGACGCCATTCACATGGTGGAGGACTTCGCACACACGTCGGGGCTGACCGAGAAGATCGAAAGGTTTCTCGCTGAAAGGCTGGGCCTCACGGGAGAGCCCCCGGCGGGCCCGGGGCAAGCCCACGAGCCCGCTGCCGCACCTGCCGACGCTGCAGGGGCACTTGGGAAGGATAGCGATCAATTGGAGGAGAAAAGAGAATGAACCTGATAGACGAGAACGGGCTGAGAATCGACGGACGGAAGCTGGACGACCTCAGGCCCGTCAAGATCGAAGTCGGCGTGTTGAAGAACGCCGACGGGTCCGCGTACATAGAGTGGGGGAAGAACAAGATTTTCGCCGCTGTGCGCGGCCCCAAGGAATGTCACCCTAAGCACATCGCGATGGCCGACAGGGCCGTCCTGAAATGCAGGTATCACATGACGCCGTTCTCCGTCCCCGACAGGAAGGCTCCGCAGCCCTCCAGGCGTGAGATCGAGCTGTCCAAGGTCATCAGGGAGGCACTTACACCTGCCCTGATACTCGAGGAGTACCCGCGCACCGCCATCGAGATCTACATCGAAGTGCTGACTTCGGATGGTGGCTCCAGGGCCGCCAGCATCACCGCAGCGGCCGCCGCCCTCGCCGACGCCGGCATCACGATGAGGGACCTCGTGGTGTCCGTGGCCGCTGGCAAGGCCCAGGACCATCTGATTCTGGATCTCTGTGACGAAGAGGACAAGGAAGGCCAGGTGGACCTTCCGGTCGCCTACATGCCCAACATGGACCAGGTGACGCTGCTCCAGATGGACGGCTTCCTGACCCGGGAGGAGTTCGAGAAGGCCTTCAACATGGCGAAGGAGGCGTGTAAGGCCGTGTATAAGATTCAGAGGGAGGCCGTCATCAGCCGTTACTTCGGGGATTCCATCCCGAAGAACAAGGAGGCCTAGGAGATGTCTACATCATACAGGAAGGCTCTGTTCGTGGACAACCTGCGCCGTGATCAGATCCTCGAGCAGTATTCGCAGGGAAGGAGATCCGACGGACGGGGCTTCAGCGACTACCGCACGCTGAACATCCAGGTGGGCACGATGATCAAGGCCAACGGGTCAGCCACGGTGGACCTGGGTGACACCAGGGTTGTAGCCGGAGTCAAGGTGGCAGTAGGGACACCGTTCCCCGACACGCCCGACGAAGGCCTCCTGATGGTGGGAGCGGAGGTGCTCCCCATCGCGTCGGCGTTCGCCGAGCCGGGCCCGCCGGATGAGGACTCGATTGAGCTGGCTCGTGTCGTGGACCGCGGCGTCCGCGAGTCGCACATGGTCGACATGCACGAGATGGTGATAGAGGAGGGGAAGAAGGTCTACTCGGTTTTCGTCGACGTCGCGATCGTTAACGTGGACGGCAACCTTCTCGATGCCACTTCCTATGCCGTCGTTTCGGCCCTGGCTAGCGCCAAGTACAAGAAGATGACGCTTAAGGAAGACCAGGTTGTCGAGCTTGAGGAGATGGCATCGCTACCAGTACAGACCATCCCCGTCTCTATAACTACGTCGAAGGTCGCCGACTTCCTGCTCATAGACCCGACGGTGGAAGAAGAGGCCATCCAGGAGGCGCGGATAACGTTCGCCATCGCCGACGGCCAGGTCTGTGCCGCCCAGAAGGGCGGCCAGGGCAGCTTCTCTCCACAGCAAATCTTAAAGGCGCTGGATGGGGCACTGTTGAAGTCCAAGGAGATAGAGGCAAGGATCAGGGAGGTAGTGGGTAGTGCCAAAGAAGGATCGGGCCCTTAGAGGCCTGGGGCAGAAGTACGGGGCGACCGTCAGAAAGAGGTACAGCCGAGTACACAGGCTGCTCAAGGCAAAGAGGAATTGTCCCAGCTGTGGCTCCTTGAAGTTCCGCCGCTCTGCCGCCGGAGTGTGGGTATGCGGGAAGTGCGGGTTCAAGGCCGCCGGCGGCGCATATTCCTTTGAATAGAGCCCGTGTGGAGATCGAAGTGGAGGTCAACGGGGCCGAGGCGAAGGCGCTTCTAGAAGCCCTCCGTCCCGAGTCTCGGCACGGCAACGCTCTCTTCCAAATTTCGGTCGCAGAGAAGGGGCTCGTCTTGAAGGTCACTGGAAGGTCGATCAGCGACGCCCGGGCCTTCACGAATTCGATTCTAAGACTTTTAAAGGCAGCCATGGAGAGCATTCAGGCGGTAGATCAAAGTGGGCGCTGAACTCCCTCCATGGCTCAAGGAGCAGCTGGCTCGGTATGACCAGCTGCAGCAGAACCTTCAGGCGGTCGTAAACCAGAAGCAGCTTCTGGAGGCGGAGAAGTCCGAAGCCGACCGAGCCACCGAAGAGCTCAAGAAGGCAGCTTCCGACGCAGTGGTATACAAGAACGCTGGATCGGTGCTGGTTAGGGCCAACAAGGACGATCTCTTGAAGGAGCTGGAGGAGAAGACGGACCTCACCAACACTAGGATCTTGGTGCTAGCAAAGCAAGAGGAGCGGATACGCTCCAACCTGCAAGAAGTGCAGAACAAGGTCAACGAAGCTTTAAAGAGCAAGCAAGAGACCCCTGCAAACTGAACGTTGAAGGTTTCTCCCGACAGGAACCCGCTTAGGCGGCTAGCGGAAGCGCGAAGGATCCTCGTCGTGGCCCACAGGAACGCCGACGTGGACGCCGTGGCATCGGCGGTGGCTATAAAGCGCCTCGCGGCCGCATCCGGTCCGAGCAAGCACGTCACCCTCGTGGCGCCCGAGGGCGTGACCCTGCAGTCGAAGAAGGTCCTGGGGGTCCTAAAGGCCAACTTCCTTGAAGAGATACCCAGCCATCGTTACGACCTGGTGATCATCACCGACACCGGTCACTCTTCTCTGCTGAGCGCCCAGACCGACATGATTGAGTCGATAGATTCCTACAAGGTCCTGATAGACCATCACCCCCCCGACGAAAGCATGAGGAGAATCGTGGACTCGGCAGTGATCGACACACACGCATCTTCAGCCAGCGAAGTCGTCTTCCAACTTGCCGAGAGCGCCTCCATCAAGGTGAGCAGGGAAACGGCGAAGGCCCTCCTCCTTGGCATCATGGCGGATTCTCAGTTCCTTACTATAGCCTCCAACCGGACCATCTCCTCCGTGGACCGCCTCTGCGCCCTTGGGGCAGACGTGGAGAAAGCTAGAAGCGTCCTTCGCATCCGAAGGGACGCCTCCGAATCTATAGCCAGGATCAAGGCCTCCAAGAGGGCCGCCTACTACAGGGCAGGCGAATGGATTGTGGCGGTCACGACGGTGGGCTCCTTCCAGGCCTCCGTGGCACGTGCCCTGATCGACGTGGGGGCCGACCTCGCCATGGCCCTGGGCGAGGTGGGGGAGGAAACGAGGGCGAGCCTCCGAGCTACGCAGATATTCAAGGAGAAGTCGGGCCTCCACCTCGGCACAGACATATGCAAGGCCTTCTCCGAGCGCCTCGGCGGTGCCGGAGGCGGGCACCCGACGGCGGCCTCCATGAACGTCCCCGCGAAGCCCGACGTCGTCACGAAGATGTTCAAGGAGACGCTCGAGGGCAAGCTGGGCCTTCCCCTGAAAGAGCTGAGCTGACCTCCCACAACAGTTTAATAAGCTACTCAAAGCCTTTCACCTTTCGCCAAGGTGTTGGGCGACGGCCGACGAGATTCTGAAATTCGAAGACTTCTCGTTCAAATACGCGGGCATGGACGTCCCCACCCTCCAGAACGTCTCATTGTCGATCCGGAAGGGGGAGATCGCGGTGCTAGCTGGGGCTAGCGGCAGCGGCAAGACCACCTTACTCCGCTGCACCAACGGACTGATCCCGCACATCTACCCTGGGGAATACGCCGGAAGGGTGGTGGTCGACGGCCTCGTCGCCCAGGAGACTCCGACATATGAGCTGGCGAAGAAGATAGGCTTCCTCTTTCAGAACCCTGAGAACCAGATCTTCATGTTCACCGTGGAGCGCGACATAGCTTTCGGCCTAGAGAACCTCGGAGTGGAGCGCCCAGAGATGGTTAGGAGGGTCGACGAATCACTCCGCCTCCTCAACATAGAGGATCTGCGCAACCGCTCGCCCAGCGAGCTCTCAGATGGCCAGAAGCAGAGGGTGGCCATCGCCGGCGCGCTGGCCATGGGGCCCGAGCTGCTCATCTTGGACGAGCCCACTTCGCTCCTTGACCCCAGGACGGCAAACGATGTCGTCGCCCTGGTGAAGGAACTGAACGCCAAGCTGGGCCTGAGCGTCCTCCTGGTGGAGCACAGGCTGGAGCTGGTGGCTCCCGTCGCAGATCAGCTCATCGTCCTTTCAGGAGGGAAGGTCTGGAAGCAAGGTCCTCCAGCGGAAGTGCTGTCATCCGAGGGGATAGACGAAATCGGGTTCTCTCCGCCCACGGTCGTGGAGCTCCAACGGCGGCTCCGCTCGCTCGGGCGCTGGCCTGGGAAGATCGACCTGAGCGTGGACGCCTTCTATTCGGAGGCGAGGAAGATCTGGCGATAATCGAGCTCAGGAACGTAAGGTTCAAGCAGCCCAACGGCGTAGTCGCCCTGGACGACGTAAGCCTGGACATCGACACGGGAGAGGTCCTGGCCATCGTAGGAGGGAACGGCGCCGGGAAGACGACGCTGCTGAAGCACCTGAACGGCCTCCTCAAGCCGAACTCAGGCTCTGTCAAGGTCTTCGGCGAGGAGACTAAGAAACGTAGCATCGCCGAACTGTCGCGGAAGATTGGCCTGGTCTTCCAGAACTCCGACCACCAGCTCTTCTCGGAAACGGCCGAGGCTGAGGTGCTCTTCGGACTCAGGAACTTCGGCTTCTCCGAGGAGGACGCGGTCCGGCGCGCCGGCGAGGTCTTCAGCTACTTCGGGATGGACTCGCTGAAGCAGAGGGTCCCCCTCACCCTCAGCGGTGGTGAGAAGAAGCGTCTCTGCATCGCCGCCGTCATGGCCTGGAATCCAGATGTGCTTGTGCTGGACGAGCCCACCGTCGGCCAGGACTTCCCCAGCAAGAATCGCATCTTCGGCACCATCAGGCAGCTGGTGAAGGATGGAAAGACCGTAATTGTGGTCTCCCATGACCTTGAGTTCCTGTGGCCCCTCGGCGCCAGGACGGTCGTGATGATGGGAGGGAAGGTCGTCGCCGACGGGGACGCGCAGGAGGTCTTCTCCGACTCCCCTCTCCTTGAAAGGGCGGGCCTCAGGCAGCCCCAGCTCGTCACGATTTCGAAGCTGTTCGGAAGGACCCCCGCCTTCAGGGACGTCGCCGAGGCAGCCGGTTGGCTGTCGGAGAGGTGAAGCCCTTGGCCCGCGTCTTGGCTGATGGTCTCAGGTTCAGGCACCAGGATACCATCATACACAAGCTCGACCCCCGAATCAAGCTGCTGATTTCAATCGCGCTCTTCTCCATCGCCCTCCTGAGCTCCAACCCCCTAGAGCTGGTCGTGACATTCGCCTCCATATTCATCCCTGCGGCTCTGGCCAGGTCACTGAAGAGGCTGGGGAAGGTGATGACCGTCTCCCTTACCTTCGCCGCGTTCATCTTCATCGTCAACCTGGTGGAAGGCCTGTCGTTGGTCCGGAACGCGACGCTGACGTTTAGGTTCATGGCCATAGTTGCGGCCACCTCCCTCTTCTTCGTGACCACCTCCCCCGACGAACTGGAGTACGTAATGAGGTGGTTCAGGCTTCCAAGGGACTTCGTTTTCGCCTTTGTCACAGCGGTCAGGTTCGTCCCAGTGCTCATGCTCGATCTGACCCAGATAATCGACGCCCAGAAATCGAGGGGGCTGGAGCTGGACAGGGGAGGGCCGGTAAAGCGGCTCCGCAACCTCATCCCTGTGCTTGTCCCCCTGATCGTCAACGCCCTGGTGCGAAGCGGTGAGCTGGCGGAGGCCATGGAGTCCCGGGGCTATGGCGCCGTCAAGAAGCCCACCTCACTATACGCGCTGCGGCTGGCCTCCCGCGACTACGTCGCCCTGCTGGTCGCAGTGTCCCTGTGGGCGGGCATACTTCTGTCCTTCAGGACGGTGATATAGTGGTGGGCGACATCAGGATCGCGCTTGATACTTGGGTGAACCTGCCCAGGCTAGGGAAGGAGGCCTTCAAGGAGCTGATGAAGGCCGGGGTGGAATACACGACAGGGAAGGGCTTCTTCATCCAGTCAGGCATCGACCTACAGTCGGCCAAACGGGTCATATCCGCTGCCGTGGGCGGGAACGTCTACTTCCTCTTCAGGTGTTATGTATGCGGAAGCGAAGCGTCGTGCGGCGACTGCTCCTACAGGGACATCTGTTCGGTGGAAAACGTCGGAGGGAAATGCGTCTGCCTGAAGTGTTCCCAGGACGCGTTGGACTCGTATCGGACGAAGTGGGAGTCTTCTCTACGAAGGCCCTAACAGCGCCTTCAGGTGAGGGAGGATTTCGAGGGCTATCTCCATGCCCAGCTCGCAGCCGTCAGGTGACCCCGGGAGGCAGAAGACGGCTACGCCGTCGACGGTCCCGGCCAGCGCCCTGCTGAGGACGGAAGCGGCCCCTACCTTCTCGCTGCTCCTCTGACGGAAGAGCTCGCCGAAACCGGGAAGCTCCTTCTTCAGCATGGGCTCCACCGCCTCCGGGGTGACGTCCGCCGAGGAAGCGCCCGTCCCGCCGATAAAGATTAGCGCGTCGACAAGGGTGGTTGCCAGGCCTTCCGTGAAGGCCATGCGTATGTCGGTCATGTCGTCGCCTACGAGCCTTCTGAAGGTCACGCGGAACCCGTGCTCCCCGACCATGGCGCAGGCCCTGTCACCGGATTCGTCCTCGATGTCTCTCCCGTCCTTTGCGGCTGCGGTACGGGAAGAGCTGACGGTTATGATTCCCAGCCGCAGGTCCTTCCTGTCGCGCCGGTAGTCCTCCGACAAGGGGCTCATGCCTTCTTCACCTTGCGCACGACGTGGATGTCCTGGATCGCCGTGGACGGATACTGACCCTGCGCATCCTTCTCGTACTTCTTGGTGACGTCCCACACGTTTAGGAGGCCCATGGCGACCGCCGTAAGGGCCTCCATCTCGACGCCCGTCTTCGCCTGGGCGATGACGTGGCTGGTGACCCTGACGCCTTCTTCTTCGACGCCGACGAGCACCTCCACCGACTCGATGGGGATCGGATGGCACAGCATGAGGATGTCGGAGGTGCGCTTGGCGGCGGTGATCGCTCCAATCTTCGCAATCTCTTCCGCGTCCCCCTTCTCCAGGCCCTTCTCTCTAATGACCTTCAAGGTTCGGCTGTTGAGCTTGATGAAACCTTCGGCGACGGCCTCCCTCCGGATCACGGGCTTGGAAGACACATCTACCATCCTAGCCACTGGGATTCACATCCTCCGATATCCCCAGCACAGGTTAAAACGCTATCGTTGTCAAACTAGAGCTAGCCCGAAAAGTGGTAGTTCGACTTTGAGCCAGTTACATGTTATTACCACTCAAACGGACGCTAGTTAGCTAGGACCCCTCCGGAACCACATCTGGCAGTCGTACTTGGTCGAGAATACATATCGTCACTAGGGGTGTCCGCTAGCCTAGGCCAAGCGGTCACGACAGTTTTGGAAATCTATTGCTACTGGAAAAGAAATCAATATCATGACCTGACCGACGATGACGACCATCACTTGGTCATCTCTATTTTATTGAAAACAATAGGTTAACCGAACGAGGGCGAGTCGACAGTCTCCCAAGCGCAGGGGCGTCACCGAGATATGGGCATGACTCAAGCAACCAAATGCCTGCTGGATGACTGGGAGGGGCTGGGAAGGCCCAAACTCGTCGGCTCCGGGCCCATCTTTCGGAACTCGCCCTGTTGACTTGAGGGAATCGTAAGTGGTCGTGCTACTGCCGCGACGGAGACGCAGGACGCTCTTCCCGAACTGGACTCCGGTGACGCCCAAGAAGTACGGCCGACCCGATGAAGACCACGAACACGCCTATCAGTACCGTGAAGAATGCCAGACTTGGCGGGAGCCCGGTTGTCGCATTACTTGGCGATATCACCGACACCATTCCGGAGAAGTAGTTGGCGACGTAGAGATAACCGTTGGCGGGGTCGAAGGCAACCCCATACGGCCCGGAGCCTACCGTCACGTTGCCCACCACGGCGTTCGCAGCACCGTTGATGACCGTCACGGCACCCGTCGAGACGTTCATAGCCCCGAATTGCGTGATGTAGAGGTATCCGTTGGAGGGATCAATGGCTACTCCGTACGGAGACCCGCCCACAGCTATGGTGCCCACCATAAAGTCCGTGGCCCCATCTATGACTGATACCGTGCCTGAGCCCAAGTTGGCGACGTAGAGATAACCGTTGGCGGGGTCGAAGGCAACCCCATACGGCCCGGCGCCCACCGATATGTTGCCCACCACTTCATTACTGGTCCCGTTGATGACCGACGTCGTGTTTGAACCCTCGTTTGTGACGTAGAGGAATCCGTTAAGTGGGTCGTAGGCTACCATTGAGGGCTCGATGCCTACCGTCACCTTGCTCACCACAGAGTTGTTGGCCCCGTCGATGACCGACACGGTGCCGGCCGCCACGTTGCTTGAACCCAGGTTGACTACGTAGAGGTACCCGTTGGAGGAATCGAAGGCTATCCCGTTCGGAAATGTGCCTGCTCCAACGCTCCCCACCACGGCGTTCGTAGCATCGCTGACCACGGACACGTTGCCTGCCACGAAGTCAGTGACATAGAGGTAACCGTTGGATGAGTCGTAGGCTATCCCTTTCATCGCATCGCTCACCGATATGTTGCCCACGACGGTGTTCGTAAGCCCGTTGATTGCGGACACCTCTCCTGTATCCAAGTTGGCGACGTAGAGATAGCCGTTGGATGAGTCGTAAGCAAAGAAAGTCGGCTCGCCGCCCACCGTTATGGTGCCCACCACCGTCCCCGCCCCCTCCGTCGATGCGGGATGCGACGCACCTGAGCCGGCGGCGACTATGAGAGCGACAAAGACGACTACCGCTGCCACTTTCTGGTTCATCTATGCTATGGCCGGGGTCGGTCACCATGACCGGAGTGATAAGGATTCGCTTACTGGAAGCGGCAGGCGGGCGATTGTATCGTAGATGGTCTTCACTGCAGCTTCAAGACATGGGCTTGGACCTGCGAATGGGCCGTAGCTATGAATAGCCTGATCCCTGGGCTTCGGCCATCCTCCTCCAGTCCGCGAAGAACCTCTTCAACAGAATTACGTAGGGGTTCTTCTCCTCGAGCGCGAAGATGCGGATCCTGCCGTATCTCTTCTCACGCACGAGGTGCTGCTCGCAGAGGACGCTCAGATGCTTCTGCACCGACGAGTGCTCCAGCCCCGACCGCTTGACCACCCGTGAGATGTTCATCTCCTCCTCGTCGATGAGCAGGAGGAGCACCTTGACCCGGCCCGCCGCGCCAAGGATTTCCTCTATTCGTAGGGGTTCCAGGTCAGCTCACTCCTCCCCCGAGCATATCCTCATCACTTCCATGGGGGACATATTCAGGCCGATCAGCGTAGTCCTCCCCCTCCTTCCCTTGCCGGACTGCGACGCGACGAAGAAGCCCCTGGCCTTGAGGTTCTGGATGGACATCCAGACCATCGTATGCCGGCGTGGCTGGAGGTTCATGGAGGAGCAGATGGAGCCGTATTCGCTCTCCAACTCCCCCGTCGACACGAACGCCCTGTCGGCGGGCCTCAGGAGGTGGGCCGCGGCCAGCAGGATGATGCGCTCATGGCGGCTAAGGTAGCTCAGCTCTTCCAGGCTGACCTGCGGCGGAAGGCTATTCCTCGCCTCCTGCACGTCGGCGGCCCTCACCTTCTCCGCGCCGTTATAGTCGGCCATCTTAGCCGACCTGTAAAGCAGCTCTAGTGCGTAGCGGGCGTCCCCCGAATCGCCTGCGGCGCCAGCAATGAGGCTGGCGGTGTCTTCGTCCAGCACCCCTGGGCTGAGGGCCTCCTCGCTCCTGCTCCGGATGATGGAAAGGAGCTGGTCAGCCGTATACGGGGAGAGTTTCACGACAGCCTTCTGCAGGGAGCTCCTGGTGCTGGCGTCCATCTCCCAGAAGAACCGCAGGTCTTTCGAAACCATCAGAAGGGAGAGGACGGGGGAGCTCACCGTTTCGTTTATCCTGACCAGCGTATAGAGGAAGGCGGCGCCGCTGGCCGACACGAGGCTGTCTACTTCGTCCAAGACCAGGAGCAGCCTCGCCTTCATCTGCAGGAGCTCGTCCGTCAGGAAGCGCAGCGTCTCCTGCACCTCGTAGCCGCGCTTGGGGAAGGTGAGGCCCAGGGATTCCACCATCCTGTTCAGCACTGATGAGGGCCCTCTGTCAATGCGGCAGTTCACCGTCACGGCCTTCACGATCATGCCACCCCTCCTGCCTTCCTCCTCCAGCGTGGCGCAGAGCTTGCGAGCCAGCATCGTCTTGCCCGTGCCCACCGGCCCCAACAAGAAGGAGGTGGCCGGCGTGGAGACGGAAGACAGGACAGAGGAGTACGTCCTCCTTAGCTGCTCGAGCTCGCCCTCTCGGTGGGGGATATTCCCGGGAAGGTAGTCAGGGAGGAGCTTGTACTCGTCCTTGAAGACGGAGAGGCCCATCTGTCATGAGAGTACAGTTTTACTGGTTATAACATTTATCATCGTTTGCAGTGGATTATCTATGCGGGGTGCTCTGAAAGTGTTATCGCTTTCAGGAGGCCAAAATCTTCGAAAGTCGAGGTAGGCGCCTTCCACTAGAGCGCTGCAATGGGGTTAAGGAGATTCTGGTCGTCGCCGGTGGGCGCCTGAGCTCGCTTGTAGTAGCCTGCCCTGAGGGTCTTGCCGGTCCGCCTCTCCCACTCCTCGATGGAGATGGAGTACTTCTTCTGAATCGCGTCTCTGTACCATTCGGGCAAGACGTTGAAGCTACAGAAAGGTATGATCCGATTGTCGGGCGTGAGGTAGTGGACGTCGCAGCGGCGCACCCTCTCCTCGTCATGGTTATACTTGTCCATGAAGTGCATCATCCCGACGAAGAGAGAGCGTCGGTGGAACGCGCCCAGCGAGGAGTAATCGTGCTTGACGATGGCGTTGTAGAGTATGTCTCCCAGCTTCATGCCCTCAGGCGCCTTCTCGGAATCCACGAACTTCCTCAGCTTCAGGAGGAGCTTGGCGCCTGAGAGGACCTTCGACCGACCCTGCTCCAGGGCCACGCCCTCAGACTCGAGGAACTCGAGGAAGCCTGGGATGTCGATGAACCTTGTCAGGGGGACCATCTTGCCGTTCTTCTCGAAGAGGTAGGTCGCGGCGCCGCAGGCGAAGTGCGTCGTTAGCTCGTACAGCGGCAGCCCCACCCAGGCCTCGACGAACGTCGAGAATGCCATGGACGCGGGGACGGGGAACCAGTCATCCCTCTCGATGTCTCCCTCCGTCTGTTCTTCCACCCTCTTGATGACGTCAGGTATGGTGATCCTGAACTTGTCCCGGTCGCCCTTGGAAACGCGCCCGACCAGCGACACCGGTTGGAAGTTCACCGACCGAACGACATCTATGTTCTTGAATCCAAAGCGTATCATGTCTCCCACCTCATAGTCGTTGACTGTCCTGATCACGGTGGGGACAAGGACTAGGCCCAGATTTGCGGCCCTGGCGTTCTTCAGGACGGATGGGATCTCCCAGTAGTTCTTGGGGTTGGTCCTGGGAGTGACGCCGTCGAAGCTCAGATATACGGTGTTGACGCCTGCATCGTGTACTCTCTTGGCGAGGGTCGGGTCCCTGGCTAGGTTGATGCCGTCGGTGTTGAGCTGCACGTGCTGGACGCCCTCCTCCTTGGCGATCTTGATGATCTCCACCAGGTCCTCCCTCAGCGTCGGTTCCCCTCCCGTCAGTTGCAGGGCGGCACCTGAAATCGGCTTTTCGGCCTTCATCTTCCTGACCATCTTCCTTATCTGTTCCAGCGAAGGCTCATAGATGTAGCCGGCCTTCTCAGCGTAGAAGAAGCAGTACCAGCAGCTCAGGTCGCAACGGTTCGTCACAACTATGTTGGCCAGCGCGGTGTGGCTCAGGTGATTGGAGCAGAGGCCGCACCCCGTGGGACAGTTTACCGCCGCGGCGATGATGTCCGGGTTCTCTATGCCCCTTCCGTCCTTGGCGTACTTCGAAAACTTGACGTACATGCCGTAGTCACCGAAGTAGAGATCCTCAAAGTATCCGTGCTCGGGACAGGTCTTGGATATGTAGACCTTCTCATCCCTGGCGAAGATGTCCGCAGAGATGGTCCGGTTGCACTCGGGGCAGATGCTCTTCGTCTTGCTCATCAGGTGCTTCGATCTTTCTACAGCCTCCATCTCCATCCCCAATTAACCTCCGTCAGTGGTGGTTTTCGGTAATGCTTAAGAACTTTTCAACTTAGTCACCGTTGAGAACGCTAATAAGTTCCTCCTTCGTCCCGCGAATGCTGCCAGCCGAATCAGACGCAGTGTTGCCGGAATCTCCGCTGGGCTCCCCTGAGGGGTGCTCATGCAAGTCTGCCCCTTTGAAGTGATGCAAGCCAGTTTCGCGCCCAAGTTCGTGGCATTGG
Organism: Conexivisphaerales archaeon; assembly: GCA_049509455.1. GTDB lineage: Archaea > Thermoproteota > Nitrososphaeria > Conexivisphaerales > DTJL01 > DATKKG01. Next base: position 21,290 of record JBEKZX010000025.1, read on the forward strand.
TCGGAAGATACCAGGCCAGAGGTGAAGGTTGGCTCAGAACTCAAGATCCAGCTCATCCCGAAGTCGCATGGGCTAGAGTCTTCATCGCCACTCGTCAGACCGCGGCCCTCGCTTAATAATAATATCTCGGGGGTTCGGGAGCTGG
>JBEKZX010000026.1:0-21086 GCA_049509455.1 Conexivisphaerales archaeon
CTTGTACCCGTGAATGTCGTCGGGGGCCTCTTCGCTGTTCATCAGTCCATATGCCAAAGTTGGAGCACTAGACTACAATACCTGGTGCTCCGGCCGGGATTCGAACCCAGGTTATCGGCTTTCTCCGGCCGTCGGGTTGCCCCGAGAGGCCGAGATACTTGACCGGACTTTCAGCCATCTTTTGGAGATGAATACTACCGGAGCGCCGAGAAGCTGTGCCATCGCTTCGTGTTTTAAGCTTTGCTGGTAGCACGTAGGTCGGCGGGGTCGAATAGGCATCCTACTAGGTGTGTAACGTCACTCGAGAAAGTTCTTGAGCGCCAGCTTCACGTCGACGGCCTTCACGGTCTTCCGTCCCGCGTGGCCGGCGAGCTCAACGGCCCCCTGCCCGATTCGAATGCCGATGTCGTCGAGTGCGGACTTGAACTCCTCGACGGCGTCGTCGCTCACCCTGTCCGCTCCGGCCTTCTTAAGGATCCTATATACCGCTGCGGAACCGAATTCGACTTCGTTCAACACAAAGCACCAGGAATACCAACCAAAGCATATAATCGGAGCCGTCTTAAGGTTTGTCACCCCAATGCCTTCGGAAGGAGTCCCCGCAGAGGCTCACGGGCCTTCGAGGCCCCTAATCGACGCGCACGCCCACATCTGGGCATCCCCCACGGCCTCGTGGCAGAGGCGTCCGCCGGGGCTGACGGTTCTCCTCAACTCGACCGGTATGGACGATCTGGAGTCGACATGGGAGCGCGCGACGGGCGACCGGCCAGGCTCGCTCTTATTCGCCGGGCTCCATCCAACCAACCCGAACCGAGATATCGTCGCCTTCGGCCGATGGGTCGAATCTCACGCCGCAGAGGTCGATGGGGTGGGGGAGATAGGGCTCGACCGGAGGGTCAGCCTGGCGGAATCGCGGGGCGACTTCCTGACCCAAATGGAGCTGGCGAGCCGGCTGAAGAAGCCGGTAACCGTTCACACGAGAGGCAGACTGCAGGAGGCCTTGGATGACCTTTCGACCTTCGACCTGCGGGTGTTACTCCATTGGTTTGAGGGAAGCCTGAAAGAGCTCGAGTCCTGCACGGACAGGGGCTATTTCGTTTCCTTCGGCCCGCCGTTGCTCTACTCCAAGAAGATAAAGAAGCTCCTCGCGGCTGCGGAGATGGGAAGCCTCCTCCTTGAAACTGACTCCCCCGTGCGGTACGGGGCTTGCTTTGAGTCGCGTGATTCGTCTCCCTTGCTGATAGCCAGCGTATACTTGGAGGCTGCAAGGATAATGAAAGTTCAACCACGCGAGCTGGAACGACTGTTGGACAGAAACGCCGCCTCGTTCCTGGGCAGGGCCGTCGGCGGGCGCCTTGCCTTGCAGGAAGAATAGGAAATGCGACGAAGACGGTAGGGCTTTTATAATAGCCGTTTGACACAAACGTCGAGAGCGCGGTCGCCGTTTGGACAGAGTTAGACGCATCGCCCAGTTACTCATGGAGGGAAACCCAGGGAAGTTTTCTGATGACTATGAGAACAACAAGAAGGTCGTGGAGGAAGTTTCTAAGTTCAACACGAAGCAGCTGAAGAACAGGGTGGTCGGATACATCACTCACTACTACAAGCTCGAGTCCAGAGAGGAGCCTGAAGCTGTCAACGCAGAATCGGGGGAGCAGCCGCTGGTCCCCGCCGAAGCTGCAGCGGCAGAAAGTGGCTCGTCCATTTGAAGGCTCCACTGACGATCAGCCATCGTAACATATCTCTCGTATTATCCATCGAGCCGATAGAGGAGGTCCTTCCCCACGAGCAGGTCCTTCCGGACATGTTGGCCGCCATGCGCAACTCGCTGAAGCGCTCCCGCGCGCAGCTGGACCCCGTGATCGTCGACGACGGGACGGGGGTGGCGCTGGACGGCATGCACAGGGTGGAGGCCTTGAAGGGCATGGGAGCCTCCAAGATCCTGGTCTGCCGCGTGGACTACTCCAGCCCAGCCATCAAGCTAGGGAGGTGGCTGCGCGCCTACGAAGGGATGAGCAACCCACTGTTGGAGGACCTTAAGGTCCTCCTGGACCTGACCCGCGTCAGCGGCGCCGAAGCCATGTCCGAAGTCGAAGGCCACCGGTCGCCTGCGGCGCTTTTCGTCGGGGGCGTGTCGTTCAAGTCGCTGCTCCCCTTCGAGGGCGTCCGCGAAAGCCTGGAGCTGGTCCGCGTTTTCGACGAGACGGCTGCTCGCAGCGGCATCAAGCCGAAGATCGTGGCCGAGAAGGAAGCCAGGCGGCTCATCGGGTCGGACGCATTCGTCTTCTATCCCCCCTCGCTGGCCAAGGGTGATGTCATCCAGAGCGGCCTCACGCGCCGTCTTCTCCCCCCCAAGTCCACGCGTCACCTCATCCCCGCCCGCCCTGTAGGGATCTCCTACCCTCTCGAATGGCTTCTGGACGGGGGCATCTCCAAGGAAGAGGCCAACCGCAGGCTTTCGGACATCGTAGGAGGGAGCGAGGTGGTGACCCTGCGGCCGGGCTCGAAATATATGGGGCGCGTCTATGAGGAGCCCCTCCTCCGCTACGTGAGGAAGGGTAAGGGCCGCTGATTAAGGTCAAGGCCCTAGGCGTGGCGCGCAGCTTCATGGAGGGCTCCAGCGAGGTCGACATCGCAGACGGCGCCACGGTGGAGGAGTTCCTCAGGCTACTCCCGAGAGAAGTGAGGGAGATAGCCCAGCGCAAGGAGCTCAGCATACTCGTCAACGACGCCGAAGTTTCAGCCAAGGAGGGCCTGGCCACCCACCTTCACGACGGCGACGAATTGATCCTCTTCCCGATCGCGCATGGAGGGAAACCAGCGTGAAGAGAATAGGCCCCAAGACCTATGTGGAGCTGAGATCGTTCCTGGCTGGCGAGGACCCGACACGGCAGCTCGCCGAGCTGAGGAAGGGGGCGGCACCGGCCTTGGTGCAGACCCTGGACTCTTCGGCCGTTGCTGGGCGAGAACATCTACTTCTGACGCTCAAGCAGTCGGTGGAGTTGAAGGGTTCCTCACAGCTCCTGGCCGACAGGGTGGAGGTCGACTTCTTGCTCAGGGTCGCCGGGACCAGGCAGATATCAAAAGCGGTCAGGGTCGCGGGCTCTCAACCCGGGAACAAATCCATCCTCGTGGTCTGGGGAAGCGCTGAGGATGCGCGAAGTGGGCTCGCCGAAATCCGGCGCCTTGTCGAGCTGAAGCCTTTCAAGGCTGACGCTCCTGGGAAAAGGGCGGCCTCTCGTGTCAATAGGGTGGAGATGGAGTCGGTGGTGGGCGGAGGAGACGTCGTCTCCCGCCTGCTGGCCGAAAAGGCGGCCCTCCTTAGAAGATGACCATCTGGGACGCCTTTCGAGCTCAAACCCGTTGCCCTTCCTTCCCCTTGAGATAAGGACGGTTCATCCTGAGATGGCTTCTGAGGATATAGCCCTCACTGGCAGGATGCTGGCTCTCACCACGACGAAAGTACCGCCTATCAGACACTGGTCGTACCTCTTGTAGCTCACTGACTCGGACGGCCCACCCTGACCGGGCTCTACGCCCTAGTTCCACTTGGGGTAGAGGACAGGCTCCTTGTCCTCTTCGTTCCATATGCTTTTTAGACGGCCTTCGTGAGCCATTTGTCGTGCACAGTGACAATTGAACATCCTTGATGACACAGCGGGCATCCCGGAGGCGGTAAAGGCCGGAAGGGTTCACGTCGCCGTCTACGGCGCCGGCCGAGTGGGCGCGACGATAGCGGCTGCCTGGCTCAGGGCTGGCGCGAAGGTCGTCCTCGTCGACATCGACAGGAAGCGGGTGGACACAGTAGCCCAAGGGAGGGCGCTCTTCCCCGACGAGCCCTTCGTTGACGAGTCCTTCAGGGCGGGCTTCCAAGCGAGGCGGCTGGCCGTCAGCACGAGCCCGTCCCAGGCGGCGGCCGTGGCCGACGTTAACATCGTCGCCGTCCCCGTCGGCTTGAACGACGAGGGCGCCGACTTGTCCAGCGTGAAGTCCGCCTTCGAAGAGATCGCAGCGAGGATGCAAAAGGGGAGCATCTCCATCCTAGAGACCAGCGTGCCTCCAGGTACCTGCCGGGATCTCGTTCTTCCCATACTCCAGGAAGGTAGCGGCCTCAAGGTCGAAGGCGACTTCGCCTTCGCCTATTCTCCTGAGCGGATCTTCGAAGGCCGGTCCCTCAAGGACCTGGAGGATAACTACCCGAAGGTGGTGGCGGGGGAGGGGCCCAAGAGCTTGAGAGCGGTTTCGGCGCTGTACTCATGCGTCGCGAAGAAGGGCGTGCTGGGGATGTCGAGCCTGGAGGCGGCCGAGATGGAGAAGCTTTTCGAAGGAGTCTACAGAGACGTCAACATCGCCTTGGCGAATGAACTGGCGCTCGTCTGCGAGAAGCTGGGCGTCGACTTCTGGGAGGTCCAGAAGGCCTCGAATAGCCAGCCCTTCAGCCACCTTCACAGGCCCGGCCTGGGCGTCGGAGGCGCCTGCATCCCCGTCTACCCCGTCTTCGTCGCCAAGTCCGCCAGGAAGCGTGGTTCAAAGGCGGCTATGACGGAGGAGGCCAGGAAGTTCAACTCATCCATGCCCGCCAAGGTGGCCAGGAGCGCGCTGTCTCTGTTCAAGGGAGAGCCTAAGGAAGTGGCCGTGCTCGGCCTAGCGTTCCGAGGCGACGTCGCCGACGACCGGCTCAGTCCCACATACGAGCTCCTGTCGGAGCTCAAGAAGATGAAATGCAAGGTCAAGGTCCATGACCCATACGTGAAGAAGGAGGAGGCTCTGGGCTTCCCCGTCTCGCAGCAGCTCTCCGCTGTTCTGGAGGGCTGCGACCTCGTGATAGTGGCTACCGACCACGGGGAGTACCGCGAGCTGGACTACGACAGGCTGAAGAGTTGGACCCACACCGAGCCCATCGTGTACGATGCCCGGGGCGTCCTCGAGAGGACAAGGTTCCCGAAAGGCAGGCTCTTCGTATTGGGGGACGGTCAGAGGCCTTCGTAGAGGCGTTCCCCCAGCACCCTTGGAAGTCCTGCGGCATAAATCTTGGAAGCCGCCGAGCCAATGTCATATTCGGCCTTCAGCAGCTCCACATGGGCGTCTCCGTTCGAAAAGGAAACGACCGCGTAGAAGGCCCCGGGGACGCCATGGCGCGGCTGGCCCACGCTGCCGGGATTGAAAACCACCCCCCGGGGGGTCGCCGCGGCGAAGGGATGATGGGTGTGACCCAGGGCCAGCAGGTCGACATCGTTTCGTTCGAGGTATCCATCGAAGAGGTCCCTATGCGTCTCCAGGTAGACGTACTCATGGAGGGGGTCGTCGGGGCCTCCGTGGAGGACGAGGAAGCGCCTCCCCCCAAACTGGAATCGGATGGACAATGGAAGCGATGCTAGGTAATGAAGGTGCTCCCCGCTGACCTTCCGCCGTGTCCACAAGATGGCCTCGGCCGCTGTCGGATTGAACCATTCGGTATCGCCAGAAACAACGGCCTGATCATGGTTCCCCATCACTGACCCGGCGCAGTTCATGCGCACCCACTCCACGACTTCGTTGGGGTTGGCCCCGTATCCCACCACGTCACCGCAGCAGTAGGTAGGTATGCCCTTGATGAAGGGAGCAACGGCCTGGAGGGCCTCCCAGTTGCCGTGTACGTCCGATATGAAAGCTACGCGGTCGGGCAGGGAGCGTCACCCCTTTCGCGGGGAGCCGCTCCACCGCCTGCCCAGAGAATGACTAATCCTCAGCGAATCGAGGATCCTACCCACCATCTGGTCCACCATGGCCGACACATCGCGAGGGTCGTTGTAGAAGGAGGGCGATGCCGGCATGACCACGGCCCCTGACCGGGAGCATCGCAGCATGTTCTCGATCTGAATGGACGAGAGGGGGGTCTCGCGTATGAGAAGGAGGAGGGGCCTCCTTTCCTTGAGCGTGACCAAGGCAGCCCTTATCACCAGGTTGTTCTCGAATCCATACGAGATTCCCGCGAGGGTCTTCATGCTGCAGGGGGCGATAACCATGCCGTCGGTCTGAAAAGAGCCGCTGGCGACGGGAGCTTCCAGCTCCTCCTCCGTGTAGATGTGAGTGGGGAGGCTCGAAATCTGCTTGCGAGTGTAACTGGTCTCGTATTTCATCGTGAGATAGGCGGCGTCGGAAACGATGGCGTGGGTCTCCACCCCCACCTTCTTCAGCTCCTCAAGGAGGCGCACGCCATAGACGACGCCGCTAGCACCCGTAATGGCGACAACCAGCTTCATATGAAAGCCATGCGCCGCAAGGAGGATAAAAAGGTGCGTTTCGTTTTGGCGCAGCGATCGGGCGGCAAAGCAACGCTTTAAAGGGGGTCTCAGACACAAGGAAGAGTCAACGTGAGGGTCAATCGGTGAGTAGGGCTTCCCAAGACGAAAAAGCGAAGAGATTCGTCCTAGGCCCGCAGTTCGAGCCCAAGGAGATGGAGAAGGCTGTAAGGAGGTTCTGGGAGGAGGTCGACGTCCGGAAGCAAATTGCCGAAGCGAGGAGTGGCATCCCGGCCATAGGGTATGTGGAGGGCCCGCCCACCCTGAACGGAGAGCCTCACATCGGCCACGTCCGAGGGAGGATATTCAAGGACCTCTGGTATCGCTATGAAACAATGAGGGGCGCCTCCATCCTGTTCCGGTCGGGCTGGGACACGCAGGGTCTCCCGGTCGAGCTGCAGGCGGAAAAGGAGCTGGGCCTGAAGGGCAACAAGACCGAGAACCTCAAGGCCATCGGCGAGGAGAAACTGGTGGCGGCTTGCAAGGGCATAGTGGAGAAGTACGTCAAGTCTTGGCTGACGGCTGACTCCTACATCGGTCTACTCATGGACTACGACGGATACTGGACGTTCAAGGATGAGTATATCGAAAGGGAATGGAAGGTGCTGGAAGCTGCCTACCGGAGGGGTCTCCTCGGAGAGGGGCAAAGGGTGGTAGCCTATTGCCCCAGCTGCCAGACCTCGCTGAGCAACAGGGAGGTGGCCGACGGCTACGAGACCGTCACCGACCCTTCGCTATACTACAAGGCGAAGGTCGCCGGCGAGGACCTCTACCTCCTCGTCTGGACCACCATGCCTTTCACCGTCATCACCGACGAGCTCATAGGGGTCCATCCCGAAGCGGACTACTCGTATGTTGAGGTGGGCGAGGAAACCTGGATCGTCGGCGATGCGCGCTACGAGGAGCTCGTGGCGAGCCTGAAGCTCGAAGGGGCAAGAAAGGTCAAGACGGTGAAGGGATCCCAGCTGGAGGGGCTGCGCTACGTCCCGCCACTGGGCGCCGAAGTCCCCCGCCAGCAGCGCCTGTTCGAGGAGGGAAAGGTGCACACCGTGGTAGCGGAGGATTTCGTGGACCCCAGCACGGGGTCGGGCATCGTGCACATGGCTCCCGCCAACGGCGAGGAGGACTTCGATGTCGCTTCGAAGAGGAAGCTCCCCATCTTCAACCCCATCGATGATGAGGTCAGGTTCACGACCGAAGCCGGAAGGTTCCAGGGCTCCTTCGTGCGGGACACTGACGAAGAGGTCGTGGCCGCGCTCAAGGAGAAAGGGCTGGTGGCGGGCTACTTCAAGATCAGGCATGAATATCCAACCTGCTGGAGGTCCCACCACAAGCTGGTCTACATGTTGAGGAGGGAGTACTTCTACTGGGTAGACAGGATCTTGGACCAGACCGTCGAAGCGGCCGGGAAGGTGGAGTACTTCTACGAAGGGCCCAAGAACCGCTTCCTGAATATCATCAGAGAGGGAAGGCCATGGAACATCACTCGGGAAAGGATATGGGGCTCCCCCCTTCCGCTGTGGGCCTGCAGCGATTGCGGGGAGAAGACGGCTCTGTTCAGCCGGAAGGCCATCATCGAGGCAGCCCTGGAGCTCCCCGACGGCCCATCCTTCGAGCTTCACCGGCCGTGGATCGACAGGGTTGTCGTCAGGTGCAGGAAGTGCGGTGGGAAGGCTTACAGGGAGCCCTTCGTCCTGGACACCTGGCACAACAGCGGCGCCGCCCCCTACGCCGGCGAGTCCGACGAGGAGTACAAGTCCCTTGTCCCGGTCCCCTTTCTGACAGAGGGGATCGATCAGACCAGGGCCTGGGCGTACACGCTGTTGGTCGAGAACGTCATCCTCTCCGGAAGGCCGCAGGCGCCCTACAGTGCCTTCCTGTTCCAAGGGCACGTCCTGGACGAGAAAGGAGAGAAGATGAGCAAGAGCAAGGGCAACACCGTGGAGGCCCGGACCCTGTTCTCGGAGCATTCGGCCGACCTAGTGCGACTCTACCTCCTTTGGAAGGGGTCTCCCGTTGATTCCATCAACTTCGACGTCAAGGAGATGTACGGAAGGCCTTTCCAGGTCCTCAACACCTTGTATCACCTTCATCTCTACTACTTCACCAATAGCGGATACGACGGCTTCGAGTGGGACGGCTCCCTCCTGGGCAAGTACTTCAGGGAAGGGAAGCTTCAGCCGCAGGACCGGTGGCTCCTTTCTAAGCTGGAAGGACTAGTGACGACAACGAACGCCGCGTACGCGGCGAGGAGGTTCAACGAGGCGTCCAAGGCATTCGACTCCTTCATTATTGAGGTGCTAAGCCAGGAATACGTGCCCCTCACGAGGAACGAGCTTTGGGACGACCTTCCGGAGACGAAAGAAAGGAGGCTAGTGATCTACTGCGTCTTGGCCCATGCGCTCCGGACGCTGGACCTGCTGATGCATCCCTACGTTCCTTTTATCACGGAGTTCCTCTTTAATTCCGTGTTCTCCGACGGACGACTAAGCGTTATACTGGCGGGAAAGCCCTCGACTAGAGGAGAATACCTTGAGGTGCCGCTGGAAGAGGAATATGATGTGATGTGGGGGCTTGTGTCTCTGTCCAACTCGGCCCGGATGAACGCTAGGGTCAAGCGCAGATGGCCACTCAGTAGAGGCTTCTACTCAGCCTCGAAGAGGCTCTCGTCGGGGGCGGAGAGGCTCCTCCGTGACATAACCAACGTGCAAGAGTTGGAATTCAAGCCCGCTAAGGATCTCCCCATCGGGTTGAAGGCGAAGCTGGACACTTCCGCCGTGGGGAAGAGGCTCAAGCAGGACTTCAACGCGGTCGTCGCCGCGGTGAACGCAGCCGACCCCTGGTCGCTGTGGTCCGCAGCCAAGGAGAAGGGTCACGTCAGCGTGACCGTGGGGGCGCACAAGTACACGTTCGACAGGAAGGAGCTGGAGTTCTCCGTCGAGCCTGAAAAGGGATTCGCCGTGGCCAGCTTGGGCGACAGCTTTATGGCACTCGAAACCACTAGAGATGAAGAGCTGACGGCGGAGGGCCTCGTGCGTGACATCGCCCGTCGCCTGCAGGCGCTCCGGAAGGAGAAGGGGTACGTCCCCACCGAAGTCTTGCCAAAGGCTAGTGTGAGGGGCCTTGAAAAGGCAACCGCCGAGCTGGTGGCGAAGAGGAAGGAGAAGCTGCTCTTCTTGGTAAGGGTACGAGAGGTGGAGGTCTCGGATGAGGCCTTCGACGGGGAGGGCTGGACGGAGTCCGACCTGGACGGGAAGAAGATCTACCTGAAGCTCTGACTGCGCTTGACTCCGAAGTGAACTTCCTATGACTCCGGGTCTCTAAACCCTGGGCTGACGACTCGGAGGAAGGCCCTCCATGAGCAACGCTCGCGCCGACGGCAGCGGAAGCCTCGCCTCCCTGAAGGTGCCGGGGCTGGGCTCGCTATCGAGGACGCTCCTAGAGGAACAAGGAGTGCGGACCATGGCCGACCTTGCCAGGACGGACCCCTACGACCCCCGCTTTCGCATCCTCGGAGAGCCGTTCTCGTCTTGGGTCCTGTACGCGAGGGCCGTCGTGGCCGACGAGATTGTATCGGCTGTGGACGTGACCCCCAGCGCCATCAGGGTAACGTGCCACAAGACCTACGACAGGCTCGCATCGAGGAATGCCTTGGCGGGGAGGTTGGGTATATACGATCTATATGTGAACGTCGAGTTGCGGGAACTGGAGGGCCTCTACGAAGTCATCTTCAGGCTCAAGCCCGAGCAGATGAAGTTCGGAATGGCCCCTTGGATGGAGTATCGCAACAACGCGCTCCAGCTTAAGAACGCACTAAGGATCAAGGCTGCCAGCGCCCTGAGCGAAGCTCCCATGGCCGCTGCGCTGTGGCCGCTCGACGAATTCCAGGCGGAGCTGGAGGAGAGGGTGAGAGGCCTGGACGGGCTGGCACTCCTGAGCAAGGTCCACCTGAGGGTGCTTTCCAGCGACCGGTTCAACGTCATCGTCCTTTGGGATAGCGATGCCTTCAACAGGAGCCTCACCAGGTGCTTCCTCGACGAGTTTACGCCGGTGTCGGCGCATGTCCTATGCGGAGGGAACTCGCCGTCGGAGATGCAGGAGCAGATTGCGCTGAACGGCAACGATGGCATCGTCGTCGTGGACGACTTCGAGAAGGCCACGCCGGAGGAGAAGCGCATCCTCCTCGATCTCCTAGCAACGAGGAGGACGAGGATCACTTACGACGGGAAGAGGACGGAGGTTAACGTCAAGGCGAGGTTCATGTTCAACCTTTGGGCACCGAACGAGCTCGACACGCCGATGCTGGACCCTGACTTTATGGGGCTCATCGACCTGGCCCTCAGGATGCCGCCGGCTGTAGACAGGAAGGCCTTCGACGAAGCCATCGAACGCGGTCTCCCTTCAGCGCAGGAGGCCAAGGGAGCTCTTCAGGCGGCCATGGGGTCGGAGCTGATGGAGATGAAGCCACCGGCCGAGATGACCGAGAAGCTGAGCAAGTTCAAGGCGCCAAGGTTCCTAGCTGGCTATGGCTCCAGGGTGGGGAACGCCCTAGAGCAGCTGGCGTTGGGCACGGCAAGGGAGAGGAGGTCCTCCATAGTCGAGGAAGAGGACTACGAGGAGGCCTTCGAGCTGGTGCGCCAGGCCAACGCTTCCCTCACCTTTAGGCAGCGGCGTGGGCAACACAGCGTTTAAAGAGGGGGAAACGGCAATATTTCTTACAATCTTCCTTGACGATACAGTTCTATCTTGAGTTTATCAGAGACGCCCTGCTGGCGGCCAACGAAACGGTCAACGAGACTACCCGGAAGGGGACGGGTGGGAAGCCGCTCGGCAGAGGCTCCTTCGGCGACATCACATATGAGATAGACAGGGCCGTGGAGGAAAGGGTGATGATGCTCGCCGCCTCCAGGCTCCCCCCCACCACCATCATATCTGAAGAAAGGGGCATCATAAGCCATTCTTCAGCGAAGCTGACGCTCCTAATGGATCCTATCGACGGCTCCACGAACGCCAAGCGGGGGGTCTCGGTCTACAGCACCTCCATTGCCTTGGCCGACGGGCCCCTATTCGGCGACATCTTTGCCGCCGGGGTAATTGACCACGTGCGGAGCAGGATCATCTGGGGGAAGAAGGATATCGTCTACGAGGGATGGTCTCTCGCAAAACCCAGCAAGCTGAGGGACCTCAAGGAGACGGTCATGGCCTTTGACTCCAAGATGTACAAGGTCCCGCGGGACAGGATGGCGGGGCTGGCCGCTCTGATGGCCTCCACCAAGTACCCCAGGATGCTCAGCACAGCGGCCCTTGAGACGGCATGCGTGGCATCGGGGAGGCTGGACGCCTTCGTCGCCCCCTACGGCAATCTGAGGAGCTTCGACTGCTTACCCTCCATCTTCTTAGTGCTCGAGGCAGGAGGCGTGTCCGACATCGACGCGAAGGAGCTGCGCTCTATCCCGCTGGACGGAAGCAGGAGGATCGGATATGTCGTAGCGGGCAACGAGAGGATCCTTGGCTTGATTGAGAAGAAGCTCGGTCACAGGTGAAAGGGGATGCCCTGGGTTTTCACCCATTCGGGGATCTTCGATTCATAGCGGACGAGGAACTCTCGGTCCTCAGGCTCCTTCCTGAGGTCATCGGGAAGCATGTGCGGTATGCTGTCAATCACTGGGTACCATCGGCCACAGTTCTTGCAAGTGAGCAGAGCCTCCTTCAGATCGTAGCTGAAGCAGGTTTCGCAGTCTTTCACGAGGTCGGGCTTGCCGAGCTGGGCGATGAGGCCACCGTTGTAGACGCAGTAGAGCTCGCAACCCACCTTTTCCCTGTGCTTTTCCTCCCCTTTCGCAGCGTCCAAAACCTGAAGCCCGAGGGGGAACGCCTTGCAGATGGGGCAGGCAAGGATGTCCATGAGTCTGTAGTGCATCCGGAACACCAGCCTCGCTGAAAGGTTCCAGGCCCGGCATATAAGAGCCTATCACTAAAACGGCGGTGGGCCGCGGGCATCAAGACCTGTCCTTGGCGGCGTCCCGGCGGCCTGGCTGCTAATAGAGCCCGAACTTCCCTTGTATGAATCCTTCCCAGAGGCTGGGGATGCCCTTCAGGACGTCGGCCACCACAGGCTCTGTGACGCGTTTCACTTTGTCTTCGCTGACGGAGCCGAAGACACGGACGTGCACGCACTGGGGCTCGTTGGTGGGCTTCCCAATCTGGCTCAGCATATAGCAGTATACTTGCTCGACGTCAGGGACCTCCTCGACGATCCTATCGACGACCTGCCTGGCAGCCACCTGATATATCTTCCCGACGTGACTCGTCGGGTTCTTACCTGAGGTAGCTTCAATCGTCATCGGGCGGAAGGGCGTGATCAGTCCGTTAGCCCTGTTACCGCGGCCCACCTGACCGTCGTCACCCTGTTCGGCGCTGAGGCCAGTCACGGTGAGATAGAACACCTCCTTCGCGGGGTCGTCCGCGGTGTTCAGGTCGACCTGCACATCCCGCTTTGTGATCTTGGAGGCGTTCTCCTTGATCCTGCCCTCGACCTCCTTCTTGAGCTCGATGTAATCGCCAGGCCCGTCCACGTCCTTCGATACGATGGCGGCCGCCACGGTGAGCTTGATGGAGTCCCCGCGACGGAGGCCCATCACCTTCACGTCCTCGCCTACGGCCGGATACCTAGCTTTGAAGTTGGGGGAGTTGAGGAGCTGCTCGGTATCGAAGACTATCTTCTCCGTCTCGGACATGGGCGCGAAGGCGACGCCGAAGGACGTGTCATTGCTTCGCTGAATCCGGGAGGCATTGTAGTTGCCCACCAGGTCAGCGCTTCCCTGCCTGATCCGACAGTCGACGATCATCTGGTTGTCGACGTCGAGGTTCCTGAAGGACTCTTTCATCCAAGCCTTTGTCGTCTTTTGGACGAGGGTGCCCAGAGGGACCGGCCTCGTAAATCTGCCACCGACTTCGACCGTCGCCCTGCCCACGAGGAGGAGGTAGATGGGCTCGAGGACTTCGCCGCCCCCGAACCGGGCGATAGACTGACCGCCGACCAGCACGCACTTGTCGAGGTTGTGATGTAGTATGTGCCCGTAGTTCTCGATGTAGTATTTGCTCAGGGCTATGCTCAGCTCTTCGGATGCTCTGTCGCATATCGTATCGGGGTGGCCCTTACCCTTGCGCTCGACGAACTCGGTGGGATGCTCTTCCACCGACTGCGCAACGTCCTTTTCGATAGTCAATATGTTCGACATGACCGCTACCGCTCCCCGGACCTCTTCTTGAGCAGGTCGGATCGCGTAATGATGCCGGTCATCTTCCCGCCGTGATATGTGAGGACGGCGCCCGTGTAGTTCAGCATCTTCGCAACCATGTCCAGGGGGGCGTCTTGGCTGACCGACGGAAAAGGCTGGCCCATGATGTCCTTGACCTGCAGCTTCATCATGTCCTCGATGCCGGAACCCTTGGCGATCCTCTCGACGAGTATCTTCTCAGAGAGCGAGCCGACGACGTCGCCGCCGCCTACTATGGGGAGCTGGCTGATGGCTTTACGGTTCATGATCTTTAGGGCGTCGCCAACCGATGAATCGGGGTCGGCCGTGATGACATCCTTGACCATGACGTCGGAGGCCCGCGTCCAGCTCTTCTGCTGGTGAGTCTCCAGGGCTTCGATTATCTTCTTGGCCCTGTTGTAGGAGGGGTCCACCTTACCCGCCTCGATTTTGGCTATGAGGGACTGGCTCACCCCGGAGAGGGTCGCCAGTTCCGCCTGAGTTAGGCCGAGCAACCTTCGCATCCTTCTCAAGTCGGCTAACTCATACATAGCTCCGAACCCTCCGAAAGCTTCAATATAAGAATTGCTCAATGCAAGAATTATTCGCTTATGCATATTCGGCCCATCGTCTAACCGAGGGAGAGGGACGCCAGGGAGTACACGCCGGAGCCATAGGCCGATACTGCATGGGGTGTCAAAGATACGTCAGAGAAGTAGGCCTTGAGAATGGCTGAAGAATATGTTCGACGTCTCCGGTCTGAAGTATAGGAGCTGTACCGTAAGAACGGAGTCCTCACCGATGCGGAGGCCCTGTCTCTCACGGAGAGCAAGGGCTTCAGCAAGTTATTGGTCAACCCTAATAGGCAACTTTCGAGAGCTTGAAGGGGAGAGCTATGAAGGAGCTGACCGGGGAGACAGCCAAGCTGGGCGAAGCCAGCAGCTACGATGAGATCTTCTCCATCGTTAAGGCCCACGTCGAAGGGGTCATGGGTCTCCATCGCGCCGGGCTTACACTGGGCCTCTCCAGCCTTCCCCCAGGTGTGGGGGCCTACCATGTGGCGGGCTCCAACATGATCGTTCTGAACAGGGATCTCCTGGACAGGGTCCGCCGGTCAGAGCCTCCCGAAATAGTGAGCTCGTTTCTTTACATGCTCCTCCTCCACGAATACCTCCATTCGCTGGGGCTCATCGATGAAGCCAGGGTCAGGAAGACGAGCGATGAGGTGGCCACTCAGATGCTGGGAAGCGGCCACCCTGCGTCGGTCCTGATAAGGACGCCTCTTACAGAGCTCTTTCCATATCTGGACTCGCTCCACGAAGCTGAAAGGCCTGAGGGTGGGGTGGAGGTAGTCCGGAACTTCGACAGCAGGAGCTATTCTTTCATCTCGTAGACGCCCGCGTGAGAGGGCCTGTCATTCTTTCTTGCCGACGCTGATTTCGATCGTGGAGATGTTGCGCCTGTCAGGGCCCTCTCCGACGACTTCCGTGTCGATCTTGATGGACCTGACAACGAACTGGCCGCTCCCCAGCCTTCGTATAATGACTTCGGCCACGTCCACGGCCCTGGCAATGGCCTTGCCCCTGGCCCTGAGGACGACGTTGGGATACTGGGTAAGCTGCATCACAGCTGAAAGGGCATATCCCATGATGGGCGCCTTCCCAATGAAGACGTGGTTGGGCGGAACGTTCTGCCTAGGCGGGAGGGCTTCGGCGACGGACGGCTCTTCGGGCCTCTCCTCTTCCCGTTCCGAAGACGGGTGTTCGAGCGGAAGCGCCACCTGAGGTGCCGAAGGTGGCAGGGCAATCGCCTCGGCCTCGGGGGCCGGCGCGATGAGCGGCTGCGGCGGAGCGGTTACATGGGCCTCGCGCTGAATGGGCTCCACAAGATGGAGTTCTTCCTGCCTAGGTCCTCCATGGTATAGCGCTTCAG
The DNA here is from genome assembly GCA_049509455.1 of Conexivisphaerales archaeon. GTDB lineage: Archaea > Thermoproteota > Nitrososphaeria > Conexivisphaerales > DTJL01 > DATKKG01. Next base: position 15,473 of record JBEKZX010000026.1, read on the forward strand.
AAGAGACCACCGGTGCGACCTGCTCTGGAGTCGCCTCCACCGGTGTTGCGGCACCTTGTACGATATTTTCCTCAGCTGGCTCCTTCTTGGGCTTCTTGGCTGGTGCACGCTTGGCTTTCCCTCGAGGCTTCGGAGCTGCTTTCTTGGAAGACTTGGCCGTCTTTGTTGCGCGTCCTGGCAATCTACGACACCGAATGAAACAAACTTCCCCCTCATCAGTATTAATAGTTTTGTTTTCGGGGTTCTGCTCAACTAAGGTTAGTGGCTCTTACTTCATGAGAATGATTTCGCCCGCTCCCCTCCGGCGCCCCCTGTAAAGCTCCCCGACCAGACCGTGGTGGCCCTACTCTGCCTTCCCACGGCGATGGATGGAACCTGCCGGAAGCTGCTCCGTGTCCTCCTGAAGATAGAGCACAGGTACGTTGGCAGAACACTGATTTCTCAAGGTCAACTGACCCTTCTTACTACGGGCAGTTCCATGTTCATCATGCGGTGAAGGGCGGTAATCGGACGGTCGCCCATACGACGACTTCTGATCTCGACCAGGCGGTTTCTCGGGACTCGCTATAGGGACGTCGTCAGAGTCCATAATCTCAATTTCGGGGCGCCCGGCGACTTCTTCAACTACTGCTCGTGCCATCCGGACACGATCGAAGACGTCATCGTCAAGGCGTCGGTGCCTGAGTTCTCTGGCTTTCTGGGCCTGCCCAGGGTAGGCGAGGCCGTCTTCCTCGGCTTGGCGCTCTAACGGGCGCTCCGGCTCCATCGACTCCGATAGACAGGCTCATCGGCGGCTTCAAATCGACCCTGCACGGAGCCGACGCTACCACGATACATCTTTCGTAGGGGATCTTCATTTCACACTAGCTAAAGCAGGTCGACCAGGGGTATGTTCTGAAACTCCCCCGATGGCAAAGTCCTGCGGATAGAGATGGGTATCGCTTTCGACTCCAGCTCAGCCCTAGCGATGCTTATGGCGTCGGTTAGCTCCGAGGAGACGTCTATGAGGGGCGGAGCTCCAAAGGAAAGCTGCAGCGCCCTAGCCCCCATTATCCTCGCGCGTTCGAACCTCGTCAGATGGTCGGGACCTATCAGGCCGGAGACTAGCTCTGTGGGGACGCGCTTCTTGGAAGGCCCAGGCCTCGCCTGCCCCGCCGTTGCGAGGACGCCCTTGACCACCTTCACCTTGGCGACCTTCTTTACGGGCTCGGCCTTGGGACGCCGAGGTTTCTTGTCCTTGGCAGGGGCCGCGGTCGGAGAGGCTCCTTTCGTGCTAGTGCCTTGCTTAGGCTTGGTCACCGATGGTTTCTTAGCCCCTGGCAAACTAGAACGCTCGCAATCCAAAGCGTGTGCCAATCAGGTAATAAGGTTTTTCGTCGTCTCATGCGTTAGAATTTGAAGAAGAATGGCCTCCGTGGCTTCCCGAATGTCAAACACATATTAGCATGCAAGCAATAGATTATGTCTTGGCAAAGTTCACCAGGAGTTGGTTGTAGCACTGCCCCTCGGTCAGCTCGTCGTCATCGACGGCCCGATGTTCTCAGGAAAGACTTCTCGGCTTCTCGAGCTCCTAGAGAGGGAGCTCATAGCCGGCAGGAAGCTGGAGCTCTTCAAGCCCCAGATCGACAACCGCTATAGCGCCTCCGAAGTGGTCACGCACAAGGGGCTCAAGCTCCCGGCCAAGGTCGTCCCCATGACGAAGGCCGGCGTCAGGCTTATGGCGCGGATGAGCTCTCTCGTCGACGTGGTCGGGGTGGACGAAGCCCAGTTCTGGCCTACTATGTTGGAGCTGCCGAAGGAGCTGGAGAGGATGTCCTATGCCGGAAAGCGCGTGTACGTCTCCGTGCTGAACAGGGACCACACTGGTGAGCCCTTCGGCAACGCGATGGAGCTCCTGGCCAGGGCCGACGTAATACACAGCCTCTCTGCCGTTTGCGTCAGGTGCGGCGGCGAAGCCTATTTTACGCAGAGGACTTCCGAGGGCAGAGAGATCTTCGGACCCCAGGTCGTGGTCGGAGGGAAGGAGCTCTACGAGCCCAGATGCAGGAGCTGCTACGTCCGGCCCCCCCGAGCCTAAGGCTTGAGAAGTCTGCTCAGGATGGCGACTTGGGCCGTCCTCTCAGCTGCGATGCTCAGCTGCAGGGCGTCATGAACGCTGGGCCCCAGGGTAACCAGACCGTGCCTTGCGAGGAGCAGTGCGTTGGCTCCGCCCTCCATCTTCTCCGAGACCGCTTCGGCAAGCCTCAAGCTACCGGGTTCCTCCTCGGGGAGGATTTCGATCCCCTTGGGAAAGTAGAAGGAGGCCTCCGTGGTGACCGGCTGAAGCGGCAGCCCGGCAACGCAGAACGACGTTACGTAGGGTGGATGGGTGTGCACTACGGAGTTGACGTCGGGCCTCCTGACGTAGAGGAGCCGGTGCATGTTCACTTCAATGCTGGGCTCACGCCTCCAGCCTGACCCCCCTCCGCCCAGTCGCACCTTGATGAAGTCGCGCATGGTGGCGTCGGAGAGAAACTGGCCGGTGGCCTTGACCAGCATGACCTTGCCCATGCGAGCGCTGATGTTCCCCTCCCTCCCCTCGCAGAGCCCCAGGGCGCCTATGCGTCGTGCCTCTGCGGATAGCTCGAGTCGCAGCCTCCTCTCGGCGGGTGTCAAGAAGCTCTAGCCCTGAGAAGCTCTCGAGGGAGCCTCTCGCTTAAACCATTCGTTCAATAGACGGCGGTCAGCCAGGGCGTATAGCGAGGGTCCTCCCCTGCGACGGCCTTCATGTAGGCTGCCCGGATCTTCGCCGTGATGGGCCCTTCCTTCCTGTCGCTTACGTTCCTGCGGTCGACCGATGTGATGGGCGTGATCTCTGCGGCCGTGCCGGAGAAGAAGACCTCGTCGGCCACATAGAGCTCCGAGCGGGACACGTCCCTTTCGACGGTGGCGATGCCCATGTCCGCGGCAATCTTGATGACGGAAAACCTAGTTATGCCCTCCAGGATGGAAGAAGCAACGGAAGGCGTGACCAGCTTGCCGTCCTCCACGAGGAAGATGTTCTCGCCGGACCCTTCGCTCACTCTGCCTTGGAGGTCCAGCAAGATGCACTCGTCGAAGCCATGCTTCACCGCCTCCATCTTCCCCAGGACGGAGTTCGTGTACTGCCCGCTGATCTTGGCCAGAGGAGAGCCCGTCTGGTCCGAGGTCCGCCTCCAAGTGGAGACCATGGCGGCGACGCCGTCCCCCTTGAAGTACTTCTCGAAGGGGTAAGCCAGGACGGCCATATGAACGGGAAACCCCGTGAAGTTGATCCCCATCCCTCCGAAGCCTATGTAAACGAGGGGTCGAACATAGCACTTCTCGTGAAGGTCGTTCCTCTTCACGGTCTCCACCGTCGCCTTTCTCATCTCCTGTACGCTGTACTTGAGGTCGAAGCCGAAGATCTTGCAGCTGTTGACCAGCCTCTTAAGGTGCTCAGGAAGCCGAAAGACGTACATCTGCCGGCCCGAGGGATAGGCTCGGATGCCCTCGAAGGCGGCGGTTCCGTAATGGAGGGCGTGGGACATCACATGGACGTTCGCGTCCTTCCAAGGGACGAAGGTGCCGTCCATCCAAACGTACTTTCCTTCCACATATGGCATCTAGAATTCGCCGTGTCATCGGTGTGCCGAGAGTTATATAAGTCGTGGCTAAACTCGCTAGGCAGTCGATGGAGGCCATCGCGCAGGTTCCTTAGCCCCTCCGACTGTGACTCTCGCATCGCCAGATGAAGCTCTGCCTCTGGGGGAGGCGCAGACAGGATGACGGACAGACGCACAAGATCCTTTCACAGGCAAAGAAGGGGAGGAGAGGGAGACCTTCCGTGAAAGAGCAAAGGCGCGGAAGAGGCGGCACGGAATTGCGCGCGGCCACGTGGGTCCGGAAGTCTCGAAGAAACGTCGATGGCCCGCCGGGCGATCACCGATTGGAATGGATGAACTTCGTTCAGCCGAATAAAGATGAAGCAACCGGCAGGCTACTTCACTGCGATGGTCGGCGCGGGCTTGACCTCCGGGAGCTTGTAGTAAGGCTCCCTGAGCCAGACGCTCTTGACGAACTGGGCGGCTATCGCCTCGTCTGAGCTGCCGTCTCTCAGGACCTTGAGGAAGTCCACCATGTTGTCGTCCCTCATCAGGCAGGGGCGGAACTTACCGTCATGGGTTATCCTCATCCTGTTGTTGGCTATGCAGAAGCTGACGTTGTGGACGGGCTTCACTAACTCCACCTTGACGCCGTTGGGGAGGGCATACTGCGGCCTGTTCTGGAGCTCCCTGACCCTGACAGAGGAGGCCTTCTCCTTCAGTAAGCTCTCGATCGGGGTTGGGTCGTAATGGAACCGGCGATAGAACTCTACGTCGATCGGGACCAGCTCGATGAGCTGGAGGATGGCTTTGTCCCCGCCCCCGAGGGAGCCCGCGTACTCCACCATGTCCCAAATCTCGTCGGTATTGTAATCCTTCAAGAGCACCATGTTGAGCTTCACCGGCGTCATGCCCACATCTATGGAGGTCTTTATGGCTCGAAGGGTCTCCTGGAAACGAACGTTGGTGGTGATCCATTTGAAACGCTCCTCCTTGAGGCTATGGAGGCTGATATTCAATCTCTTCATGCCGGCTTCCTTCAACTGGCTAGCCACTTGTTCGATGCGCGTCCCGTTGGTGGTCATGGCCAGGTCGTCGGGGTGCATAGCCCCCAGCTTCTGGGTTATCTCGACGATATCGTGACGTGTCATGGGCTCTCCACCTGTGAGCTTGACCTTCCGCACGCCGAACTGCATTAGGATCGAAGTCACCCTAGCGATTTCGGAGGCCGTGAGGAGGTTCTTTGCGTGGCCGACGAATCCTTCGTTGTGACAGAACACGCAATCGAAGTTGCACTCTGGAGTGACGGCGATGCGCAAGGACGTCACTGGGCGGCTATACCTATCGTAGAGGACCATGTCACCTCAACCCAGCCAATATTAGTACGTTCAATTAGCCCTTGGCTGCTTTATAAAACCGCCGCCGATTTGCTGAAGTCCAATCGTAAGAACGACTAGCTGGCCTGGAAAGAAGTGAGGATGTGGGGGGTCGACAGTGATTAGGGCCGCCAATCATGAGACGGCGCTGATAATCACTATTAGAAAGGAATAAATACAGGTGGTGTCAACACCATAACGGCGTTATGGTATGCAGAACAATCAGATGTTGATACCTCAGGCGGACCGATTAGTATCGCCTGGGCTCGGCACCACGGGAGCGGTGAAACTCCTCGACGTGCAGGTCAACGGGATAGTCCCCACGAGGATGCGACATGTCATCAAGAGATATCTCAAACGGGTCGGCTTTAAGACCCTTAAGGTGGAGCATCTGTCTGATGGAGGCCCGTTCACCCTCAAGCTCGTCGCTCACGGAATCACCTCCATCCCCGTCACTCAGGACCAGCTAGACAAGCTGCAGTATCTTCAAGAGTCCGTGCTGCAGGCTTTGACTTACAACAAGATGGGGTACGTCCCCCACGCCTCCAAGGCCGACCCGGAGCTGCTCAGGCAGATGCTCGCCAAGGTGGAGCCCACCCTGAACAAGATCTATTACACGATCGCCTAGGCCATTTC
>JBEKZX010000027.1:0-20569 GCA_049509455.1 Conexivisphaerales archaeon
TGAAGGGCAAAACTTCTCCTGCTATGAGCTCGTTGATCAGGTCGTGAGATAGTCGCAGGTCCAATGGAAGGAATGCGAGTGCAAAGGTGGCTGAGGATACGACATAAGCTATCATGTAATACGGGAAACGTATGACGCCAGAGGGAGTAATCTCAGACAAGCGACGATACTCATTTGGAACGGCATGATTTATACGTGCCGAGGTGTTGTGACTTGGGCCATATTGGGCTCCCCATCCCCATTGGAGTGCTCGTCGGGACTATCAGCTGAGTCCTGATTCAGTATCAGATTTGGTTCTTATCCTCGTAGACTCGAACCCTTGGCATGGTCAGGCGTACGAGCCCGATTTGCGGCACATGGCTAAGGACAAGTCCCTTCGGCCCACCAGCCGAGTCCTATTTTAGAATCAAATCTGGTTCTTATCCTGCCGGCGGCGGCCATGTCTCCATTTCTGCTGGGAGGGACCTTGGGTGGCCTATTGGTCACCATCAGAGCCTATTCTGTAACCTTTCTGTCCAGGCTATGTCAGTCTAGTGAATTGAAGGTAAGACTCGTCAGAACCGGGGGCCTACTCTTCGACCACTATCATCGTCAGAGTGGAGCGTACCTTCTCCAGTCGCCTTATGTGCCAGGTGATGGTCTCCTTGACCTTCTCCATCGTGTCGGCTTCGACCTTTAAGATGAGATCGTACACACCGTACACCACGTAGACCTCCGTGACGTTTGTTATCTTCTTCACTTCGGAGACGAGCTCCTCCTCCGCGCCCAAGTCGGCGTTAATCAGGACGAAAGCCTTTGGCAATACTATCTGCCTAGCAGATTAATAGAAGGTGATTTTAAGCATTTGGGAGAATCGCAGAGAAAAATGAGCGATGAAAAGCCGGAAAAAGCTAAACTGTTCGTGTTACACCTGCGGCAGGACGATCCTTCGAAGTGCACTGCGTCGAAGCTCAAGCGGCTGGGCATCGTGGGCCTCCTGCCTCGGCACAGCCGACGCGGACTCCTCTTGGACCCCTACTGCGACAGGGCCATATCCCATGCCGACAGGGAGACGGTGCTCCTGGAAGGCCTCACGGCGATCGATGCCAGCTGGAAGAAGGCGGTGGAATCCTTCCGAGGTGCAGCCTGGAAAGGCGACCGTCGGCGGGCCCTCCCCTATCTCGTCGCAGCCAACCCGACCAACTACGGCATCCCGGTGAACCTCTCGACGGCCGAAGCGCTGGCCGCGGGGCTCTTCATCGTGGGGCTCGGCGAACAGGCGGAGGAGGTCATGGGCTCTTTTAGGTGGGGTCACTCCTTCTTTGAGCTCAACCTGAAGTACCTGGAGGCGTACCGCAGGGCCGATTCCAGCTCCGGCGTCGTAGAAGCTCAGCGGGCATTCATGAGGGAGCTAGGCTTTGCAGTTTAACCTTTAAATCGTGGAGAACGTCGGAGCTAGCCTGAGGATGTGAGCTGGTGGGCAGGTCCGGGGCGAATAGCCCTGAGGAAGCTCCTCCCTCCGTGCAGGAGACGCGGCGTTGAGAGACGCAGCGGGAGACCGCTGGCTCTGGAACAGAAACGACACCCGCGCCGGGAATGCCATGAAGGCAGAGATGCCGGAGAAATCCTGGATGAGGGATGAAACGGCCACCCCGCGTGGAGCAAGGTCAAATGGGGCTGATGACAAGCTCACTGCTGGAAGCCCGGGTAGACCACTAAGCTGAATCCCGCCTAGAACAGAAGGAGGGCTATGGCCAGGAAACATCCTCACTTCAAACCCCCACTGATGATCAGGAAGAGTGCGGCGGTCGGTACCCCGCCTGCTGAGCTTCCTAACGACACGCGCTCTGTTTCATATCATCCTAACGGCGGCCAGTGACCTTACGGCCTGGACTTCCCCGTTGAGGAGGGCCCTCGGCAGTCTCCCGCTCAGCACGTCGATGATGTTCTGCGCGGCGAGTATCGCCATCCTGTTTCTGGTTTCCACCGTGGCGCTGGCCGCGTGCGGAAGGAGAACGACGCTGTCAAGCCCCAGGAGAGGCGAGTCCTTGGGAAGCGGCTCCCTCTCGAAGACGTCGAGGCCGGCGCCGGCGATCCGCTTCTCCTCCAGCGCAGCGGCGAGGGCCGATTCGTCGATGACGGCCCCCCTGCTCGTGTTCACCAGTATCGCCGTCCTGCGCATGAGAGAGAGCTCCCTTTCGCCGATCATGCCGCGAGTCGTGTCACTTAGGGAAAGGCTGACCGACACGTAGTCGGATTCCGACAGCAGCCTATGTAGGTCGGCGCGCTCCGCCCCCAGCTCGGCCTCTAGGGCGGGCTTCCTGTCTCGGCTGAAATAGAGTATCTTCATGCCGAACCCCTTCCCCCTTCTCGCTATTTCTGCCCCAATCCGACCGAAGCCCACTATGCCCAGAGTCTTGTCATGGAAGTCATGGCCTATCATGAAGCTCAGGTCGCTGTCGGGCTTCCACATCCCCTCGCGAACGTACCTGTCGCCGATGACGATGTGCCTTGACGCCGCCAGCAGGAGCCCCCAGGCGATGTCTGCCACGGCGCCGGACAGGACATCAGGAGTATGTGTGACATAGATTCCTCTGCGAGTGGCCTCGGCCACGTCGATATGGTCGAAGCCCACGCTGTAGGTGGAGACGACACGGAGCCTCCGGGCCCGGCCGAACAGCTCGGCGTCTATGCGATCGTGCGGCGAACAGAGGAGAGCGTCGGCGCCATCTATCTTCTCGAGGAGCTCCGCTCGCCCCATCCTCGGGGCGTTCTCAGGAATGGACGGGCGCTCGCCTAGAGCCTCCTCCAGCTTGTCCAACCCAGGCGCGGGCAGCCTGTAGGTCGAAAGTACTCGCGGCCTCACGGCGGCAAGTTGCGACGCGTTTCCATTAAAGAGTTTGGCGAGGTTTGTTAAGCGGAGAACCGGCGTCAGCGCGTTTCCGTAGGAGAGGCTCTGTAGCCCATGTCGAACGCCTTCAAATTGGGGGCCAGGGTTCTTTCAGGAACCAGCATCTTCAACGCCTCGCCGTATTCAGATGGCTTGATGAGCTCCTTGGTGATCCCTGCGAAGAAACCCAAGAGGACGGCGTTCTGGTAGAGGGACCTCCCAGCCGTCGAAGCCATGCCCGCGGCGTCTAGGAAGAAAGCCTTCTTGCAGGTGGCGGATATGGAGGACCTTATCTCGGCCGGTGGAGGGTATTTCGCCTTCCCGCTGAATACGGTCACAGGTGGAACCTGGAGCGTGCTGACGACGAGAGTGGTCCCGTCCCCGGCGTAGACTGATGACCTCAGCGCTTCTAGGAGCTCTAGGGAGATGATGTAGTCGGCCTCCCCAAGGTCTATCAGAGGGGAGTGCACCTCCCTGCCGAGGCGGACAAAGGAGACCAGGGAGCCCCCTCTCTGGCTGAGGCCGTGGGTCTCGGTGACACGAACGTCCAATCCCGACAGCATGGCCGCGTTCCCTAGAATTTCTGACGTGAGGAGCACGCCCTGGCCGCCCACGCCTGAAACAACGATGGAAACAGGCCTTCCCTCCATATGCTATGCGACTCCCTGGATTATCGCACCGTAGGGGCAGACTTCGGCGCAGAAGCCGCAACCCGTGCATGCGGCTGGGTCGATGGTCACCTTCGCCAACTTCCCTCCCTCCTCAGTCAGGGCGGGGATCAGCGCGGGGCAGCTCGCCAGCACGAGACAGGCATTGCAGTTGTTGCAGTTCTCGGCGACGACAGCGTATGGAGTGGCCTTCCGACCAGAGACCTTCAACTGTTGGCTTGTTAGGAGGGCGCAGGGCTGGCGGAGGATCATCACGGAGACCCCTCTCTCGTCCAGCATCTCTCGAATCTCTCTCTTCGATGCCTTGACCTGCAGAGGGTCAAGGACTCTTAGACTCTTGACGCCGCATGCCTTCACAAGGTCCTCGATGGAGACCCTCTCCGCCTCATGGAACTGTGAGTCCAGGCCGCTGGAGGGGTTGGGCTGAAGGCCGGTCATCGCGGTGATGAGGTTGTCAAGGATGATCACCGCGAGGTCGTGCTTGTTCCACACCGCGTTAATGAGCGCAGGGATTCCAGCGTGGAGGAACGTGGAGTCGCCGATGACGGCGAGAGGCTTCAGCTTTGCTCCAATGGCAAAGCCCCCGGCTGCGCCGATGCTGAACCCCATGTCCAGCAGCACGTCGCCGACGTCGGTGGGAGACAGAGAGCCCATGCCGTAGCATCCTATGTCGGACACGACCACCCGATTCTTGCCGGCCAGCGTCTTGATGAGATACATGGAAGCACGATGAGGACATCCCGCGCAGAAGACCGGGGGTCGAGCTGGGCCTGCTGGGATTGGCCGGCCGACCTTCTTCGCCTGGGGCACGCCTACCAGGGTAGCCATGGCCGAACGGACGTCGACGGGCATCAGCTCGCCCACCGAGGGAATGCCCGCCTCCTTCCCCAAGATAACTGTCTTGAGGCCGTTGTCGTAGGCAAGCCTCTTGATCCGCGTTTCGAATATTGGGTCCAGCTCCTCGACGACAAGCACCCTCTTATGGGCCGAGAGGAACCTCACGATTGCTTCCTCGGGGAGAGGGTTGACCATGAGCATCTTCAGCACGTCAGGCTGCATTGGGCCCGGGAGCTCGGCGTCGAGGACATACGTCGAAGCGGAACCGGCACAGATGACGCCGTTCTCAGAACCCCTGTCGATGAGCTTGACGAATTCGGAGGAGCAGCTGACATCCTTGCACTTCTCCAGCTTCCCAAGAAGGATTTCATGAGCCCTCACAGGGTAGGGCGGTATGGCCGTGTACCTGCCTTTCTCCTTGACGAACTCCTTCCTTGAAGGAGGCTCCCGCAGGTCTCCCAATACGACGGGTCCCCTGACATGGCTCACACGAATGTCCAGCCTGATGAGGACGGGCAGCTCCAGGGATTCGGATATTTCAGCGGCCTTCAGAACGCATTCCTTGACCTCCTGGGGATCAGATGGCTGTAGCATTGGCAGGTTGGCGAAATAGCCGTAGTTGCGAGTGTCTTGCTCGTTCTGGCTACTGTATGCGGAAGGGTCATCGGCCACAACGATGACTAGGGCCGACTTGGGGGCGAAGTACGGCAGGGCCATGAAAGTGTCAGAGGCCACGTTGAGGCCGACGTGCTTCATTGCGGTGATCGCCCTGAGGCCGTTCATGGCGGCGCCGGCGGCAGTGTCGATTGCGACCTTCTCGTTGACCGAGTATTCGGCGTGGATGCCGACGACCTTCGAGACCTCGGCGGCTACGTCTAGGACTTCGGAAGCAGGCGTGCCGGGGTATGATGTGAAGACGGTGAAGCCGGCCTCAAGACCGCCTCTTACCACAGCCTCGTTTCCCAGGAGCAGGAATTTCTGGCCTCTGGCTCCGTTCGAAATGACTGACGTGTCAACCAACCTGCTGACACCAGTTCGCCAGGGTCTGCCGCATCCTTAATTCACAACTTCTTAGCTATTAAGCTGCATAAAAGAGTTCTGCATCGGCTCGTCTCTGGCGATTGGGGCTGCCTTCAAGCGCGGACTGTCAGCGGAGGTTGGTTATGGGACTGGCCGACCATCCAAGGAATGTCTGGTTTGACCGTCTAGTGACAGACACTGTCTGTCCTTTGGGTTCAGCGTCCAGTCGCTCAACCGTTCCTCCCCGGTAATGTCGCCCATCCCGACCTAGTCAGGACGATGCTCTGGGTCCAGCCACGATACTCGGCGCAAGTGACTCCCGGCGGCAGATTTTGGACAGCCGAGACCACGCTGAGCGTCACCGTATAGGTCGTATATGAGCCTAGGAACTGGTCCCCCGAATCGTCGGACATCGTGTTCGAGAAGGGGTTGACGCTGCCCGTCAGGGGAACGTGAACCGATTGCACCGGGTCGCATACGTCCCCTAGCCTCCGCACTCAAGGTTCCCACGGTGTAGTTCGACCTTGGAGGCCCAACCTTCAACAGAGTCGTCATTGACCGTCCATTCATGCCTCACGGTGCGACCTACGTGCGTTGTGGGAATATGGGACAATCACAGGCGAGACTGAAGGCCGGTTCCCTGCTTCATCCCGGGTCTTCTGTTATGGTGCCTTGGGCTGCGTTCCAGGAATGTGAATCTGGAAGCGCTCTGCTATCAAACACGGGACGAGCGCGTAGATGGCTCCGCCTATCAGGTCAATGAGGTAGTGCTGGCCCAGGTACAGCGTGGAGAACAGGATTCCTGCTGTGATGGGTATGGAAACCAGCGCCAACCTTCTGTCCACCTTGATCATGAAATATGAGAAGATGATCGCGTACGCTGCGTGCAGGCTTGGGAAGGCCGCGAACTTGTCGGCGTCGACGAACGATTCGATTGAGAGAACTCCCTGCGGGAGTGCAGATACGTACGCGCTCTGGTACAGGTTGGTCGCCACCCCCTGATACCACGGTGGTGCTGTCGGGATTAGGATGAACGTGACGAGCGCGGCGTATGAAGTCAGCACCATCGCCGTCACATATCTGCCAAAGAGCGGCTTCTTGGCGTACCAGATAACGATGCAGGTCGCGACGACGAGAGGAAAGTGCAGTGAGTAGAAGATGCTCGTAACCGTGGTCATGGCAGGAGACTTCAATGCGGTTTGAATCCATCCCGTCACATTGAACCCCCAGATCATCTTGTCAACGTTGTAGACTGCGAAGATGTCTACGGACGCCGCCAGGGAGCCCACGGTCCCCTGAAGCGCTTCATATGAAAGGAGGATCGAGATGAAAGAAACCCAGTACTTCAACATTTGTTTCGAAGAGCCGAGGTAGGCGACGATGGGCACCGCGCCTAGGAAAAAGAGCGTCGGGAGGAGTGCTAGCACCTTCCCGTACACCAGATAGTAGATCAGAACGGCTACCGAGTACGCCAGCGGGAACAGAATGTAGAGATTGTTACGTAGGTGGACGCGTCCAAACGTGAGGACAAACAGCCGTTTGGAAAGTTCTCGAATCCCCTTGTCTCCGACCTTCGTTTCCACCAGCTCCGTGCTTCTAAGCCAAACACCTCTCCCTCCGCCGCATATAAATTCATGCGCTTCTTCTCCATCCCCGCTGCGTCCTCGAGTCGCGTCCGTGTCAAGGTTGTCTTGAAGCCACGGAATATATCTCTAGACGCGAACGTGCCTGTCTCTTATCCAAGCTTCAGTTATGAATTAGAGTTATCTGACTTTGTCAGATTGTGGGCATCCACAGGCCGGCAGTCCTGGCCTAAGGAACGTTGGCGGCCCATCGGTGAGTCACGCCTCCATCAACCCATTCTTGGGCGTCTATTGCTGCTGGAGAAGAAATCGATACCATCAACTTCTGCTGAAGTGTGGGAATCCGCCGCAATTCCAGTCGTCGTTAGCCATTCGCCTTCCTCGCAACGATGAGACATCTGTGCCTTTCGGTCTCCACATAACCTTTCCTGAGGACGATCTGATTCATCCTCTTGAGAGGCCTGAAGTATCTCTCGACCGAGAGATCGGGGACCTCCCAGGGTATGGCCTTCAGATAGTATACAAGAGCACCGACGTCGTAGAATCGTGTGACTGCGAGTGCCTCCCTCTGGTCCTCGATGTCGAATCCTACGCCCTCCAGTTCCTTGACCGCTTCACGCTGGTTCCATGTGATGGTCGCAACGCCGTGCAGGCCGAGCGACCGGTACAAGCTGCCATTGTTCTTGGGTCCCACCTGTTGAGTTATGAACGTCCCACCCTTGCGCAGCACGCGGAACACCTCTGGGGCGGAGTAATCTTCGTGCCTATCTATGACGACGTCGAAGGTTCTATTTTCAAAGGGCAGATGTTCTCCTACTTTGGTCTTCACAACCTTGACGCCTAGGGGCTCAAGCCTGCGTTTAGCAACCTCGACATTAGGCACATAGCTCTCGGTGGCATAGGTCCTCGATGGGAGCGGGAGCAATAGAGAAAGGAGCTCACCACCGCCTGTTCCTATGTCAAGAAGGGAGCTGGCCTTGCGCGCTGCATTCAGCACGATGCTGGGGTAGTTCCACGGAAGAAGGCCCTCTTGCATCCTGCCGCTCGATGTGATGTAGGAGAAATCCCAACCCTGGAATGGACGTTCATATTCTGACTGCAGTACGGCGAGCAAGTCCCCTGAAGAATTCCTTGCCACAGACTGAGACCTTGCGTCCCCTTAGATAAAATGTCCCATCAAGCTTGGATATCTATTGCTGCTGGAAAGGAAATCAATATCATAAGACTCCCCGCCGAGACAACTTCAAGCCCGATCCCGAAGACTGGGGAACAAGGCGATGAGTTCCATCGCAGTATACCCCTTCGGCCTCTAACAGAGGACTAGCCTAGGTCCTTTTGATAGAATATGAACCCGCCTTTTCGCTGATACCCGAGCTTCTCGTTCAGGGAGAGCATCCCCGCATTGGTGGAAACGTTAACGGCCTTGATGGTGCTGGCGCCGTGGCTCTTTGCATAGTGAATGGCGCTAAGTTTCAGCGCTGTCCCGATCCCCTTTCTCCGATGCTCCTTCTGGACGCCAGTGAACGTCTGCCACAGATTTGCTGTCCCCTTTTCCCCGCAAAGACTGCAGAGGCCGACATAGCTGTCTCCGTCCTTAGCTATGAAGAAGGCGTCAAGGAGGGTGCCACTTCTTTCTACATAATCGTGCATGAACTCACCCATGGTCGTCCCTGTGAAGGCTCCACCTGCAAGCGGGATGTCGGGCATTATAGACACATAAAGAGCGTATAGCTTGTCAAGACAGGTCTCATCTCTTCCACACTCTTCTTCCAGGGTGGAGATCGTAATTCCCTGTGGTAAGGCTCTCTGCAACGCGTCGCTGGGGCCAGACGAACCGGCACCCAGTAGGTCGAGGACATTCTCCCACGTTCGCATCTTCTCCTTGAAGCCCCTCTCCAACAGGAAGGAGACGGCCGCAGGTCTATCGTCCGCCGTCCCCGCAGTCACTGACACCGCCGTGAGGCCACGAAGATCGGATTCTATCCGCTTCCAAAGCAGGGAACCGACTCCTTTGCCCTGCGATGGCGGGTCTACTTCGATGTCCATTCTGAACCTCTTGGGATGGTATGTCAGGGGAGCGTGAGCGTACTCTGCAAAGGCAATCGGCCTATCCGCGCCTATTTCGACCACTATGTAGCGTTTCATAACGTGCTTCGAACGGTCGAAGATGTCGTCTTCGTAACGGAGTTCTTCCCCCGTAGGCCTGTACTCGGAGTCTATGGAACCTATGATTTCGGCCATTCGTCCATAATCTTCGGGCAGAAAGTCTCTTATGGCGAAGGGCTGTGCCATTCCGTTCGTCTCATGCCTGTCTCTTCTATTAAACCGCACTAAGGGCCTGGCTCATTGAAGCGTAGGCTAAGACCTGCGAATGGGCCTGATTCAGTCTCAAGTTTGCCGAAGCATTCGGAGATTGCTACTTTTTCATCCATTTAGACTTGCCACCTTCGTAGACCTCCTTCTTCCATATGGTGGGCTCGGTCTTGTAGCGACGTATTGTTTCCTCGAGCGCCGGGAACACTTCGGAACGGGTCTTGCCAGCCACGACCACCATCACAAGTATCTCCCCGACCTGGAAACTTCCCTCGTAATGATAGATGACAGCGAGATTGAGACTGAACTTCTTCTTCACCTCGTCACATATCTGACGAAGAATCTTGTCGGAGTACTGAGGGTAGGTCTCTATTACGAGCTCCTTGATCTTCCTGCCTGCGAACCCCGGGGACCTTACGAGCCCAACGTAGCTGGCTACGGCTCCAGAACCGCCCTTCGAAATCTTGAGAATCGCGCTCATAATGTCTTCATAGCTCAGGGAACCTTTCTCATAGATTCCGGAAGCAGGAATCTTGGGCAGAGTTTCTTGACCCTTTGGCATGAGTGTGGCATGCCCCCCAAAGCCTTTGATATAGGTTTTCTCTCTGACCTCGCACCGCCCGGACTCGAACGGAGGTCGAGTAGCTCTCTACTCGGGATGGCGTCGTGGGGAACAGGTGCTGCCTCTTTCTGAAGCCAAAGGAGGAAAGAGATATTAGACGTCGATTCTGTCGAATGTTACGTGCGTCCTCAGGTCTCAGCAAGGCGTCTGCCCGCGGCAAGACTGGGCCGGAACCTGAGAAAAGTAACGGTCGATGTCCATTACTTCGGCTCCGTGCGGGAGACCGCGGGGCTGAAAGTAGAGCAGCTGGAACTGTCAAAGGGCGGTACGGTGGACGACCTGATCGCCCAGGTCATCATGATGCATCCTGGAATAGCCGCCCTTAGGAGGCTGCTCCGTGTAATCGTCAACGGAACGGTAGTCAACCACAGACTGGCGCTGCGTGACGGAGATATGGTGGCTGTGGTTCCGCCGACAGCCGGTGGGTGAGGGGGCATTGCTCGGTTCATTCTCCCGCAGAGGGGTGAGGCCAATCCATCTTAGTTGGCCTGTCGAACCAGCTAAACGAATTGCTACGACCCTGGAAAGGCCCTTCGGGTAGTCGCTTGAATGCACCCCACCGACATGAAGACGGGAACACGGCGACGGCGTAATCTTGGCCGTGGGGTGTTTCTAGCTTAGCTTGACTAGCTGCTGGCCATCCGTCACGGGTGAGACCACGACCGCCGTCCCGAAGGCGATTATCTCGTCCATTGTCTGACCAATCTCAGTCGAGTCGAACATGACGCTGATAACGGCGTTCGCGCCTAGCGTCTCCGCCTGCTGGGATAGCCTGTCCAGGGCCTGCTGCCTCGCCTGGTGTGCCAATTCGGTGTATTCGTGTATCTCCCCTCCACCCAAGGTTCTGAGCCCCGCTATGATGTTCCCACCTAGGCCCCTCGACCTCACAGTTATTCCATATACCAATCCGAGGACCTTGTCCACCTTGTAGCCGGGGACGTAGTTCGTCGTGTATAGGTTGACTCCCACGATTAGCGCTACAGATTTCCCGTATTAGAGCGTTCCCCTTTGCCAATGCCATGGTAGGTCTTCGACAGCGGCGGGAAGATCCTTCGGGGCCCAGCGGCGTACCCCCTTCCCAAGATATTGCTGCAGGTCGATTCATCTGGTGCGATCACCACCACCGGGGTCAGCGGGACGGGCCCCGGCATGTGGACCGTCTTCCTTTGCTTTGTAGATCTCTGCATTCACTCAGCCAGGCAACTGGCAAATACCTTATATGATGCAAAAAGAGATTCGTGGGAACTGAGGACCCCAGACGTGGCATTCCGAGATTCTGTCAACAACCATGAGGACAAGTGCGACGACAACTGTTGCCAGTTCAGGTTCCACCGTTTCGTTTGATGGGATGGTTTCATGACCACCTGCAGCCAGGTCCCAATCGCCGATGCCCGCTCCATCCTGTGTACGGCCACCGGCCTCGGCGACATAGGCGGAAGCATACTGGGCCGCGGCACCGACATGCCATGTGAAGCCCAGGATGCCGTGGACTCCTTGCACGACGCTAGGTGGAGGGAGGCCAAGATGAAATCGCTGGAGGACATGAAGAAGAGCGACGACATCTCCGCCAAGGTCGACAGAGAGAGGAAGGATATCGAGAAGGAGATTCAGCAAGCGGAAAGAGACATTCCAGAGCAGATGTGAACTTGAGCCAAGAACAGCCGTCCCGCTTTGGAGAGAAGCTGACCGACGCCGCCTGCAAGGTCGCCATTCTGGCACATCCTGCCGAGGAGGCCGTCTGCGAAATCTGGACGGAAGGCCTGCTTGTTAACGCTCCCAGTTCCGCACCCGTATTCCTGAAGTTCACTGAGATGAAGTTCGAGCCCATCAACTTCGGCGTCAACATCAAGACTCCTTCCGGTACAATCACCCTCACAGGCTTGGGGGCTAACTTCGAGCCCTTCCTCCGGAGGCTGACGGATTCCTGGGGGGACGCCTTGGCCGCTTCCCTTCTGATGAGCGAGCGGGTGATCTACCAGGCCCGAGCGACCTACATCAACGTCAGAGCGGACGGCTCACAGAGCTTCGGCGCCTGCCGGGCGCGGATACAGCCCACCAGCCTCGTCATTCTCCCTGCCGACAGCCTTCCGGTGAGGCTACCCTTCTCGAAGGTTACCTCCGCCGAAAAGGGAAGCTTCAGGGTGACCGTCACCACCCCCGACATGGGCACCTTCGAGCTCCTCAGGATGGGAGCTGCCTACGATTACTTCGCGGATCAGCTGGCAGCGGCTCGGCGCGATTATGAAGGTCAGTCATATCAGATGCTCATAGGGCTCTCACCAGGTGTCGGCTTCGATCATCTCCTGAAGCTGGCAACTATAATGGCTGAAGGGAGGGCCATAACTAAGAAAGAAGCGATCAGGCAGTCCTTCGACTTCTGGTTGACGCTGGAGCGGAAGGTGATCGAGTCCCCTTCGGGCCCCTCCTACTCCCATCTCCGGTCCCTCGCGGTGGACGAGCTGACTTCCATCGGCTTAAGGAGGACTTTCAGGGACGACTCCTATTGGTTCATGATGCCCATCGCCGGTTCGGCTGACAGGGGAGGGAACTCCGTTGTGATGGAGTTCACCTCCGAATCGGGCCATGCGACCTACCTTTTCAGGGTCATGGGGAGGGGCGAGTTCCCCGGTAGCTCCTCCGAGCAGTTCCAGGCCGCCGCTATCAAGAGCATGAACGCCATCAACGAAGCCCTGATCACGACTCGGTTCAGGAGGGAACCCATCTATCTGGACGAATCGAGGCTGAACACGGAGCCCTACAGCAGACACCTGTATGCCGCGAAGAACCTCCCCGAGCTGAAGTTCCTCAGGGACAGGTTCTACGCCCGCATCGTTCACAGCACACCCGAAAGCTGGGCCCAGGACGTGGCAGACGCGCTCCTCTTCAACGTGCAGAGTCCTGATAACCTCTTGAAGTGGGACAGGTCGCAGCTGGACCCCCAGAATGCCCCTGGGTAGTCGTGACCCCGTCAACTCTTATCTTCATCCTTCGCGATGATCCAAATCGGGAAAGAGCATGGAATTCGAATCAGCAGTACGAAGGAGGAGGATGGTCAGGAACTTTTCGGCAGAAATCGTCTCGGACGCGGAGGTCGACTCGATTTTGGAGCTGGCTCTCCACGCGCCAAGTGCTGGCTTCAGCCAGGGCTCCTGCTACATCGTGGTGAAGGACGGCGACAGGAAGAGGAGGCTAGCCGAGGCGCAAGGCGAATCGGATTATGTCAAGACAGGTTTCGATCCTTTCATATCAGCCGCCCCCGTGCTCATCGTCCCTTGCGTCAGCGAAAAGATGTATCACGACCGCTACCATGAGAAGGACAAACTTGGCCCCGACGACAAGGAGATCGAGTGGCCCGTCCCCTACTGGTATTTTGACATAGGGGCGGGATGCATGATCGTACTTCTTGCTGCTGTCGACAGGGGCCTGGCTGGCGCCTTCGTCGGTGCCCCCGACCCGGCTGCCATCAGAGAGATCCTCGGTATCCCAGAAACATTCCATCCGGTGGGGACGATATCGCTGGGCCACCCGCTTCCTGACAGGAGGTCCCCTTCACTCAAGAGAGGAAGGAAGCCTCTGGCACAGCAGGTGTTCTACGAGGCCTACGGGCGGCAAAAGGGAGCGTCATTGGCGGCAACGCGCTAGTTGAATTTTGCGAGACCTGGCTTCTTCCGGTCTGCCGCCACCGAAAGCACCGTCACGCTCACCACGAACCAGAAGAGGACGTCCACTATGATACCTGCAGGGACGACGTCCAGGCTGGCGTTAGAGAAGACCTGTGAGGCGTACACGGGCGCGGGGAGGCCGTACTGCTGCACGCCAGCCACAGGAAAGAGCATAAGCGTGGGAACGTAGGAGAGCGCATATGTGGCTGCCACCCCGACAAGGGTCGACAGCGCCCACACGGTTTTGGTGAACCTCATGCTAAGTGGATGTCCCCTCGTGGCCTATATGAGATTGACGGAGCCGTAGGTTGGAGCTCCGGTCACTCGGCCCATTCTGCTCGCGGCGCCAACTTCGTCTGACGTGTGAGCGCAAACGCTTAAATCACATATGGTAGGCATTTGGAGCTAATGAAGGTCGTCGCCGTGGGGAAGCGGCCGTTCGTCACCGCCTTTCGCCTCGTGGGCGTGGAGGGCGTCGAGGTGGATAGCTCCTCGGATATGTTGGCCGCCGTCGACCGCCTCTTCAAGACCGAAGGTACCGGGCTTGTGCTGCTGGGCTCGGATCTCTCCGCCCCCATCAGGTTGAAGCTGGCGGAATATCGGAAGAAGAGGGCAGTTCCTCTTGTCTATGAAATCCTGAGTCCTGGCGCCAAGGCCGAAGAAACCGAGTACAGCAAAGTTCTTAGAGCCATGTTGGGGGTGTAGAGTGCAAATTGCCGGGCAAGGAGATAGAAGCGACCGTCGGTAAAGTTATTGACGAAGAATCGGCTTCGCTTAAGGTCCTTCTGGACGAAGCGCTGACTTCCTCGCTCAAGCTGGTGGAGGACTACGAAGTAAAGGCGTCCGAGAAGTACAAGGAGTCCATGCTTGAGGGAAGGAAGGAAGCCGAGAACGTCAAGATGAAGGTCCTAGGGTCCGCCGAGCTTATGGCCAGGAACGCTCAGCTGACCGCGTTTGAAGCCTTCTTCGATGACACAGTGGCCGATGCGCTCGCGGGCGTCCGGGCTGTCCCTCGCGACGCTCGCTATGAGAAGGCCCTTTCCAAGCTGCTCACAGAGTCGCTTCAGGAGCTCGATCCTGGCAAATATATCCTCTGCTGTCCTGAGCAGGACAATACGGCCCTCGCGGCTGCTCTGAAGGATACTGCCAAGAAATTCCCCAGTTTCAGCCTAAGCGTCTCGAAGAAACAAGTCGACAGCGTCGGCGGGTTCGTCATCAGCAGCGAGGACGCCACCACAGAGTTTAACAGCACGTTCGAAGCGAGGCTCGAGAGGATGAAGCCCAACATTAGAAAAACGGTTTATGAACGCTTTTTCAAGGAGGACAAGTAGATTTGGCAACTAAGGGTAGGATAGTCTGGATCAGCGGACCCGCGGTCAAGGCTGACGGCATGTCGGAGGTAAAGATGGCCGAGACCGTGAGCGTGGGCGAGGACAAGCTCGTGGGCGAGGTCATCAAGGTCACGGGCGACGTCGCGTTCATCCAAGTCTACGAATCGACTAGCGGCCTCCATCCAGGCGAGCCGGTCATAGGCACCGGAATGCCGCTCTCGGTCACGCTGGGCCCCGGCATCATGAGTCAGATCTACGATGGCCTCCAGCGGCCCCTTCCGGAGCTCGCTGCGGTGTCTGGAGCCTACATTAAGAGGGGTGTGAACGCCTTTTCCCTTCCTAAGAACAAGAAGTGGCACCTGATGCCGAAGGTCAAGGTAGGCGACACAGTGGAGCCCGGGAGCATCCTCGGCACGTTGGACGAGACGTCCACCGTCGAGCACCGCGTCATGGTGCCCCCCGACATCAAGGGCGGGGTCGTCAGGACCGTCGAGCCCGAAGGCGACTACGACATTGAGCAGGAGATTGTCACGATAGACGACGGCGCCAAGACCTCCCTGAAGATGTACCACTATTGGCCCGTCCGGCGGCCGAGGCCCTACAGGCAGCGCCTCGACCCCGAGATACCGCTTATCACCGGCCAGAGGGTTATCGACACCTTCTTCCCACTGGCCAAGGGCGGGGCGGCAGCGATCCCGGGTGGCTTCGGGACGGGCAAGACGGTCACGAGTCATCAGATAGCCTCTTGGGCCAACACCAAGGTCGTCGTCTACGTGGGCTGCGGTGAGAGGGGGAATGAGATGACCGAAGTGCTGAAAGAGTTTCCTCAGCTCATAGACCCCTATTCGGGCAAGCCTCTCATGCAGAGGACCGTCCTGGTGGCCAACACCAGCAACATGCCGGTCGCCGCCCGCGAGGCGAGCATCTACACCGGCGCCACGCTGGCGGAATACTACAGGGACATGGGCTACGACGTGGTGATGTTGGCGGATTCCACCAGCAGGTGGGCGGAGGCGCTGAGAGAGATCAGCGGCAGGCTGGAGGAGATGCCTGCCGAGGAAGGATATCCTTCCTACCTCGCTTCGAGGCTCGCGGAGTTTTACGAGCGGGCTGGCCGTGTCGACACCCTAGGCACGCCTGCCAGAACTGGCTCCATCAGCCTCGTAGGCGCAGTGTCACCCACTGGCGGCGACTTCACCGAGCCCGTTACCACGCATACGATGAGGTTCATCAGGACCTTCTGGGCACTTGACACCAAGCTTGCTTATTCGAGGCACTACCCCGCCATCAACTGGATGACGAGTTATTCTGGTTTTCTGGACAAGGTGGCCCCTTGGTGGCGAGCTAACGTGGACAAGGATTGGCTCGAGCTCCGCTTGAGCGCCTACACGATCCTTCAAAGGGAAGATACGTTAAACGAAATCGTCCGCCTCCTCGGGCCGGAGGTTCTCCCTGACGAAGAGAAGCTCATCCTGGACGTCGCCAGGATAATCAAAGTGGGCTTCCTCCAGCAGTCGGCCTATGACCCCATCGATAGCTACACGAATCCGAAGAGACAGGTGGAGCTCCTGAAGCTCATCCTGGCATTCTACAATGGGGCCAACACTTCCCTGAAGGCCGGCGTCCAGCTGCAGTCCATCCGCGCCATGCCCGTCATCTCGAAAATCATGCGCGCGCGTTTCGAAATCAAGGACGACGAGCTATTCAAGATCAACGACTTGATGGAAGAGATGAGCGCTGCCTTCAAGGCTATGTCGCCCCTAGGAGTTGCACAGATTGCAGCCTAAGAGAAGCGGCGGAGTGGAATACTCGAAGGTCGCCGAGCTTAGAGGCCCCCTTCTGATCGTGGAAGGGGTCGGGCAGGTGTCATACGACGAACTCGTCGAAGTGGAGTTCGGCGGCTCCATGAGGCTGGGAAGGGTCCTCGAAGTTGGTGGAGGGAAGGCCGTCATCCAAGTCTTCGCCGGCACCTCCGGCATAGCCACGAGCGGCACGTCCGTGAAGTTCCTGGGCAAGCCCATGGAGATGTCGGTCTCGATGGAGCTTCTGGGCAGGGTCTTCGACGGGCTCGGAGCACCTCTGGACGGGCTACCGCCACCTCTGGGAGAGGAGTTCCGTGACGTCAACGGCTCGCCGATGAACCCTTTCATGAGGGACTACCCCACCGACTTTATTCAGACGGGCGTTTCGGTAATCGACGGAATGCTTACCTTGGTCAGGGGACAGAAGCTCCCCATATTCTCCGGAGCAGGGATGCCCCATAACCTCCTCGCCGCCCAGATCGCGCGACAAGCGTCGGTCAAGGGTGGGGGCCAAGACTTTGCCGTCGTCTTCGCCGCAATCGGTGTGCAGAGCGACGAGGCATCGTTCTTCCGGAAAGCCCTGGAGGAGACGGGCGCCCTCAAGAGGAGCGTCCTCTTCCTAAACCTCGCCAACGACCCGGCCATCGAAAGAATAATCACGCCCAAGGTGGCCCTCACGGCCGCCGAGTACCTGGCGTTCACGGGCAACCTCCACGTCCTTGTCATACTCACCGACATGACCAACTACGCCGAGGCCCTCAGAGAAATCAGCGCGGCCCGAGAGGAGGTCCCAGGAAGGAAGGGCTACCCCGGCTACCTGTACACGGACCTTTCGACGATCTACGAGCGGGCCGGCAGGATCAAGGGCAGGACGGGCAGCATCACTCAGTTGCCAATACTCAGCATGCCCAGCGACGACATCACGCACCCTATCCCCGACCTCACCGGCTACATCACCGAAGGCCAGGTGGTCCTCGACAGGGAGCTCTTCCGGAAGGGCATCTATCCCCCCGTGCAGGTCCTCTCCAGTCTCAGCAGGCTCATGAAGGATGGCATCGGTGAAGGGAAGACGCGGCCCGATCATGCGGAGGTAAGCAACCAGATGTACGAATCATACTCCCGGGCGCAGGAGCTACGCGCGCTGGTGGGCATCGTCGGCAAGGCAGGGCTGTCGCCCGTCGACCTTCAGTACCTCGACTTCGGCGACTCGTTCGAGACGAAGTTCCTCAAGCAGAGCTACGACGAATTCAGGACCCTAGACGAAAGCATGGCCATCGCCTGGAACGAGGTCCTCTCCACCCTTCCCGAGCGCGAGCTCACCAAGATCAAGACGGACAACCTCGCGAAGTACTACAAGGAGAGGAAGTAGGGCCCGATGTCCAGCCAGAAGATCCCACCCACGAAGCTGGAGCTCATCAGGCTGCGCCGCTCGCTGGTGGTCTCCCAGAAGATTCACAAGATCCTGGACGACAAGCGGGAAGTGCTCCTGAGGAAGCTCAACGAGTACATAGGGGAGGCGTCCAAGGCCAGCAGCAGCCTGAACGCCTCCGTCTCCAAGGGCTATGACTACCTCTACGAGGCATACCTGGAGATGGGTTCCATGCGGCTGGAGGCAACTGCCATGTCGGCCCCACCGACGGCCGACGTCACGGTCAACGTAAAGAGGATCGTCGACGTGGACGTCCCCTCACTGCTCCTCAACTTCAAGGAGGTCCAGCGTCCGTACGGCTTCGAAGACACGCCGTACTCCCTGGACGAGGCCTTTTCGTTCCTTTCGACGCTCTTGCCCAGCATCCTCAAGGCTGCCGAGATCGAGAACGTCATCTTCAGGCTGGTCAGCGAGATTGAGCGGACCCAGCGCACCATCAACGCTCTCGAGTTCATCATCATCCCCCAGTGCGAGGCCCAGATTAAGTTCATATCGTCGACTCTCGAGGAGCGCGACAGAGAGGAGTTTGTAAGGCTTAAGAGCGTCAAGCGTGTGCTGGAGAGTAGGAGGCAGGCCGGATGAGCTCAGAGGCCAACGCCACGGCGGAGGAGAGCAAGAAGGCGCAGGAGTTCCCGGCGTTCCTAGAAGCGAAAGAGGCGATCAGATCGAAGGCTAAGGAGTTCGCCGCAGACGCCGAAAGTCAGCTCGCCGAACTGAAGAAGCGCACCGTCGAAAGTTTCGAAGGTCTATAGAGCTTCGCAAGATTCTCGCGCACTAGCTAATGTCACGGCATGGCGCCGCCTGAGTCCAGATTCTGAGCATGGCCCCCCAAGGGACTATCACTGGGATGGAATCAGTTCCCATTTCAGGGCCTCCAAAGCACAGATTCATATAACCAAGGCCCCCACCGCGTCATGAGATGCCTGGATTCGTCGTGCACGAGCATTGGGCTTCGCACCATCACCTTGACTTCAGGCTCGAAATGGACGGCGTGCTTAAGTCGTGGGCCGTCCCAAAGGGAGTTCCGGTCGCCCCCGGGATCAAGCACCTCGCCGTGCAGGTCGACGACCACAGTTTGGACTATGGGTCCTTCGAGGGCACCATCCCTGAGGGGCATTATGGCGCCGGGAAGGTCGAGATCTGGGACAGAGGCGAGTACACCCTTGACGAAAGGACTCCTTCACTGATCCGCTTTACCCTTCAGGGCACAAAGCTCCGGGGGGAGTACGCGCTGGTCCTAATGAGCGGAGGAAAGGGCCAGTGGCTCATCCTAAAGCGAGGGCCTGCCAATTAGCTGTCTCCAATCATCTGGGGGCAAAGCCAATTAGCAGCCCCTCCGACAATGAAACTCCCACCTCCACTGCCCCGGTCAGCATCGGTCAGGGCACCTTGATGATATTGATCCCTTTTTCAGCAGCAGTAGATGCTCAAGAGCGTTGTTTAGCAGCCATGCTTGTGCGCCCTGGTCAGACTCGTTTACTGTCTCAGATGAAGTCAGATCAAGTGCTAACGGGTGATACCATACCTCTGTCGCCGCGTTTAAATGTCGCCCACATGGGTAAAGATGACTGACATGTTGAAGCAGATGCACACTTTCATCATCGGAGATTAAGAATCGAGCGTTTCACGTCACCGCCCGAGCATATGTATTTCATGCGTGGCCCCACCGCACCCCTAGCCATGTTTTCTGGGCCATGCCGCAATTTGAGGCCCTCGCCAATGCTGAAATTCTGTTTCGCGGATTGTGGGCGCAAAACTAACAAGGCCCCGCTTCCACTTGGGTGGGAGGGTGAAAGTGGAGGGTTGACGGCTGAAAACAAGCCGAAGGCGGCCGACCAGCCCTCGTGGTCGTCTCTTGGCGCGAGCCCAGCCGTCGCATCCGTGATGGCAGGCATCGCTGCGGTCATGTGGACCGAAGCAATCATCCGGTACGTGGCGGCCGGCAATTCTCTCCTGTACTGGAACCTTATACTCCCAGAGAAGACCAGCGACGTCGTCGCGATTTGGCTGGCAGCGATCGTCGTCGGAGTGGTAGTCTTCGCAGCCTGCTCCGTTCTCTTCCGCAAGAGAAGGCGGGTCGGTTCAGTGAAGTTGTGGACGGCCATACTCCTGGTATCGGCGATTCTGCGGTATCTGTAATTCTGCCTCGTTGTGGCGGACGGCTATAGGGGCATGCATCCGCCAGATCTCCCTCGTTCAAGACGCGCACGCCGATACGCTGGCAAGGTACCCGGCGGACATGGAGGAGATCATGGGAGGAGCAGGCGACAAGCTGGAGAAGGAGGATGAGCATTGAGATCCATCGATTTTCACGGGAGATATCCAAAACTATCATGACCTCGCTCAGGCTAGAATCTGCCTCCACGAAAGATCTCCAGAAACTTTAATTTCTCTGCAGAATGCAGTTATGCCTACCCCGTGACGTTAGACTAT
>JBEKZX010000028.1:0-20499 GCA_049509455.1 Conexivisphaerales archaeon
GGACGTACCGGTGGAGGTATTGGATGAGGATGGCATGACGGCCGTCCACCACTGATCCACGGTCGTCGGGTCGAAGGCTGTGGGGGCCGTTATGAGACCTCCTGCTGCCATGGTTACGGTCTGGTTCGCCCCAACCGTCACGGTGTTGTTCCCTGTCAGGTCTGAGACTTCAAGCGTGCCGTTGAACAAGTATACAGTGGTCTCAGACGAGTTTCCGATGAGTTCAAACGCGTTGTCAGCATCATGGATCACTCCCACTGGCACCTGAATGTCCCATCTGCCGATTTGGGGGCTAGATTCGAAGTACACGTCGAATCGAGATTCGGGAATCGTAGGGTCCGGCGATACATCGACAGCACCGAGAGCACCATAAGGGTTAGAGGGAGGTAAAGCCCCCAGGAGCACGACTGCTCCATCATCAAGCGCCATTCCATACACCCGCCCACCTTCGCTGTTGAAATAGTCTACCCAGATGCCTGTGTTGCTCACGCTTCCCCTGCTGCTCTTTATCGCGTCACCTGGGTAGATCTCCATGAACGGTTCAATGAGTATCCACGGGCCAGTCCCTCCCCGCTGCACGTAGCAGTCTCCCTTCGCACTCGATACGAGGAAGAATCCCCCCGCGCCCTGGCTCGTCTGACTAGTGCTCTGACTGGGGGTGTATATGGTTATTTTGGTATTAGCGCTAAGGCTGCCTTGCTGCGCGATTATGGTCCAAGTGCCCGGCTCCAAGACTGAACCTGTCAAGACAGAAAGGGAGAATCCCCCGACCGAGTCAGCTTGAGTTACGACCGTCCCTAGGTGTGCATTGAAGCAACCTGAAGTCAAAGTCACCTGCGTGTTCGGCGTCCAATTGCCGCCACTCACCGTGAGGGTAGCGCCCGCGGTCCCATTGGTCGTGCCATCAGCGAACACCGCCGTGACCGTTGGCGTCTTCGGGTTCAGCTGCTTTGACGCGACCACGGCCGCAAAGTGGCTGTCCAGCAGGTTAACGATGTTCACCAATTCGGAATCGCTGGTGAAGATCCCGTCGACGTGTATGTAGTACTCGAAGTTGGGATGCTGCGGGTCGTAGACTATCCTGAACGCGTAGCCTTGATAATAGTTGCCGGCCACGAACTGTGTGGTGATTACGATGAGGGTGCGGGAGTTTGACTGGCTGTCCATCGTGATGACGCGGAAGTCGGAGTTGTTTTGGAAGGACTGCATGTAGGCGAGACTGAGATAGGTCTGAGCCGTCTCATTGTACATCCCGATGACTTCCTGGGGCACATCTCCATAATTGAGGTAGACGTAGGCCACAGTGTGAAAGGTAGACCCCTCTACGATGGTCGGACTCGAATAAGTCGGCCACAACTCCTGCCCCCCGGTGATTCCCTCGATCGGCATAGGAACGTCGGTCCCGTTATCCAAAGTGAGGGGTAGTCCGGGAACTACCGCGTCCTGGGACGTGAAGACCTGCTGACTGGAAGATGCCGCCCTTTGGACGGTCATTCCCACAAGGCTGCCCACTAACAGAATTACAATGACACAAGCCAAGGCTTTTCCCATGTGAAACGCCCAAGTAACCGTATGTTTCTTCCCTTAATAAGTAATATGGCTATGAAAGGGGGCGCGTTCTTCGAATGCTTGTCAGCTTGCGACGATGGCTCCACCGTAGAGGAGCTTCGTCTCCTGGAACGGTTCAAGCGGACTGACGATGTCGTTTTCTCCTCCAGCAGCAATAGATGCCCAAGACTCTCATGACCGGCTTGGCCTTGACCAACGGACGCTCGGAATGACGACACGTATTCCTATTCAAGTACGACTGCCAAATGCAATCCCCGAGAGTCCGCATCTACTAGTATCCGTTTCTAAGTAGGACTACCAGATGTACTTCGCTGCGTAGATATCATCTGAAGCCTCGATGAGTAACGGCACAAGGTCTATCAGGGAACCCTTGACACCGTCCTCTTCCCCCTCATTATGGAGGGGATGATCGCCACAGCGTTCACGATGGCCATCACGATGAAGGCATGACCGAGGGCGAGCGAAAAGAGGCCCTTGTCCACGGTCGATATTGCCGCCGGGTTGGCGGACGCTATTATGGAGGATACGACGGGGTACGGGATGGTCGATGCCATGATAAGCATCGAGAGGTTCAGGGAGATGGTGAAGCCCACGTTGAAGAACACCGCCCTAAACGCCGATGCTATGCCCCTCCTATTCGAGGGGACGGAGCCCATCACCGAGCTCATGTTGGGTGACGAGAAGAGCCCAATCCCCACTCCCATGAGCACCTCATAGTACACGACGGTCAGGTACGGGGTCGCGGGTCCCATCGTCGCCATCAGGGCAAGGGCTACGGACATCACCGCAAGGCCTACGCTGGTGAACGCCCTGGCGCCGTACGTGTCTGACAGCCTGCCGCTCAATGGACCGACCGCGAGGAAGGCAAATTCGTAAGGAAGGAGCTCTAGCCCTGCCTGAAGAGGGGTCTGGTTGTGCACGAGCTGGAGGAAAAGGCTCAGTAGCAGCAGCATGCTGCCCCACGTGATGGCGTTCAGCAGTTGTGCCGTCACAGCTCCCGTAAACTCCCTTATCTTGAGCAGGTCAAGGTCGAGGAGAGGGAACTTCCTCCCTTTCTCATATTGGACGAATGCTATCAAGGTGCCCGTGGCAACCAGGCTAAGGACGGCCACAAGGTCCGCTTCACCGAACCCATATGCCGCGTATGTTAGCGCCAACAGGAAACTGGTGATGGATGTCGTAAACGTGGCGAAGCCCACCCAGTCGAACGGCGTACCCCTTTCCGGCTCGGCTACCTCCTTCAGGCGCTTGTATGCCCATATCGTCCCGAATATGCCGATGGGGACGTTGATGTAGAATAGCGCCCTCCAATCAACGAAGGCAAGGATGACCCCGCTCAACGTAAGTCCAGCCATGGCCCCGAACCTGTAGGCGAGGTTATTGATGCCGAGGTGGAGTCCTAGCTCCTTGGCAGGCGTGGAGTCGGCAATCAAGGCCGCGCTGTTGGTGAAGAGCATCGAGGCGCCGAGGCCCTGGACCGCCCTGAACATTATCACTTCGTTAGGAGTCAACGAAAGACTGGTCAGCGCGGAGCCGATCGTGAAGATGATGAACCCGACGTTGTAGATCTTTACCCTCCCAGTCATGTCCGTTATCCTCCCTATGAGGAGGAGGAAGATCGTACTGGCGAGCGCGTAGGACTGCGTGAACCATATCGCCTGCTCAGCGTCGGCGTGCAGAGCGGCGGCGACCTGGGGGAGGCCGACGATCACGATCCTATCGTCTATCCCAGACATGAGGACGCCCACAGTCGTCACTGTGAGCACCGTCCACTTGTACTCCATCCTCCTCAGGTAGCCGCATTCACAGATTACTTAAGCCTTATACTGGCGGTCAGAGCCCTGAGCTCGTGCTCAGCCTTCCCAGCCGCCTAAGGGCATCCGACCTGACCTCTTGTTCCAAGTTCCCTCTCTCCACCATCTCCTCGAGGAAGAATATGTCGTCAATTATAGCCCTCCTACCGAGCTCTGACGGAACGCAAGTGGGTCCGCA
Source organism: Conexivisphaerales archaeon (assembly GCA_049509455.1). Lineage (GTDB taxonomy): Archaea > Thermoproteota > Nitrososphaeria > Conexivisphaerales > DTJL01 > DATKKG01. Next base: position 3,562 of record JBEKZX010000028.1, read on the forward strand.
GAACAGCTCACATCCTATGCTCCAGTTACCGACTGGCATTGCGAAGACTTGTGCCGGGGGCTAGCACCTGACATAAATCCCGACCCTTGCGACGTCCATCGAGAAATCGGACAATATGCAACCAATATATTAAGCGAATCCACATTCACGACTGGAACCAACCCAGTATTTACCTTGGAGAAGTGCACCGATCATCTGAGGCCACCATAGAAATAGTGATCCCATCGCTGGAAGTCCCGCTCGTAGGAGTCACCGTCCCCCGCGATAGCCGAGAAACAAGTCTTGCCCTCGGCCTATACGGATGTCAGGTTCTCTGGCATGAGCTTGGCTCACGCGCCATCCCTCGTGCCACCAATCCGGTGAATCGCTGTAGAGGTACCGGCTTCCTAACTGCACGATGCCCTGAAGCAGGGTATCCAGTTATGAGACCAGACTTAAGAACTCCGAGGGTTCAAGAAACACTATGCCAGTCTGCGACGTGTGCGGAAAGGTCGTAAGCAACCTTCGCAAGCACAAGGAGAGAGGTCGCTGCGGCAAGAAAGGGACCAAGAAGGGGAATCGGCCTCCCAAGTACCGGGTGGGGTCGCCCGAGTTCAGGTTGGGCCTGGACCTCTAGCTCTCTGGATTCCGGTCGCTGTCTCTGTTAGAGAGGCTGTGGGACTCGGCCAATATCACGACTACTAGGCTATGGCTGACAGGTAGAACGTAGCCGGGGTGTCATGTTTATCTTACTCATTGTGCGAAGCACGGCTTATGACGTTACATGCGAAAGTGGTAGCGACTTGGACAGGCGGTTCGGGGAGCGTAGCTGATAAGAAGCTGTCGAAGGAACTGAGCAATATCATGGAAGCCATTCAGAAAGGAAGGGGCAAGATAACGAGCTTGACTTGGGGTTCCTTACCAGTTACCCCGTCCCATATGAAAGGTTTTGCCGCTATTCATTACCATAGCATAAATCTCTTTGGAACAGACGGGAATGAACATTTCATCGGAATCGTACCTCTGCCTTCCATGTACGTCCTCAAACGAGATTCTTCTACCCATTAGCCTGAAACCGAGCCGATGGTACAGCCCGCCGTCAGGATGCTCCTTCAAGTTAGCGCTGAGGCAGGCGATATGGCATCCCCTTCGCTTCAGAATCGCCAACCCTCTCTTCGCCATATCTCCCCCCACTCCTTGGTGCCTTTCGGAAGCTGTAACGCACACTCCACCTATCCCACCGAGTAGTATTCTTCTCCTCTCGAACAGGACCTCTCTCTCGAATAACTCGGTCTGTCCTATGATTGTCGTATCACGGGACGCAAGTATTCTGCCAAAGCCCTCTGCTATGAAACATTCCTCAATCTCCGTTCTACTTACATGGCTGAAGCACTCTCTCTGAAGCTCCACTATCCGCAGGTTCTGAGCCGGAGTGAGCTCTTTGGTTGGAACGTATATTATCCTAACCATGGCACTGCCTCAAGTACTATGCGAATGCGGAAATAGAATCCTGACGATGGAGAGCCGAATGCATCGAAAGATGCACGTTCGGTTCGGAGAGAGGGATGGGCGGCAACGGGCATCCAGCAATCGGTGAACCGCGCACCGTCTCTGCTCCGCAATGAGCGGCCCATTGGCAGGTCCAAGCCTACGCCAGAAGTCCGAATGTGAATCTCGCCGCCGGCGGGCCGCGAACCAGAGCTTGGACTAAAGCTGGGCTGGAGAGCGCGCCTCATGCTTGCATTCGTATTCCCGGCATAGCCTCCGCTATGCGAGAGAAGATGGCTCATCTCGACTCTGGCTACATCGCCAATGTTATTTCGATGCTGCTGACGTTCCTCATCGCGCCGGTTTCTGTGTCCTTCAGCTGCTCAGTTTCGATCTTGATGTCCTTGACCTTCACGTCGGTGGCAAAGCGCTTCCTCAATATCTCGGCCGTGTCGACGGCCGTGCTGATGGACCTCCCTCTGGCCTTGATGAGCACGTCGTCGGGTCCGTTCTGGAGGAGGGTAAGACACGCCAGCACGTAGTTCATAACCGGTTTCTTTCCGATGAGTACAGTGTTAGGGGTTGACATTGCTGTTACCTGCGGACACGACGGCATAGGTCTTAAACGTGTTCCGTGAGCCGGTTGCTTGGGCAAGTGATATTACTTTTCTTTTAAGCAGCAATAGCAGACCGGGACACGGCGTCCAGTGTTCCGATCCCGGCCAGAGCACCACATATCATATTCAACCATACGGCCAACTGGCGCCATACACGCTTTGAACGCTTTTATCACGCGGGCCTGTATTGTACGCTATAGGTAAGGATGCAGACTGATGGCTTTCAAAGGGAATCTTTGGCGCCACCGAGACTTCCTGAAGTTCTGGACGGGTGACACAATCACCCAATTTACAGGCCAGGTTTCTGGGTTGGCACTCCCCACAGTCGCCATCCTTACCCTGCAAGTCACGGGATTTCAGCTCGGAGTACTCAACGCCCTGGGCTTCATAGCTTTCCCGACGCTCGGCCTTTTCGTCGGCGTCTGGATGGACAGGATGAGACGGAGGCCTGTCATGATAGTGGCGAACCTAATCCAGGTTGCGACGCTCTCGACGGTGCCTGCGGCTTTCGTATTCGGCGTACTCGGGTTGTATCAGCTGTATGCCGTCTCTCTGGTCATGGGGACGAGCACACTTTTCTTCGACGTTGCCTATCAGTCCTACCTCCCTAGTCTTGTCAACAAAGAGGACGTCGTAGAAGGCAACCAGAAGCTTCAGACGAGCGCGTCTGCTGCCCAGGTGGTCGGCCCGAGCGTAGCGAGTGGCATGATGCAGCTCGTTGGTGCGGCGCTGTCGGTCATCATGGACGTATTCGGAACCCTGGTCTCTGTGTTCACGTTAATCTCGATAAGAAAGCCCGAGCCCAAGCCTGAGCACAGCTCCGCCGACGGCCAGCGACACTTCTTCGCTGAGATGAGGGAAGGAATCAGTGTGGTCATTGGCAACAACCTGCTCTGGACACAGGCAGGATGCACCGGCACTGCGAACCTCGGCACGAACGTGTTCGCCGTAGCGGTCCTTCTGTACGCTTACCGCACGTTGGGAATTTCCAAGGGAGTCATAGGAATCGCCTTTTCCATCGGTGCAGTCGGCTTTCTTATAGGCGTCCTGATCTCTTCCGCTGTCACCAAGAGGCTTGGTTTGGGTAAGACCATCGCTCTATCTGTGGCGGGCAACTTCGGGCTATTAATCGTCCTGCTCGCGAACAGCAGTCTCGCCGTGCTCATAATAGGGGCCGCATACTTCGTAGGGAACCTCGGCATACCGATCTACAATATCAACCAGGTCAGCCTGAGGCAGATTATAACGCCAAACAGGCTTCAGGGGAGGATGAACGCTACGATGAGGACGATTGTCTGGGGCACGATCCCGCTTGGCTCTCTTCTGGGGGGAATTCTAAGCACAAGCTTGGGAATTATACCTACGCTCGTCATTGGGGACCTAATTTCAGGCGGTTCAGTGCTTTGGATAGTTCTCGGGCCTATATTCAAGCTCAGCAAGCAACCCGGGCCGGTGGGCGATTGAGCTTCATGGCAGTCAACCGATTTCTTACAGCGCCCTGAACCCGGAGAGTCAACTGAAGACTTCACAGAACCAGAATGCGGTTACTTCCTTTAAGCAGCTGCAGCGGAGTCGAACGATAATCCAAACGGGTCTAGAGTCCTGTCGGCATTTTCACAGGGAAGGCCCCATGAAAGCGCAAATCCTGTTTGCCTAGGCTACAGGTTGGGCAAACCAAAGACTGAATCAGGCCCATTCGCAGGTCCAAACCCACGTCCAAGATGGGCGGTTGAGGATATTGATTCCTTTTCCAGCAGCAATAGATACTTAGAACTATCATAACCGCCGGGCGGCCTTGCTTTCATTCAATTAACCGATTGCTTTCAATAACATAAAGACGGGCTCAGGCCCTGAATGGCTGGGGAAGGGTTTCTCTTCTACGGGATCTTGGCCGTGTTCAAGGCTCGGTCAAGCCACCATGATGCTGCTGGTTACGGTCACGTTCACCAGCATCTCGAGCGGTTCAACTATAGCGCCGCATCCGGAGTTCTCCCCTTCGAACCAGAGAACGAACTGGCCCTGGGGCAGATCCACCGAGAAACTCGTGACATTGACCGACCCGCTCGAGTAGACCCAAGAAGAAGGATGGCCCTGCACGACATCTCCGGCCTGCTCGGCTGTAGACACGTAAAGTGTTACGAAACCAGTGGCATTGAACCCGCCCTCGAGCGTGGAGGCCTTGACCACGTCGAAGACCTGAGAGTAATGCGTGGCCAGGCAATCCCAACTGGATTGAACTGTGAAGGAGGTTCCGGCTGCCATTACGACCGCGGTGATGTGGGCTTCCGCAAGCAGGAAGTTTAGGTCGGCTATCATGTCGGACTGGTGTCGGATCGTGTTCTGTTGCGACCGTCACGGATCCGAGCAGGATTACAGAGGCAACAAGGACGACAAGGATGGCGCGGGTGACGGTTGTTCCGTCCCTCCTACTCCTAGGTTCCACCGTCTCCGATCCGGTTCCAGCAAGGCGTCCCGAATAGGCCATTACGTTGGACAACGTGGTGGGCAGATATAGTTCTACCTCCGTGAACGAACTTCCGATCCCAATCTGGACGCCGGGCCAGCGAAGCTTGGTCAAGATGCGGGGTCGGACTTCCACGGGCCCGCCAGTAAGGCGTCGCATCGATGTTATTGATTTCTTTTCCGGCAGCAATAGATATCTAAGGTTGGCTAAGCACAGGTTCCTTCCAGAATCGCGGGCTGCGCTCGCATCCGCAATTAGGATTCTGGGTCAACTCCCGTCGAAGGCATCGTTCGGGAGAGCAGACTCGAGCATGGATCCGCTGGGAATAAGCCCAAATGAGATATATTGCCGTCTAGCTGATAGCAGAGAGCGGTCATGGTCATGGATAGTGAGCACATTAAGAAAAGAGCCTTTGAACCCTTGAAGCCGAGAAAGATATCCCCTCTAGACCACCTGCGAAGTCAGAGGGCTTGGAACTTGGAAAGACTAGGTAAGGCCTTCCTTCGTCCCAAGGGGAAGAGGTCCTTTGATTTCATAACCGTAGGAACAAGTAGCAAGAGACCCGAGGAACTCCTGGAACTTCTCAAATTGCCCATTTTCTCATGTGACTATTTGGTTGACATCCGAAACAATCCCAACAGCATGCACACACCATATTGGAACAAGAACAATATTTCTAAACTCTGCGAGGCCAAAGGAATCTGCTACATTCACAAGCCGAACCTTGGCGTGCCAAGCAGCATTCGCAAACTCCTATTCTCAGGGCAGATGAATTATGAACAGTTCTTTTCATGGTATGACGAGAGCGTTCTCACGCAAGAGAATATGCAGCAAGTAGTCGACCTAGTAAGAACCAGCAATGTCTCTTTCATGTGCACAGAATTGGGTCCGACTTATTGCCATCGACATCGAGTCGCGCTTAGACTTGAGAAAAGTTTTGGATACATTAGTTACGATTTGTAGTAGGCCAGCCTGACCCGTGATAACAAACAGGAGTTCTAATTGCCGTCTGGAATCTAGTTGAGCCGACTTCAATGACTAACCCAGACAAATGCTAATCCCACCGCGCCCACGCTTTGCCTTGTTCCACTTCAGTCAACCCATTGTTTTCAATAACACATAGTAGAGTGAACGGCCCATTCACAAGTCCAAGCCTGCGTTTCCCAGAGTATGAATCAAAAGAGAGTGCGACCAACTTGCACTTGGCTTGAGACAGGCCTACCTCGCGATTACGGCTGTCGTAGTGGCCTTGCTATTGTTCGCCTTCTTCGTTCCTTTCATTCAAGAGATTCCCTCGCCTGAGCCATGCAACACCCCAACAGGCTGCACTGAGATAACCTTCTCCGTCTCTTGACATATCATCTATTCAACATCGGTGAGGTTGTCTTCGGTTCCTCCCATCAGTTCTGGACATCCCCGCCAAACGTGTGTCCGGTAGAGAAGATCAATTCTTCAGTCAAGACGCACCGAGCCATATTCTCATCCTTTCAAAGTGCTGACGTCCGTCATGCCTCCTTCCCCCCGCTCGGTTCGATTCCTTCGGCTACGATTAGCGCCCCAAGCGCCAGCAGCAGAAACCCTAAGATTAACCAGAGGTCGCCGATTGCCAGCACCCCCAACATCGCACTTATGATGGCGAGCCAGTCGAAGAATGCGTGAGGTTTCATGCCTTCTTACCCGTCTCCTTCGGGACTTCACCATTCCACGAACAGGGCTCCCAGTAACCACACTTCCTGCGGGGACAGAATTTCATTCTCACGTCACTCCGAGAGGTTCTTGTTTATACGGTTTGAGACGCAGGCCGGAGAATGAGGGCTCACCACTGGGCTCCCTCCGGGACGGGCCCCCCCAAGTCGTCTGTTCTGTTTGTGCCCTACCCTCACCCGCTTCAGGAGATATAAGCGGAAGTCAGAGGAAAGCTTGATGATATTGATTTCTCTTCCGGAATCAATAGATATCCAAAGGTACCCAGGAGAGCGCAATTCCGTTTGCCTAATCTACAGCTTGGGCGGACGAAGAGAAATCGGCGAACTCAAAGGCCACAATGGTGCATATCCCATATCTGCCGAAGTGGTCCTTCACAGCCTCGGCCTTCGGCGGCTTCAACAACCCCGGCCGGCTGACCATTCCAGTCGGAAGCTTCCAGTCGGCATCTTCCTCCTCAGATGCCGGCGCCTCACATCCGGCTCTATGCGGTTTCTCCAGTTTACTTTTGCCTTGACCTGTAGCTGATCCTGAAAAGGTGGAGCCCATAGAGGGCCGAAGCATAGCCGAGAAGAAGCACTATAAGGCCGATGATTGTCACTGCGGGGTGCCCGCCTCCCAACGCCACGAGAATGAAGCCAAAGAACTGTATCACGAAGCCCCAGAACAACAGGTCCAATCCGTCCCCTGAGAGGATGGATGGCAGGGCCGAGGCAGGTGCCTGTTGAACCATGACCGGCGGAGCCGGGGGAACGGCTGCCCCTCCAGCCATGACCGTGCCTTGACCGCATTGACGGCAGAACGCGGCGCCCGGATCAAGCGGGCTTCCGCATTTCGAGCAGTAAGTCAATTGCGCTCCTACAACTGTGGGCTTCATCCGAATTTAAGTTTTGCAACAAGCTTCTCTATACGAAAAGTCAACGCAAGCGTAAGCCGTTTCATACGCTTTGAAGACTGTTCAGGTTGACTATGGTCCCCTCACTTTTCCTGCGCTTGTATCAAGGAAAGGAAGAGGGAGATGACGAGAGACACCACCGTCACGCTTATGATTGCTGCTCTCTTCTTGTGCTTGTCCGTTCCATGCTTCTTATCGTTGATCCCGATTCCCGCTGCCTCTGCGGTCTCCTGGCCTTCGACCAGGTGGTCAGGGGAAGGAGCTCCTCAGGGGCGCCTCGAGGCGGTCACCACAGAGCACTTCACGAGGTCAGGCGATGAGTCGGCGGGCCTCTCGCCTAAAGAGGTACGTGGAGACGATGAGCATTATGGCATCGAACACGGCCAGGATCACGATGTCTACCCCAGCAGTGACCCCTACGCCCGTGTGAAAGCCGGGGTTCATCAAGGCTTGCAGGGCGTCGACAGCGTAGGTCAGAGGATTGTATCTAGTCAATGCCGAGAGCCAGCCTGGCATCAGGGTAGGCGGGAACAGGGCGCTGCTCAGGAAGACTAGTGGCAGTCCTATCAGGTTGATGACGCTCCAGAACGCGTCGGAGGTGGTCGCGACTGTGGCGATGATGACGGAGATGGATGCGAAGCCAATGGCGAGCAGCATCGCTACGAGGATGACGGCGATGCCACCAGGAACCCCGGTCCCCACCCGGACGCCTAGAAGCAGAGCTATGCCTAGGATGATCAAGGCCTGGATGCCGGAGATGAAGGAGATGGCCGTAACCTTCCCTAGGGCCAAGGAGTAGCGCGCGATGGGCGTGGCAAGCTGCTTCTGAAAATACCCAAAGCGGCGGTCCCAGATCGTGGTCATCCCACCGAAGATGCTCCCGAAGATCACGATCATGACGATGACGCCAGGGGCGATGTACTGAAAGTAGCTCCCTTGAAAGCCGACGGATCGCAGGAGACCACTAGTGCCCGAAAAGATCGACCCCACCAACACCAGCCACGTAGCCGCCTGTATCAACCTGCTCGCCATCCCGAGCCTTGAGCGGAAGTAGTGTTTCACCTCCCGCCAAGCGATCCAGTAAATCTCCTCTAGGACGCTCATGCCCTGGCCCTCCTAGAACGCTCCATTCCGCGACGCCCCGTCCACGAGTCCCCATGCTCCTCCCGCAGCCCCTTTCCCGTGAGGGCCAGGAATACGTCGTCTAGGGACGGGCGCTTGGAGGAGATGGAGTCGATCCCCACCCCCAGGCCGCTGGCGAGCCGGAAGATCTCCGGGATGGTATGCTCAGGGTTCGTCACGCTCACAATCAACTTGGTATCCTGCTGCTGGAGCTGCACGACCGTGGGAAGCCCTCGGAGGCCTTCGCAGAAACGGGAGATCAATTCCGGCGGGGCTGAACGTACCACGACCTCGATCAGGTCTTTTCCCAAGGACCTCTTGAGGTTCTCGGGGGAGTCGAGGGCCCCTATTTCACCTTGGTCTATGATGGCCACCCTGTCGCAGAGGGCGTCGGCCTCGTCCAAGTAGTGGGTCGTGAGGAAGATCGTGAGTCCCTTTTGACTCCTCAGCCTTCGGATGTACTCCCAAATCGCCGACCTGGTCTGCGGGTCCAGTCCCAAGGTCGGCTCGTCAAGAAATAGGATTTGCGGGCGATGCACCAGGCCCCCAGCTATGTCGAGCCGCCGGCGCATCCCGCCGGAGTAATTGGCGACGAGCTTGTCAGCCCATTCGCTCATGTCGACTGTCCGGAGGACCTCATCGATTCTCTCATTCAGGGCTTTGCCCTTGAGGTGGTGGAGGTGCCCTTCTACCAGGAGGTTCTCTCTTCCGGTGAGGTATTCGTCGACGGCTATGTCCTGGGACACGTACCCTATCGTCTCTCGCACCTTTCCCGGTTGGTGCACGACATCATAACCGGCCACATGGGCCGTGCCCTCGGAGGGCGTGATTAGGGTAACTAGCATGAGTATCGTAGTTGTCTTCCCAGCTCCGTTGGGGCCTAGGAAACCGAATATTTCACCATCGTTCACGCTCAGGGAGACATGGTTCACGGCGGTGAAGGAGCCGAATTTCTTCGTCAGCCCGTCCGTGACGACGGCCGAACCACCGGTCACAGCCCTTGGCCAGCCTCCTTGTCATATAGGTTTTTCGAACGCGTTGGGTGGCAGTCATTTTCCCTGCTCCCATTTCAGGCCGTTCCATATGACTTCCATCCTGCATTTCTTGGCCAGTGAACAGGTGAGGAAGACGCGGTGGTCGTTCTACTCGAAGTTCCAAGCCCCTCCGAGGCTTCAGTCGGTCCAAGAAGCTGTGAGGACCGAGTCTCAATACCCACGTTCGAGTCGGTATCGGAATCAGACCTGATTCCAGTCCTGGCGCCGGACTCTGCGATCGCATTTCAGGCACGGTTCGTAGAACCGGGCGATGCCGCTGTCCTTAGGCTGGAACGACCCAGGAGGCGACTTTGACGAGCCTATCTCGATCTCTTCTCTTGTAGGTATCCAAGGTAGGCCGCTCTCGTGAGTGCATCGGCCTTCTGGTTCATTTCTCTTGGAACCCACATGAACTCTAGCAACTTGAAGCTCTCGGCGAGCTTCTTAGCTTCGAGAGACCTTTCTCTATAAGCTCCCTTCTTGACCTTCCACCTGCCGCTCATCTGGTTCACTAGAAGCTGCGAGTCTGACATCACGACCACCTGTTCGGTCGAGTACGAAAGTATCGCCTTCAGTCCCCGGATCAGCGCTTCGTATTCGGCTTCGTTGTTAGATACCGGGTCGCCGACGAACCCGCTGTCCTGAGCCAGCAGCTCTCCATCCCTATAGACGATGAAGGCATATGTGCCGATGCCGGGATTGCGGGGCTCGGCCAGCCCGTCGGTGAACATCTCAATAGTCATGCCTTGCAGCGAGCATGCTCAGCCCTCACTATAATGCCTTTGTTCTGGAGGTTGACTTAGAGGGTCGCCATATCAGTACGACAGAACCGAAACCAGTAACTGCGGAGAGCACTTCGCCTACGGGCACAACATGGACAGAGGATGGGAGGAGAGTGCAGGACGCGGCCTCAAGCAAGGACGCAAGTATGAAAGCGTCGCCGCCGGCCTTTTTGCCTTGAAGAGCAGGAGACAACCCATAATCAGCAGGGCGAATTCAATCAGGAATGTTATTCCGGTGACAGCGACGTAAGCCGTAGGCGGCGCACGTTGACCTGCGAGACCGAACGCAACGGAGATGAAGAAGAAGTTGACGCCCCCTCTGCGGCGTCGCCCAAAAGCCAACAAGCGTCCGAAGGGCAACAATCCCATATGTGGCATAGGCCAACAAGATAGTCAGGCTCCAAGGCACTAACGACGAAGCCATCCCCAACGATGCGAACAGCTTAGGTCAGGGCTGCATGGGGGGAAGCCATTGAACCAGCAGAGTCGGGTTCTACGGAAGGCGCAGATGCTGGAGCGGCTGTAGCTACTGCCTTATCGTGTCCGCCGTCACACGTAGTCTTCACGCCGCATGACTCCGATAACCTTCTCACCGGTGAGGAAGCTTCTGACGTTCTCACCTGCGCGGCGGGCGGCGCCCACCAGTACGCTGGGGACGCTGCCGGAGTTATGGGGAGAGCCCAGCACGTTGGGCAACTCAAGGAACGGATGGTCCATCCTGAATTCGCCTTGGTGGCGCGGTTCGGTCCACCATGTATCTATCCCGGCCATGAAGTCCGGGTGGCTCTTCAGGTGATCGTACAGCGCCTCCTCATCGATTATGGAGCCCCGGGCCACGTTGACGAGTATGGCGTTTGGCTTCATCATCTCGAGTTCTCTTCTTCCAATCAGGCACCTGGTGGCCTTCGTGAGCGGCAGGGAAAGCACTACGACATCGCTGGCCTTCAGGACCTTCTCGAGATCCCTGAGGGTGCCGATGAAATCGGTGGGCTCATCGCTCCTACCGCTGGTGTTGATGGCGTAGATGCTCATGCCGAACGGGCGCATCAGCCTCGCCGTCGCACGACCTATGCCTCCGAAGCCGACGATCCCGGCGGTCATCCCGGAAAGCAAGCGGTTAGGGGTAGTCTGGTCGAACTCCCCCTTCATCATTTTCATATCCTGAGCGACAAGTCGCTTCGCCAAGGCCAAGGTCATCGCCATGACGTGCTCGGCCATGGGCGCGGCGAAGGCGCCGACGTTGCCTGCGATGATGGTGTTGGGTCCCAGGGCGGCAAAGGGCATGCTATCGGCCCCGGCGGACACGAGCTGGATGAACTTGACGTTCCCGAGCATGGGAAACTCCTGTGGAAGGACTTCCTGAGGGAAGTTCCCTGAAAACAGCGCCGTCGCGCTACGCAGGAACTCCCCACGCTGCTCAGGCAAAGCATCTTGCAAGTAGATTACAGAGGCAACGTCTCCCAGAACATAATCGAACAGGGCCCTCGCCTCGGTCGGGGCTCTAAGGGTCACGACGACCTTCCTCTTCTCCAAGCTCCTCCTCCTGGATTCGGAGCCTGGCGTATATTAGGGAAGCCGAATCATTGGCGCTGGAGCTCAGAAGCCGGTGAAGCCCGAGTCCATGGACAACCTGCGCTCGGGGGAGTCCAGCCGGTATTTTGCAGGAAGACCGCCCTTCTTTCTTCCCTTCTTACCGCACCGCCCGCGGGCCTTATGCCTCCTGAGGTCCTTCACGACCTTTCCGCAGACGTCGCAGACTGGCATCAGAGAAATGTAGTCCATGGTGTGGCTTAACCTTTGCGTGGAGGCGGAACAGGCTACCTATCCCTGCCGTCAGCTACCACTTTGAAGATCTCGTAATCTGGTCCAGCAGCCGACCCAAGACTTGAGGTACTCTATAGGAAGTCTGAGAGAAGTATCATTCAAATAGGACTTAACAGTATTTTCGACTGTGCAGAAGTGGGTGCCGGCAGTGGTCGTGGTGCTGCTCCTCGTTGGAGGTACTGTAGCTTACGTGTCTTGGCAGACAATTCTCCTCAGGCAACAGAATGAGACCGAGCGACAGGAGACCGAACAACTTCAGGAGCAACTCCAGTCGCTTCAACAACAGCTTCTCAACCAGAGTAATCAGCTGTCGGGGGAGATATCGAATCTCACAAGCGAGGTGAACATGTATCAGTCTCTGATTTCAAATCTCACAGCCGAAGTGGGCCAGGATCAGGGTTTAACATCGAACCTCACAGCCGAAGTGGGCCAGGATCAGTCTCTGATATCGAATCTCACAAGCGAGGTGAACATGTATCAGTCTCTCCTGTCTTTGAATACCACTTCCTCTAATTCCACGAACGGCCTCTTCCTGGGGATGAGCCTGAACACGACCACCCTGAGCCCCGGGCAGGGAGTCGATATCACCGTCGCCGAGCTCAACTTGCTGGACCAATTCAACAACATTTCCGTAGCTGACGCCTGGGCCCTGAAGGGCCTCGCGACGGGAGGGTGCCCCTCGCTCTACTACCCCTTCGGGATAGCCGTCCTCCAGGGCATCTACACGAGCGCGAACTTATCTCAGGCCGTGCCGCTTCGAATCTTCCCTGTGGTCGCCTGCCCGATGATCGTCATGTACATCACCGGATACTTGTTCCAGCCGATGAGCGACAACGCGACAGTCCTCCCCGGCACGGGAGAGGTCACGATGGCGACGGCGGTCTCAGCGAGCGGGACCTACAGCACTACTGGGAATAAGTTGAACCAGCTTACGCCCTTCACGCCCGGGACCTACACCGTGGTAGCCGGCGACGAATGGGGAAGCGTGGCCTTCGCTTATTTCGTCGTGGTCGCCTCTTCGTAGATGACGGTCCGCGGAGAGAAATACGAACCCGAGGCGGAGCCCAGCGAGGGCGTGAGGAAGGGAATCACAGCTAAGGAGGAAGCTGAAGAGGTCGCGAACAGGAGCTTGATCGACGGAAACCTGAAGTTCCGCCTTCCCCCCCCCCCAGAAGCGGGCGCCAAAGGATACCGGAGCGGGAGGGCGCATCGCATCGTTTCCTCATCGGGCCGTACACCGTGGTCGTGGCTAGTCTGTAAAGGCGGACTTTGATGCTGTGGTATGAAGTAGTCTAGTGCTCAGCGAGCCAGCCGTCCTAGAGTTTGAGGCCTTTGGCTACGGCTTTCCCTAACGTCGGGTCAGCTTTAGTCAAGTTTGCAACCACCCGTTGCTGAATCTGTTTGTCTATGGGTGTAAGATCTGCAATGAGGTTGCCTACCAGATGCTCTTGGTCTACCTTGTTCAAGGAACGATACTTTTCTCTAGCTTGCTGGAAGTCGTTGGTTCTGCTAATCTTCTTCTTTGTGACATCCCCATCAACGCGAAATGCGGATGATGCTCCTGACGGATCCTCCACGGGTGAGCCTCCGGCAAGGGTTGCTGGTTCATAATTCACAGGACCGCTGTATTCTCCCATTTGCATTGACCCGTCGCGCTGGCTGTTGTTGACCTCCGCCACGGGACGGTTTACTGGAATCTGCAAGTAGTTTGGTCCTAACCTATGGCGCTGGGTATCCGCGTACGAAAATGTTCTGCCCTGGAGCAACTTGTCGGCGGAGAATTCTATACCTGGAACGATGCTTGCTGGACAGAAGGCTGCTTGCTCAACTTCAGCGAAGAAGTTCTTGGGATTGCGATTCAATACCATCTTCCCGACTCGCATCAGCGAGAATTTGTCTTCAGGCCAGGTCTTCGTCGGGTCAAGTGGGTCAAAATCTTGTTTCAACTCGTCCCCAATCTTCATCAGCTGGACAAAGAGTTCATACTGTACCTCTTCACCCTTGGCTATTGCGTTCCAGAGGTCGCGGCTGAGATAGTCTGGGTCGACGCCAGCCAGCCGGGTTGCTTCATGACGGTCAAGGTTGTGAACTCCCAATTTTGGTTTCCAGTGGTACTTCACATACTGACGCTTGCCAGCCGAGTTCACCCAGACATAGGTGTTAACCCCGAAGCCCTCGGTCATCCTATAGCTTCTTGGTGTCCCGCGGTCTGAGAAGAGCCATATGATCATGTGCGTTGATTCAGGGGTCAAAGATATGAAATCCCAGAAGCTGTTGTGGGACGACGAGGCCGCAGGCATGTTGTTGTCAGGTGCGCCCTTGAACGCATGAACCATGTCTGGGAATTTGATAGCGTCTCGGATGAAGAACACGGGAAGGTTGTTTCCAACTAGGTCGTAGTTGCCTTCCTCGGTGTAGAACTTTACGGCGAATCCACGTGGATCCCGCACCGTGTCAGCAGATCCTCTTCCACCGGTTACGGTTGAAAACCTTACGAACACGGGAGTCTTCTTGCTTGGGTCTTGGAGGAACTTCGCCTTTGTGTAGGGCGCCATACTCTTGTAAACTTGGAAGTAGCCGTGTGCTGCTGCCCCCTTTGCGTGGACAACTCTTTCGGGGATGCGCTCTCTATCAAAGTGTGCCATCTTCTCGACGAACTGGACATCTTGAAGCAAGACCGGGCCTCTTTCGCCAACAGTCAACGAATTCTGATTGTCGGCGATCGGCACGCCCTGATTTGTGGTCAAATGTTTCTTCTTTTCCGTTGTAGGCATCTCCATTCAACAACAGTTGTTCGAATCCCCTATAAATTTCTATCGTCATCGCGAAACTAGCTAGCAAAGGCAGGCTAAGCATGCGTCATGCGATTGCCGTGATGGTATCCGAATATCGAAGCAGAGACAAGCGCGCAAGCGATCGCAGCTCCGACATAGAGGGGTTCGCCCGACTTTCCCGTCAGCGCACCCCATACAGACGACTCCACACTCAGCAAGGCCGCCGTGTCTTCAAAGCGGATCCTTTTCGGAGGGCCTCTCAGCGTAGCCAAGAGGTTTGCGGCACCCAGGATGATGACTTGAAATCTCCGCTAACTCCGCAGGAGTCATTGGATCATTATAGCTTGAACCGGGTTTCGATCTTCACAAGGCCTGTCGCGGCCCATACCGTGGCGTCCTCCACGCCGGAAATCATCTTAATCCTCCGTTTGAGTTCGTTCAAATGCTTCATGTCTTTGGCGTGGACGACGGCTATAGCGTCGTATTCACCCGTCGTCTGAAAGACGTGATGTGATTCTTCGAAGGAGGCCAACTCGCCTACCGCGTCGCTCAAGAGCATCGGGTCTGTCTTGACCAGCACCACGGCGGTCACGTTCATTCCAATTCTTCTCGGATCAAGCAGGGCCGTCATCCTGGTGATCACCTTCTCATCGGACAGGCGTTTTAGCCTGTATCTTACGGTCGACTCGGCGACCCCCATCAGCTCTGCAATCTCGGCGAAAGAGATACGCGCATCATCCTGAAGCAGGTTCAGAATGCTCTTGTCGATTTCATCAAGATCTTTCGGCAAACCCATGGGAAGTC
Source organism: Conexivisphaerales archaeon (assembly GCA_049509455.1). Classification (GTDB taxonomy): domain Archaea; phylum Thermoproteota; class Nitrososphaeria; order Conexivisphaerales; family DTJL01; genus DATKKG01. The sequence goes on from JBEKZX010000028.1 coordinate 19,049, forward strand.
AGTTGAATCGTGCTTATAATCGTGAGCCCGAAAGGGTCCGTTAAGTTGTCGGTCGATTATGGGAGGCTTTGAGCTCCAGTCAGCGGCGTGCTGGAGGAGAATCGGGTCAAGCCTCGGACACGTGACGACACGCGGGCCACCGAAGCCGATATTTGCGGAAGACGCAATAAAAGCGGATAGATTCAGCGAAACCAGCAGATTTATAAGGTCGTCCACAGCAGCGTCTCGACTTGAATTGGCCAACTACATTCCACTGTTGACCACCGCCGTGGCCTTTGTCTTCTCCCTCCTCCTCGCCCGCCAGTACTTTCAGAGGCGCAGGGTTCACCAGCTCCTTTGGACGGTCGCCATGGCCTTTTACGCAATCTCGGCGTTTATGGAGTTCCTCATGAATCCGGACGTGATGGGAGCGAACCTCTCCCTGTTCAGGGTCTACTACGTCCTGGCGGCGCCCCTAGTGGGCCTGCTGGGCGCGGGGGTGGTGTATCTCCTTGCGAAGAGGGGCGTGGCCAGGCTCTTCCTCGGTTTCGTGGTGGTGTTCTCCCTGGCCTTGGTCGCCACGGGCCTGACTGCATCCCTCAATGCATCGACCTTCGTCAGCGGCTTCAGCGGGGGGCTGGCGCAGGGCATCAGCGCAGCCTCCAGCCTCTATCCCATGACCGTGAGGGTCTTCGCCATCGTCCTGAACTCCGTCGGAGGCGTGGCCTTGATCGTTGGCGCCCTCTACAGCTTCCTGAGAGACATGAGCAGGACGTACAACCTCTTCATCGCCGTCGGGGGCGTGCTGCCGATGGCGGGGGGAGCCCTTCTGGGGTTCTTCGAAAGCAGTGACCTGTTCTTCACGTTCGAGCTGGGAGGGACGGTCTTCCTCTTCCTGGGCTTCCTGTTGAGCGCGGGATACATCACGAGGAGGGAGGCCGCTAAGGCGGCACCGACCTCCAACCCTTGACCTATAGGTGTGCTGCTAACAGCGGCCTCCGACATCTCCTCCCATTCGATTGACAGATTGTCTTCACTAACCTAAAGATGAATGAACGGCCCATTCGCGGGTCCAACCCCACGTCTAAGACTGGCGGCTGAAGATTTGGTCTTTCCAACCACTGAATCGTCTATTACAAAGGTCGAGTCAGTGAGCCCGCTTAACGACGTCTCCTTCCCTAAGGTTTCGCAACTTGAAGTCTGGAAAGGATCTAGGACAGGGCTTGCTTGACGTCTTGGCGAATCTGTTCGTCGGACTTGCCGTCCGTCGAAACCCCGAGCTCGTTCGCGGCCTTCAGCAGCTTGTCATGTTCAGAAAGCTGGGAAGGGGTCGAGCCCTGGGGAGGAGTAAGGCCCTGTTTGAGCTTCTGGAGCTCCAGATCGGACTCCACCTTCGCCTTCTGGAACTCTCCCTGAGCGCGTCCGAGGGACTTCGCCAAGTCAGGGATCTTGCCGGCGCCGAAGATCAGGAC
>JBEKZX010000029.1:0-19176 GCA_049509455.1 Conexivisphaerales archaeon
GCCGAGCAGGACTCCCAGCGCGACAGCGCTCACTGCGTATCCGATGGGGTTGACGAATCCCACTATGTGGGGGTGGACTTGGCCGGCGGTAAGCCCTCCGCCGCCCGAAGCGGTCGAAAGGAGCCCAGTGCCTCCTATATAGCCGGCATACATCAACATCCAGGTCGCCGCGGCGACCCCCACGTTCATCAGCACGAAGTGAGCCCAGGCGAGGCCGTTGCTTATTCCGGTGACCGCCTTGTGAAGCCCGTCCTCAATGAGGTGATAGAAGAGCGCGGTGACGGCCACCCCCATCACGCCCACGACGAGGTATGACAGGTAGCCCACCGTTAGCCAAGTTCCGGCGCTCCCCCCGGCGATTAGCATGGTGGGGCTGGGCTTGAGTATTGGAAGGACTATGAGTGCGGTGATGACGAAGGCAGCCAATCCCTGCGCTATGGCAGCATACATGAATCTGGTCGTCCACTTTCCGACTGTTTCGTTCGTAGTCAAACGTATGTCATCAATAGGTGGTACTATTGAATGATATATAGCTTTAGTGATTATAAATCATGCCATGATCATGCCATGCATACTTCCTTGGGCACGATCCAGTAAGGTAAATCATCGCATTACAGGCAGGCTGCGGCATGGATTGCTTGACTCTCGCCCGCCCAGGGGAGAGGAAGAGCAAAGGCTCTATGCCCTTTCAGCCTGGCGTCGATGGAATCTGCGTCTCGGATAAATACAACAGGTATGAAGGTCTTTCAAATGTCAAAGAAGTATAGCCTACCGGATTTGCCGTACAAGTACGACGCCCTCGAGCCATATATCTCCAAGGAGATCATGACTCTGCACCACGACAAGCATCACCTGGCCTATGTAAACGGGGCTAACGCCGCCTTGGACAAGCTAGAGATGGGTAGGAAGAACAACTGGCAAGGGGTCGACCTCAAGGCCACAGAACGGGACCTGAGCTTCAACCTGGCCGGCCACGTCCTCCATTCGATCTTCTGGCCGAACATGAAGTCTGGCGGCGGAGGCAAGCCGGGAGGGAAGCTCGCGGACATGATCAACTCGGATTTTGGGTCCTTCGAAGCGTTCAAGGCCCAGCTGTCCTCCGCCTCAAAGAGCGTCGAAGGCTCTGGTTGGGGCCTCCTGATCTACGACCCCACGAGTGATCAGCTCCTAACGATGCAGTCCGAGAAGCACAATCTCCTCGCCACTCAGACCTCCGTGCCCCTCCTCGTCTGCGACGTCTGGGAGCACGCATACTACCTGCAATACAAGAACGACCGCAGTGCCTACGTCGATGCCTTCTGGAACGTAATCAACTGGGAAGATGTGGACAGAAGGCTGACCAAGGCGAAGATATAGAGGGATTCGACCCGCGATTCGGCGCGGGCCCGTCAGCCCTGCGACCTGATGCATTTTTTTGCTCTCCTTCACCAACGCTAGCGGCGGCCTTGGATAGCCTGTGCAGATGTGTCAAGAGAATCCCCACAACATGGTTCGAAGGTTCAAGCTCTGTGTCGTTGTCGGTTCTTCTGCGATGGCATGAGTGGGGCAGCAACTGAAGGCGTCCCAGAGCCTCCTGCTCTACTCAGACCCCAGGAACCTGATGGCGCTCTCAAGGGAGTCCATGGGGTGCCTGTCCGCGTCCTGCCAGATAAAACGGTGTTTGGTGCCCAAAGTTGGCCCGTAACGGTTATTTTCACCTCCGCAAGGGTGATACTGCTATGGAGCTAAGCCAGAAGACCCTCACCGCTCTCCAGGAGCTGGGGCTCACTGACTACGAGGTCAAGGCCTACGTTTCTCTCTTGCAGTACGGGGCCCAGACCGCTGCGGAAGTCAGCAGGCAGTCGACGGTCCCTTATTCCAAGGTCTATGACGTCCTCGGCAGATTGGAGGCGAAGGGTTGGGTAGAGAGCGACCTCAGCCGGCCCAGCCACTACTACCCCAAACCTCCCAACGTCGCGCTAGAGGCGTTCAGGATGAAAAGGGAGAGCATGTACGAGAGTTACGAGAAGATGGTCTCGGAGGAGCTCGTTCCGATCTACGAAAAGCGGGACATCAAGGAGAGGCCGGAAGTGTGGATCGTCAAGGGGGACGTGAACATCTTCGGCAAGCTCATGGAGGCCATGGGCTCCTGCCGCCAGGAGCTCATGATAGCCCTTCCAGGGGAGCTCAAGGACTTCTCCCGCGGGGCGATCTCGATAGTGAGCACGCTCCTCGACAGAGGGATATCCGTCTCCGTCCTTCTCTCCGATGAGCAGACGGCCAGGGAGATCAGGTCCTCTCTCCCAAAGGCCGAGATCAGGGTCAAGGACGGGATGTTCGGCGGGGGCCTCGTCTGTGATGCAAAGGAAGTGGTCCTCCTGCTGGGCCGCAGCGGCGAGGGGATGCCTCAAATAGCCATCTGGGCGGACCACCCCGGCCTCGCCATGTTCGGGAAGAGCTACTTCGAGTCGCTGTGGAGCACTTCGAAGGTCCTGATATAGTCCTTCCTGGTCCGTAGTCGACCTTGAATAAGTCACAGCTAGACGGCCTCACCGAGGAGCTGGCGGCCCTCCTGGAACGGGAGCCACTGGTCCTCATGGCCTGCACCTTCCTTCTCACCAGGAGCGAGGAGACCACCAAGGAGGAGCTGGCCGTGGGCATGGGGTCGTCGGACGAAGAGGTGAGGGACCTCCTTAGCCGGCTTGACGCAGACGGCCTGACCATCAGGGGCGAGGCAGGATTCTATCCGGTGCATCCCAGCCTGGGGATCGGCAACGCGTCCAGGCTGAGCACCGCGGAGGGCCCGGCCGTGAAGGCCAGGCGCCAGAAGGTGGATTCGCCGATGCCCATCCTGGCGAGCTAACGCGACCACATAGAAGACAGAAGCTTCGCCACGTCGCCCAAGGAAGGGGGGATGACGTCTAGGTCATCCGTTCCAAACGATTAAATGTGCGGAAGTGCCTTCGTTACGAAGTTGACCGACAGCGGAGGGGCCGACGAACGGAAGCTCGTGGACGCTCTCAAGGAAGGCCTGGTGTCACTTTGGCGGGAGGAGTCCGAGCAGCACGTGCGCCCTGACGGCGCCTACTACCCGAGCTCGATAGGGAGCTGCCTCCGGAAGCAGTTCTACATGTACACGGTGGAGGCGAAGCCCGACCCAGAGAAGCTCGCCGTGTTCGCCACCGGTAAGGGAATTCATGTCGCCGTCGCCGAGGCCCTTCGCAAGAGCGGTATCGTTACGGTTGACGCCGAAGAGTACCCCGTCGAGCTGAAGATCAGCGACGAAGTGCGGCTTACGGGGAGGGTGGACGTCCTCCTGGTCGAGCTGGACGGCACGAAGGTGGTGGTGGAGGTGAAGTCGACCAGCAGGATGCCAGAAAGCCCCCACGAGACCCACATCCTGCAGCTCCAAACCTACCTTCATTCGATGTCCCTCCCCCGAGGCTTCCTGCTCTACTGGGACAAGAGGACGGGCGAGACGCGGGCCTATCGGGTGGACAGGGACGAAGGATCTCTACAGAAGATCGGCGAGCGGGCGATCCTCCTGCACGAGCATCTGAAGTCGGGGAGGCCGCCCTTCAAGGAGGCCGTGGTGGAGAACCGATACTGGGAGTGCGATTTCTGCGAGTACTATGATATCTGCGCCCCCTTCGTTCTCGGCGGGATTGCGAAGGGCTCCACGATCTCCATCTTCGACGTGGATGGCGTCATGGTGGACGATCGTGAAAGGATCGAGTCGGCGCTGTCATCGATGGGCCTTCCCCGCGACCTCAACCCTGGAGACCTGAGGGGTCCCGCGAAGGATCGGTTCGTCTCAGTCAGTTTCGAGCCGAAGCGCCTGGCCATGGACAGGCCCCTTGCTGCGAGCATCCAGATGGCGCTCGCAGACAGGAAGGCGGGGGCATTTGTGGTCCTGGTGTCGGAGCGACCCTCCTCTCTTCGAGAAAGGACGGAATCGGAACTACGGCGTTTCGACGTTCCCTTCGACGTGCTCTTGATGTTGCCTTCCGACTATGGCAAGCCGTACTTCTGGAAGACCGACACGCTTAGGCGTCTTCATGACGTTTACACGGTCAAGCGGTTTGTGGACGGCTCCTCTTATGCTCGCTCGGAGGCGGCGAAGCTGGGGATCGCTGCGGACTCCCCTCCTTCCCCGCCAGCTTAAATAAACGAGGAGGTCATCGTAGGTCGTGCCTGAGATTGCCCTGATGGTGGGTAGCGGGGTCGAGAAGGCGTTCAAGGTGAGCAGGGACATCAGGATCAAGACCCCCTATGGAGTGGTGACGGCGTCGGAGCTGGAGATATTCGACATCCCCGTAATCTTCCTCCCTCGCCACGGGCGAGAGCACAGCGTTCCGCCCCACATGATCAACTATCGGGCCAATGTCTTCGCGCTGAAGGAGGCTGGTGTGAAGGTGGTCGTCTCCACGAACGCCGTGGGAAGCCTCAGGGTCGGCATCAAGCCTGGCGACTGCGTAGTGCCCGACCAGCTCATGGATTTCACGAAGGCGAGGCCCTCCACGTTCTTCGACGGATCCAACGGGGAGGTGGTCCACACAGATGTCACTGAGATATACTCGTCCGAAGTCAGAAAGGCCCTTATCCGCTCGTTCTCCGGGAAGAAGATGCCCCTTCACAGGAAGGGAGTTTACGTCTGCACCGAAGGGCCGCGCTACGAAACTCCGGCGGAAATCGCCATGTACAGGAAGCTGGGGGGAGACGTGGTCGGCATGACCGGCTATCCAGAAGCGGTCTTGGCGAAGGAGCTGGGGTTGAAATACGGCACCGTCTGCGTCGTGACGAACTATGGCGCTGGAATGCAGGACCGGGTCCAGCACTCGGAGGTTGTGCGCCTGATGGACTCTGCCATGGAGGACGTCCGGCACCATATCAAGGCGACCGTCCTCCTGCTCGCCGGTTCGAAGTAGGCCCTCGGAGGCCACGGGTGAGAGCCTGCTCGGGTCCATTGGTTCTTCCGTCCGATTCTCCCCAATCATCCATAATGTCGCCATGCGGAGGCCCAGAATCCGTGGCCAAACGACCTTTCGCCGGGGGGTCTTGCCGTAAGTGCATAATATGTGAGTATTTACATAGGCTGCGACAAACATATTATAAATATCTTAACTGGTTACGTTTATATTCTGCTTGGCAGATGAGTCAATGAATGCCTGAACTCTCATGGTGGGACTCGAATAAGCTTTCGTTCGTCTACGAACGAATCTTGAGCCTGCCGGAGGGAAAGCGAATCTTCGAATGCATGCAGTGTGGCACCTGCGGCGGCGCTTGCCCGGTGAGCTTCGCCATGGACCGGACGCCACGGCAAATCATCAACCTGGTGAGGTCCGGGAGGATGGACGAAGCCTTGCGCAGCGAGACGATTTGGCTCTGCGCATCTTGCTACAACTGCGCCGCCCAGTGTCCCGCCGGAATCAGGATCACCGACGTGATGTACACCCTGAAGGTCGCCTCCACGGAGCTGGGGATTCACCATAAGAATTCCCTCGGCCCCATCTTCGCCAAGACCATGGTGAAGCAGCTGGAGGCTAACGGCCGTATCTCCGAGGTGAGCTTGATCCTCGGTGTGGCTAAACACAAGCTGAGCCTCCTCACGACGCTCAATCCCTTGATCTACGTGAAGCTCTTCCTCGCCGGGCGAGTGAAGCTGCGCGGCGAGAAGGTCAAGAACATGGAACAGTTGAGGAAGATGAACGCGTGGCTTATAGCCAGTGACTTTTCGCTTGAGGAGAAGGACCGCGTTTGAAGACCCTCCAGTTCTTCCCCGGTTGCTCGCTTCAAGGGTTCAACACGGCCTACTACCGCAGCGCCATTACCCTCGGGAATATCATCGGGTACAAGCTGGACGAGATCGATGACTGGAACTGCTGCGGAGCCACGGCGTACTTCTCCATCTCCGAAGAAAGGACCTTCTTGGCCAACGCGAGGAACCTCGCCCTGGCTGAAAAGAAGTCCAAGGAGCTCACCGTCGCCTGCGGCGCCTGCTTCGCCTCCCTCTCCAAGACGGCCAAGTACTACACGGACTCTCGTAAGCTGGCCTACCTGATGGACAACGCCCTCAAGGAGGCGGGGATGGTTTACGACGGGAAGGTCAAGGTGCGCCACCTCCTTGAGGTGGTCTTCAACGAGTACCCCAGGGGAGAGCTCGCAGCGAAGGTCGTCAGGCCCCTCAAGGGGATCAAGATGGCGCCCTACTACGGCTGCATGATCTTCCGGCCGGTCCCAGCACCCATCCCGCGCGACGCCCTCGAGCAGCTCATCCAGCTCGCAGGGGGAGAAGCCATCGATTTCACGGCCAAGGACAGGTGCTGCGGCGGGATGCTGGTCAACAACCGGCCCGATGTGGGCCTGGCGCTGGTGAAGGACCTGCTGTCCGAGGCGCAGCAGAAGGGCTCCCAGCTTATGATAACCACTTGCCCCCTCTGTCAGGTGAACCTCGAGCTATACCAGGGCGCCGTGAACAGGAAGTACGGCACCGACTTCAAGATCCCCGTGATATATTTCACCCAGATGCTGGGCTACGCCATGGGCGCTTCGGCAAAGGAGCTCATGCTGGGGAGCGAGCTGATCAACAGCCTCCCCGTGCTGCAGGGAGCAAGGGTGTCCAAGAATTGAAGATTGGGGTCTACATCTGCCACTGCGGCACGAACATAGCTGGCGTCGTCGACGTGGCCAAGGTCGTCGAGTTCGCCGCCACGCTTCCTAACGTCGCCGTGGCCCGCGACTACAAGTACATGTGCAGCGAGCCAGGCCAGAACTTGATAGGCGAGGACATCCGCCACCTGGGGCTCGATGGCGTGGTGGTGGCGGCCTGCTCTCCGACGATGCACGAGCCCACGTTCCAGACCGCCCTCTCCAGGGCTGGGGCGAACCCGTACATGCTCCAGATGGCTAGCATACGCGAGCACGTTTCTTGGGTGACGTCCGACCCAGTCGAGGCCACCGAGAAGGCCAAGAAGCTGGTCGAAGCCGCCATCTCCAGGGTGAGCCTCCAGGAGCCGCTGGAGAAGAGGCGGATACCCGTCAAGCAGTCCGTCCTCGTCGTCGGCGGAGGGATCGCCGGCATAGAGGCCGCCCTAAAGTGTGCCGACGCAGGGAAGAAGGTCTACCTCGTTGAGAAGGAGCCAAGCATCGGAGGCCACATGGCCATGTTTGACAAGACGTTCCCCACCCTGGACTGCTCCCAGTGCATCCTCACCCCCAAAATGGTGGAGGTCGTCCGAAACGAAAACATCGAGCTCTTGGACTACAGCGAGGTCAGGGAGATCTCTGGCCACGTCGGCGATTTCAAGGTCTCCATCGTCAGGAAGCCCCGCTACGTTGACTCGTCAAAGTGCACTGGATGCGCCGTCTGCTCCACCAAGTGCCCGGGCAAGGCCCCCGATGAGTTCAACCTAGGCATGTCAAAGAGGAAGGCGATTTACGTTCCCTTCCCCCAGGCCGTCCCCCTCAAGGCGGTCATCGACCGAGAAAGCTGTCTCTACTTCCAGAAGAATATCTGCAAGGTCTGCGTAAAGTTCTGCAGCGCTGACGCGATAGACTTTGAGCAGAAGCCCGAGGAACTCGAGCTGGGTGTCGGCGCTGTAATATTGGCTACCGGATTCAAGCCCTTCGACGCCAGGAGGGTGTCGGAGTACGGCTACGGGAAGCTCCCCAACGTCATCACCAGCCTAGAGTTCGAGAGGATGACGTCCGCCTCCGGGCCCACCGCGGGGAAGATCGTCCTGAAGGATGGCAGGGAGCCGGAAAGCGTCGCCATCGTCCACTGCGTGGGGAGCAGGAACGTCAACTACAACGTCTACTGCTCGAAGATCTGCTGCATGCAGAGCCTGAAGCATGCCCACCTCCTCAAGGAGCATCTCCCCGGCGTCGCCGTTTACGACTTCTTTATCGACATGAGGGCGGCGGGAAAGGGCTATGAAGAGTTCTACAAGCGCGTGATGGGCGAAGGCACAATCATGGTCAGGGGGAGGCCGGCCTACATAACCGACGTCCCATCCAAGCCCGAGGAGAAGGGCAAGCTTGTCCTGGTGGCCGAGGACACGGTCCTGTCCACCGTGATGCGCTACCCCGTCGACATGGTGGTCCTGAGCGTCGGCCTAGAGGCCGGCGAAGACGCCAAGGAGCTCGCCCACACGTTCACCTGCTCAAGGACCGCCGACGGCTTCTTCCTCGAGAGGCACCCCAAGCTCGCGCCCGTCTCCACGCCCACGGCAGGCGTGTTCATCGCCGGCGCCAGCCAGGGCCCCAAGGACATACCCGAATCCGTCGCCCAAGCCGGCGCGGCAGCCGCCGAAGCCCTGGCCATGATGGGGAAGGGCTACTTCGAACTGGAGCCTTACGTCGCGCGCATAGACGAGGACCTTTGCTCCGGCTGCGGCATCTGCCTCGACCTCTGCGCATACAACGCACTGGAGCGCATACCCGAAACAGGGCTGACCAGGGTGGTGGAGGCGCTCTGTCAGGGATGCGGAGCCTGCGTCGCTGCCTGCCCGTCCAACGCCCTGGACCTCGACGGTTTCAAGAACAATCAGATCATGGCCGAGCTGGAGGGGATCCTGGCTTGAGCGAGCGTCCGAACGTCAGAATTGTGGCCCTCTTGTGTCGGTGGTGCTCCTACGCCGGGGCTGACTTGGCGGGGGTGAGCAGGATGAAGTATGCGGCCAACGTTCTGCCGATAAAGGTGCCCTGCAGCGCAAGAGTGGACCCGCAGTTGGTCCTGAAGGCCTTCTCCGAAGGGGCCGACGGCGTGCTCCTGGCCGGATGCCACCCGGGTGACTGCCACTACCTAAAGGGGAACTACAAGGCCCTCAGGAGGTTTCAGCTCTTGAAGAAGTTCACCTCCCAGATGGGGATAGAGGACGACAGGCTCAGACTGGAGTGGATTTCTGCCAGCGAAGGAAGCCGGTACGCAGACGTCGTGAACGATATGACGACGAAGGTGGCCAAGCTGGGCCGACTGAACTGGAGGAGAGAGATAGCCATTGAAGCCTGAGCGGACAAAGCCCAAGTTGGCCATAGCGCTGGGCGCCACTTGCTCTGGCTGCGACTACTCCCTGCTGGACCTCGGGGCGGGCCTTCTAGACGTGACCGACCAGGTGGAGATCGTCTATTGGCCCACGGGCATCGACTCCAAGCTGGAGGACCTCCAAGCGGTCCCAGACAGGGGTGTCGATCTCATACTTTTCGACGGCGCCGTCGTCAACGAGGACAACTTGGAGATGGCTCGACTCTGCAGAAAGAAGGCCAAGATGCTGGCCGCCTTCGGCAGCTGCGGGGCCTACGGCGGCATCCCCGGCCTCATCAACAGCGGGAGCCCGAAGAAGATACTCCTCGAGGTGTACCAGGGGCTCCCCACACGCTCCGACAAGGCGGAGGCGCTCAACTTCGAAGGAGAGGATGCGCTGCCGAAGATGCTGGGGCAGGCTTACTCACTGGACCAGGTGGTGGACGTCGACGTCTACCTCCCCGGCTGCCCGCCTCCTCTGAAGCTAGTGGCCGGCCTGCTGACGGACGTGCTGGCGGGGAAGGCGATCCCGAAGGGGACCTTCTATGCTTCGAACAGGGCGGTCTGCTACGAATGCAAGCGCGTCAAGGAGAACAAGTCCATCGACGCCATCCATAGGTACCATGAGATACAGCCCGACCCGACGCGTTGCCTCCTGGAGCAGGGAATCGTCTGCCTGGGACCCGCGACAAGAGGAGGCTGCGACGCCGTCTGCTGCACCCAGAACCAGCCCTGCAGGGGTTGCATGGGGGCCCTCCCCCATTCCGAAGACAGCGGTGCGGAGATGATGTCGGCCCTGGCCTCCATAATGGAGCTCAACAACGAGAACAAGGAGGCCGACTATACCGGCATCTTCGACGGCTTGAACGACCCCCTCGGCACCTTCTACACGTTTACGCTCCCGAAGAGCATCCTGGGAAGGAGGAAGGTGGACCAATCTTGAAGAGGCTGGTGATCAACCCGGCGACGAGGCTGGAGGGTCACGCCAAGATAGCGATCATAATGGACGACAAAGGAGAGGTGCAGGACGCCCTGTTCCAGACCGTGGAGTTCAAGGGGTTCGAAAGCTTCTGCATAGGGCGTAACGCCGAGGAGCTGCCGGTCATCACCAGCAGGATATGCGGCGTCTGCCCGTGGGCGCACCACATGGCCTCCGTAAAGGCGACGGACGCCCTCTTCAGCGCTCCTCCGCCGCCCACGGCCCAAAAGGTCAGGGAGCTGGCCTACGACGCCTTCATGGTCCATGACCATACAGCGGTCTTCTATGCGCTGGCGGCCCCGGACCTGCTCCTGGACCCGGACACGCCCAGGGCGCAGAGGAACATCCTCGAGCTAGTAAAGCGGATCGGCAGGGACACCGGCGCGAAGGTGCTGGCCCTGAGAAAGGCCGCCGCGGACATACTCACCATAACTGGAGGGAGGGCCACCCATCCCATCTTCGGCTGCCCCGGAGGAATCACTAGAGGCCTCAGCCAGGAGGACATCTCCGCCATCAGGGATCGGAGCCGTCAGCTCGTCGAGCTGGCGGAGTTGACCAATAAGGTCTTCCAAGACAGCGTGGCATCCAAGAAGGAGTTCATCGACCTCTTCAACACCGACGCCTTCGTCAACAGGTCGTACTACGCTTCGCTAGTGGGAAAGGACGGCCGGATCAGCTTCCTTGACGGCGACGTCAGGGTGGTCAAGCCCGACGGCTCCACCTACGAGGAGTTCAAGCCGGCCTCTTACATGGACCATTTTGAGGAGGCCTCCCTCCCCTGGACCTACATGAAGTTCCCCTACCTGAAGAACGTGGGCTGGAAGGGGCTCCAGGAGGGGGAGGACAGCGGGCTCTACCGGGTGGGACCTCTTGCGCGCTTCAACGTCGCCAAAGGGTTCACGACGCCTAGGGCCCAAGAGAAGTTCGAACTGTTCAGGGAGACGCTGGGCAGCCCAGCCCATCAGACGCTGGCCTACCAGTGGGCGAGGGTCATCGAAATACTCTATGCGGCAGAAAGGATCACGGAGCTTGTGGACGACCCCGAGCTGGGCGGCAAGGAGATCAGGTCGCAACTGGGCAAGATAGGGGAAGGGGTGGGAGTCGTGGAAGCCCCCAGAGGGCTCTTGGTACACCACTACAGGGCCGACGAGCGCGGCGTGGTGACCTTCGTCAACCTCATCGTCCCCTCCACGCACAACAACTCGGGGATATGCCTCTCCGTCAAGAAGGCCGCGAAACACCTCATCAGGGGGACCGAAATCCCCGAGCCTGTCTTCAATCGCGTCGAGATGCTCTACAGGGCCTACGACCCCTGTCTGGCCTGCGGGACTCATAGCCTTCCGGGGGCGATGCCGTTGAAGTTCGAGCTCTACGACTCTGCGGGTAGGCTCCTTGGTAGCGAGTCCAGGGGCTTGTAAGCGGCCTTGGAACAGAAGCAAGCCATAGCCTGTCTCGGGAACCCAATCCTGGGCGATGACGCATTCGGCCTGCTGGTGGCGAAGGAGCTCGAGGGGACGGCAGGGGCCAAGGTGATTACGATGGAGGGAGGGGGCCTTGACATGGCCGTTCAGCTCATCCCCTACTCTCGGGTCCTCATCATTGACGCCCTGGAGACTGCCTCCGGGGAGGTCGGCGAGCTCGTCTCACTGACCATGGAGGAGCTGTCCTCCATGAAAGGGCTGGAAGGCCATGCCCTGAGCCTCGCGCAGGCCGTGGAGGCCCTTCGGCTTCTCTCGGGGGACAGCCCGAGGACGGTGGACGTGCTGGCTTGCCGGATTAGGCCCGTGACGACCTACGGCGAGACAATTTCGCCTGCGGTCTGCGCGGCCGTTGCGCCTTGCGCGAAGAGGGCTAGGGGATGGATCTCCTCGGGCCACCTTAGCCGAAACCCTTAGCTATCCCTCCGGCGTGTTCCGGGTTTGGATTGAAGGCGGGTTTGGATTGAAGGTCAACGGGAAGGTCCTCATCGTGGGCTGCGGCAACAGGCTGCTGGGCGACGACGGCTTCGGCCCCTCCGCGGCCGAGAGGTGCCGGCGGTTCAAGCTCGGCGACTCCATTCTCGCAATGGACGTCGGAACCCAACTCAGCCCCCTGATCATGGAGTTGATCTACAGCGAGGAGAAGCCAAAGGGGCTCATAATCCTGGATGCGTCGGATGGTGGCCGCGCCCCCGGGACGGTCTTCCAGTTGTCCGTCGACGACCTCGAAGGGCGCTCGACGGATACCTTCAGCCTCCATGACTTCCCTTCGCCGGCCGTGTTTAGAGAGCTCCGCGACGGAAGGGGGGTGGAGGTGCGCATCATCTCATGCCAACCGGCGACGGGCCTCGATGGAGTGAAGATGAGCCTCTCCCCAGAAGTGGAGGCCTCGGTCGGAGAGGCTGCCCGCACGGCTGTGATGATGGCTCGCGAGATGCTGGCGAGGAGCAGGCCCTCTCGCTCTGGCAGCGGACGGCGCTCATAACCCGTCTATTAGGCTGTTTATAAGGCTGGCCGGCGGCTCCTCATCTGATGTGCCCTGACGAGGCCACCGAGGCCATAAAGCCTGCCGTTCGCACTAACCGCACATACATCCTCGCCGAAGCGCTCGTGATGATAGCCCTCGCCGCCGCCCTCTACATGTTCAAGCTCTTCACCTTCCCAGAGGGCGGCTCGATTACGCTGGGCTCCATGGTCCCCATTTTTGTGTTGTCCCTCAGGAGGGGCCCGAAGGTCGGCATCGTCGCCGGCGCGTGCCTGGGCATCATCGTGCTCCTCATAGAGCCCTTCGTCTACAACCCGGTCCAGTTCATCCTCGACTACCCACTGCCCTTTGCGCTCCTCGGTGTCTCCGGGTTCTTCAAAAAGTGGCCCATCGCGGGCGTGGGCGTGGGCATCTCGCTGCGTTTCGTCTGTCACTTCCTGTCCGGTGCCCTCTACTTCTGCGGATACATGCCCACGTATTACAAGAGCTGCCCCGTCTACTCCGCGGTGTACAACGCCAGCTACCTGATCCCAGAGTTCGCCATCAGCGCCTTGATGATATTCATTCTGTCGAGAAGGCATATACTCACCGTCAGCGCATGAATCGGCCTGAGCGGTTCATGACATCGCAAACGGGCGGGCAGAAAGGACCTGCAAAGTACGGTAAGCCGAACGATTCTTCCTTCGAGGCCGTCTTCAGGCACCTGGGCGCCAGGGCAGAGGGCATCCTCGTTCCGCCTGCCAGGGGCTTCGACAACGGGGTGCTCAAACTAGGGCCAGACTCGGTCCTCGTCTTCACAGCCGACCCGATTTCGTTCATCCCTTCTTTGGGGGGCCGCATGTCCGCCTGGCTCAGCCTCCATCACCTGGCCTCCGACCTCGCCACGAGCGGAGTGAAGCCCCGCTACGCCATGATGGATTACAACCTCCCCGGCGACTTCAGTGACGCGAACCTTCGCGGCTATCTGTCCGCCTTCAGCGACGAATCCCGCAGCCTCGGCATCTCCATCGTCGGTGGGCACACGGGAAGGTACCCTGGTTGTGGCCTTACGGTGATAGGTGCGGGGTTCCTGTTCGCTGAGGCGCCCTCCACCGGCTACATCACGCCCTCCATGGCGCATGGAGGCGACAGGGTCTTGATCACCAAGGGGCCGGCAATCGAAGCCACGGCGGTCCTCGCCCTCTCCTTCTCTTCGAGGACGAAGGAAGCCCTGGGTCCCGGCGTCCTCGCGAAAGCGAAGAAGAGGTTGCTCGAATGCTCGACGGTGGAGGATTCCTTGCTCGCCGCTTCGGTCGGCCTTAGGGACGACGGCGTCACCTCTATGCATGATGCCACCGAGGGAGGAGTAGTCACGGCCCTAGGTGAGATGGCGGCCGCGTCCGGCAAGGAAATAGCCGCCGACCTCAGTCTCCTCCCCGTCCCCGAGGACATAGGTAAGGTTTGCTCCCTTTTCGGACTGAACCCCTACGAAACCCTGAGCGAGGGGACGCTAGTCATCACATGTAGACCTGCCAAGGTCGGCCGGCTGATGGGTGCCTTCAGGCGCCGCGGGATAGGTTGCTTTGAGGTCGGCGAAGTGAAGGAAGGAATGGTGGGCGACCTGAGGAAGGAGAGAGGGGTCCGCTTGGCGCCCAAGAAGTCCCCTGTCGAGCGATACTGGGACGTCTACGCCCGCGGCATCGAAGAAGGGTGGAGCTAGGAAGGCGGTGCCGGAGCGATGGGCTTCGCCATGTAGGGCCCCTTTCTGGAGTAGCCCAGCTTCGCGTAGTACTCCCTGGTGCCCACCGCGCTCGTGACGACCATCTCCCGCTTGTCAAATTCCTCCGCTGCCAGCCTCTCCGCTTCGGCCATGAGCTTCGCGCCAAAGCCGCGGTGCTGCCAGCCGTCGGACCTCC
Source organism: Conexivisphaerales archaeon (assembly GCA_049509455.1). Lineage (GTDB taxonomy): Archaea > Thermoproteota > Nitrososphaeria > Conexivisphaerales > DTJL01 > DATKKG01. Next base: position 14,339 of record JBEKZX010000029.1, read on the forward strand.
TTTGGCCGACGTCGACGAGCCTCCCGTAGACCCTGAGCTCCCTGATAACGGCTGAGCCAGGGTCTATGCACAGCGCATGGGCTCCCGGTCCCGGTATCCGCATGCGGGAGAACCCTGCTATGCTGTCGTTTTCGTCAACATAGGAGAGGAAGACTTCCTCTCCTCCTGACGCTTCATATCTCGAGACTTGGAGCCCGAAGGCATCTTGGGTGCTCGGCGGCAGAGACCTGACGCCGACTTCACGGCACCTGATACAGCTGCACTTTTTACCCTGTTCCTCGAGCCTGCGGCGTGCCAGCTCTCTCAGGTTGCTCACCTTCACGCCAGCCTCTATCATATAGGCCGGGATGTCCCTCTGGACCCGCATGATTCTGATCCACGGGGGCGTCATCTCCTTAGCCTTCGCCACCAGCTCCACCGTCTGGTCCAGCGTATAGGGGACGTACTTTCCTTGTTCGTAGAGGCGGTGGAGGGGAGCGGACCCTATCACGAGGGTTGGATAGATCTTCAGCATATCTGGCTTGAACCGCTCGTCTTCGAAGAGCATCCTAAATGACTTCAGGTCCTTCTCGACGGAGGAGCCCGGCAGGCCGGGCATCATGTGAGCGACGACCTTCAGTCCCGCGTCCTTCGCCTCCATGAACGCCCTCGCCGTCTCCTCGACGCCGTGGCCCCTGTTCACGAAGGCGAGGACTCCATCGTCCAAACTCTGGACACCGATTTCAACTCTGGTGGCGCCATACCTAAGGAGGAGCTTCAGCTCCCTCCCGCCAAGGCAGTCCGGCCTGGTCTCCAAGGTGAGCCCGACGCAACGCCTCCCAGCCGTCTCGTTGACCCGGATGGCCTCCTCCAGGGACGGCGAGCGCTCTCCGTTAAGCCCTTCGTAGAGGCCCTTCACGAATCCCTCCTGATACGACGGGTCGAAGCTTAGGAAGGTCCCGCCCATTATGATGAGCTCCGCCTTCCCCGTGCTGTGTCCTATCTCCTCCAGCTGCCGAAGCCGGTTGCGGACTTCGCGGAAGGAATCGTAGTCGTTCTGGGCCCCCCGGAGGGCTGCCGGCTCCTTTCCCGTATAGGACTTCGGGGATCCGAACGCCACCCCCCCCGGGCAGTAGATGCACCTAGCCTGGGGAGGGCAGGGGGCAGGCCTCGACATCGCCGCGATGACCGCGACACCCGATATGTTTCTGGCCACCTTGATGGTCAGAAGCGTCCGAAGGTCCTCCTCACCGGGTGCGAGGTATTTCAAGAGCTCCGAGTTCCGCGGAATGGAGGGGCTTCCGCTCTCCGAGGCCGCCCTCTGCTTGATGACCTGGACGTCCCGATGAGAGGGGCTCTGCATCTTCCTGAGCTCCTCCACGGCCGTCCGGGCGGCCAGTTCCAATCTATCCTGGGGAAGCTCCTGCAAGGTACTGGCCTCTCAAACGGCCGGCATTATTTGAACCTCGCTAGGGCAAGTTGAAGAAGGTATATCTCGCCCGGTCTCGAAACACTCCGCGCAATGATGAGACTGGCCGACGGCGTCCACTATCTCGGGACGGTGGGGGATCCTCAGGTCCTTTCGACCTATCTCGTAGGCCAAGGGAACGAGTTCGCCCTCCTCGAGCCTGGACCGTCCAACACCGTCGAGGAGACCCTATATCTCATCCAGTCATCCGGTGTTCCTCTTGACTCCGTAAAGTATCTCGTGGTGACTCATGTCCATCTAGACCATGCGGGTGGAGCATGGAAGATGATCGGTCGCCTTCCCAACGCCGATGTGGTCGTATACAAGGGCGGCGGCAAGCACATGGCCGACCCGCAGAGGCTGTCTCAGGGGGCCGAGATGGTGCTGGGGCCCCTCTACAAGCTCTGGGGGGAGATGAAGGCCCTGCCTGCGGACAGGATACGGGAGGTCGAAGAAGGGGAGACCCTGTCGGTCGGAGGCCACCACCTTAGGGTCATCTACACTCCTGGCCACTCCCCTTTTCATATGTCCTTGATGGACCTCGAAAGCCGCTCCCTCTTCACCGGAGACGCAGTCGGCATGTACGTCGGCGAGAAGGACACCCTTTGGCCCGCGAGTCCTCTCCCCTCCTTCCGGTACGAAGACTCCATGGTGACCATCGGCGGCCTCGAATCGGAGTCCCCCCGTAGGCTCCTCATTCCACACTATGAGCCGCAGTCCGACGTCGCCCACCTGTTCGACCTCAATAAGAGAACATATCAGGGGTGGCATGACCTCCTGGATAGAGAGCCTCCTGAGAAGAGCCTCGGCCAAGTTGTGGAGGACCTTCTGGGTTCAAGCGCCTCGTATAGCTGGATCCCCTCCGACGAGCTCGCGAGGTGGGTCATCACGATGCACGCCACCGGGTTCCGACAGTATTTCCTTGACCGTAGGGATCCCCAACCACCGCCCACTGCCGGGCTTGACGGCGCCGGCAGGGGGCAAGCTTAAATGGACGTATATTAAGGCGAAGTCATCGCATTGGTCCGAGTAGTTTCCTTAGACATCTCTGGCACGCTGGTAGGCCCCGAACTTATGGACTACTTCTGGTTGGACCTCGTCCCCCTGCTCTACTCCAAGCGGCAAGGGATCTGGCTTTCTGAGGCCAAGGACGAGGTCTATGCGGCATACGAAGAGGTCAAGAAGGACGAGCTGCGATTTTACCTTCCCTCCTATTGGTTCGGGAGGTTCGGCATCGCTGACCAGCTGGACCAGGCGCTAGACGAAGCCCGGAGCCGGATGCGGGTGTACTCGGACGTCGCCTCCCTGCGGCCCCTTTCGGGGAAGTACCGCCTGATCGTCTGCAGCAATATGACCGACGACTTCATGAGAGCCTTGACACCGAATCTGGGCATCGATGCCGAGGGCTGCTTCTCGGCGGTCTCAGCCTTCTCTATGACCACGAAGAGAAAGGAGTTCTACGAAAAGGTCGCCGAGGCACTTCAGGTTAGCCCGTCGGAGATAGTCCACGTGGGAGACGACCTGAAGGCGGACTTCGAAGCGCCCATCGAAGCCGGATGGAACGCTATCTACCTCGACCGCCAGCACCAACACCCCGACATCTCTCCCTCCATCACGAATCTGGGCGCCCTTCCTTCCACCCTAGAGGGCCTCCTCGTTTCGGAAGCTCTCGGTTAGCCGAACCCATATATGGACCGTACGATGAAAGAGAGCCGTCGAGGGTGACGCGTTGTGGTATCGTTCACCGACGCGGTCTATGGTGTGGTCCTTCTCGGCTCTATAATCGCCGTGCTTTTCCTCTCCAAGCTGATCAAGAACCCATACGTCTCAAGGAAGTCGATTCATCTGTGGGTGGGCGTCGTCATCTTGATCATCCCCTTCCTCCTCAAGGACCCAGTCGTGGTAGGCATCCTCTGCCTTCTGCTTACTACCTTCACCATGATCCCGCATGTGCGCAAGAAGGAGCTCCCATGGTTCCAGTTCAAGGAGATCTTCGGCGAGGTATACTTCGCCGCCCTTACAACGCTCCTCCTAACCGCCTCATGGCACTACGATATCTGGCTGGCCGTGACCGCTCTGCTGTTCATGGCCTGGGGGGACGGAGTGACCGGTATCGTGAGGAACTACGTGTACAAGAGGAGGTACAAGGGCATCGCTGGAACCTACGCCATGATTGCGGTCTCCGTTCCTGTCGGTTTCATCGTCTACGGTTGGAGCCACGGCTGGGCAAACGGCTGGATAGGCGTCGTCGGGGCGCTGGTCGCCAGCTACGTGGAGAAGCTGGAGGTCATGGACGACAACGTCTCAATCCCGGTCTTCGGCTACGCAATAATGTTCGTCCTCCAAGGCCTCCTGGGCGTTTCAGCCGTCGTTAGGAACTGACGCTACCCTTATTATGAAACCGGGTTCTGTTGCTTTGCAATTGGCCGCCAAAGCTTCAAAGATCTTGGACGTAAGAGGCCTTTCCTGCCCCATCCCAGTGTTCGAGGTGAACAAGAACATAGGGCAGATCAACATGGGGGATACGCTCGAGGTTCTCGCCACGGATCCTGCGGCCGTGCCTGATATCAAGGCGTGGGCGCAGCGTCGTGGGCACATCTTCCTGGCGGCCGAACCAAAGAACGGCTACACGCGAATAGTGGTAAAGAGGAACAAGTAGAAATCCTCCGCCTCCTAGGAGGAGGCCGCCTGCTTGGGAATCTTCTTAAGCTCGCTGACCGGCCCCACGGCTACGAGGGTGATGGCGACGGCCGAAATGGCGCGCCCCACGTGGGGGAGCACCACTCAGGCCAGCCGGGCAGGAACTGTTCTGCATAAAAAGGCGTGGAGGTGGGGGTGGGACTTTCAGCCGCCCTATGCCCGCGGGGTCAGGCGCGGCTTTTGAACCCACGTGGACTCGCTCTGCAGGCGAGTTCGTAACCGCTCCGACACCCCACCTTCGGTGAAACCCTACGCAGGGCTTGCTAATTAAAAGTTTATTATCGGCTACAGCGTCAACTATAACGCCTTTTCTCTTTAAAATCCGTCCGTTCTGCCAATTTTGCCTACGGGGGGTAACTCAAAGGAACTAAACCTCTTCATGATTAAGTACCTTCGCATTTGCCCCCACTCTCCAGTTTGATCTCCAAGGCCATGACGGATGGCATGAGTGCTTCTGCGGTTTCTCATGGCGCTATCCGATTTGGCTGTAGCTGAGTCGGCATGCATGCTTCATCAGCGTCTCAGAAGGCGACCGAAAGGTCTATATCTAGAAATCCTTAAAACTAGTTTCCTTCTATGCTTAGCCAGCGTTGGCCGAGCAGCTCTCCGTTTTCGAGTCGAGCGACGGGAAACAGCTAACTTCTCATCGGCTGTTCCTAGGACTCGATTCTCGCCGAATGCCAGAGGTCGA
>JBEKZX010000003.1:0-67559 GCA_049509455.1 Conexivisphaerales archaeon
GTCACGAGCACGGTTGCAGGCCCCACCACTACGGTGACAGGCCCCACCACTACGAAGACGAGCACGGCCACGGTGACAGGCCCCGCAAGCACGGTCACGAGCACGGTTGCAGGCCCCACCACGACGGTGACAGGCCCCACCACGACGGTGACCAGCACCTCGACGGTCCTGCCGCCGTCCTCTTCGATCATCACCCTGAACGTGAACGGGGTGAATCGGACCACGAACGTGGACAACCGGTGGTCTTTGGCTGACACGCTTCGGTACAAGTTCAACCTGATCGGCACCAAGGTCGGCTGCGACAGGGGAGAAGACGGCGCGTGCGCCGTCCTCGTGGACGGGATCCCCATGCTCAGCTGTATGATGCTTGCTGTCGAGTATCAGGGGCATAGTATTACCACCATAGAGGGCATCGGTACTCCTGGGAATCTGAGCAATGTCCAGACTTCACTCATTAACAACGATGGCGTGCAGTGCGGAGGGTGTATGCCGGGAATCGTGGTCGTGGCGACGGCCTTTCATAAGGCTAACCCCTCGGCCACCGACGCTCAGTGGAGGGCGGCATTGGCAGGGAACCTCTGCAGGTGTGGCAACTGGGCCAATATCTTGCAGGGTCTCGAGGCGGTGAAATCATAGATGTCATTACAAGGACCACCCTACAGGCTGGTTGGGCAATGGGCCGGCGTACGTCTCGAGGCGCCAGCGAGGATAAGCGGTCAGTTCAAGCTCGGGGCAGATTGGAACCTTCCGAACCAAGCCTATCTAAAAGTCAAACTCAGCACCATCCCGTCCGGGACCATCGCATCGATGGATGCGAGCGCGGCCCGGGCGATGCCAGGAGTGCTGGCGGTGGTTACGCCGAGCGACGTTCAGAACAACGCTGCCTGGAGCAAGATAAAGGTAGGCACATACCCCCTTTTGCCCTACGACAGGATAAGACACGCGGGAGAGGTGATCGCCGCGGTCGTGGCCGAGGACCCGTATGTGGCGGAGGAGGCATGCCAGGCCATCAATGTAACGTATAATCCCTCGCCGTTCGTGCTCGCTCCAGAGGACGCGATAGCGAGCTCGGCTCCACTGGTCAATCCTCCAGCGTCTAACGAATCGGCAACGGTGACCTACAAGTTCGGGGACGCCGCCACAGCGATGACCCAGCCTGGCATCACGCAGCTCTCTAGCAGATACGAAAGCGCCTTAATTCAGCACAACAACATCATGCCGCATGCTTTCACCATATCTGTGGATACCACCGGCAGGGTCGAGATGTATACGGCTACTCAGGCTTCGAAGACTCACGCCAGCGACTTGGCGACTGCACTCGGCGTCTCCGCCAGCAGGGTAAGGGTGTACAGCCTCTCCTCCGACGGTGGCTTCGGCGACAAAGGCGATGCCGGCGGGGGATATACTGCGTTCCCGCCTGAAATACTTGCCGCAATCCTCAGCCAGCAGCTAGGGAGGCCAGTACATCACAGGTGGACTCACGAGGAGAACCTCCTGGTAAGCCTTCACCGTTCCAAGGTCGTCTTCTACATCACCACAGGTTATAATAGCAGTGGAACCGTCATGGCCCTTACGGCGCAGGGTTACGGCACCGGCAGTCCCTACACGTCCAGCAGTAGTAATGCGTCGGGCGCTCTCAATAATTTCATCTGGACCTACAAGTTCCCGAACTTCACGCTAAACGGCAACGACGGCCATGCCAACACGTATAGACAAGGTCCCATGAGGAACCCTGCTTCACCACACCCGGCATGGGCTTTGAGCTCCCACCTCGACATGGTCGCCGCCGCCCTGGGCATAAACCCGGTGACCATGATGCAGGCCAACAACATGTATACACAGGGAGACAAAGACCAGCTGACGGGCTACAGGATAATCTCCATCGGCCAACCGGATTGTCTGAACCGAGTGCTCACTCTCTCGGGCTTCATGAGCAAGTGGAAGGCGTTCAACAAGAGCACACCTCTGACAGGTGTCGTGCACGGCATCGGCATAGCCAATCACGCCACCGGCAACGGCGGCACCGCCGCAGCGGAGACCGGTGCCATCATGATGGCAGCCGACGGCAGCTTCAACATCCTCATCGATAACAACAGCGTAGGAGGTGGCGGAAGGGAACGAAATATCATAATAGCCGCGGAGGCACTGGGACTGCCATTAGGGATGGTTACCATGGACAACGGCGATACAGACTGCGGCATCGACACCGGGAACACCGTAGGCAGTGGAGCGACCAAACACGTCGGGGATGTCATAGGGCTGGCCTGCCTTGACGCCAAGAGCCAAATGCTAGCCAGGGCTGCGACCCTGTTGAACACCACAACTGACAAACTGACCTACGCCCTAGATGGAACCATGCAAATCTACGTGACAGCTACACCAACCCAGTCCGTGACCTTCGCCCAGCTCGGCGGATATCCCAGGATCGTGGGTCGTGGAACGATGACCCTTCCACCTAGCACCACGGGGAGGGTCTACAATTCAGCCGTCTCTGAGGTGGACGTCGACACGGATACCGGCCTCGTGACTGTGACCGACGTATACCAGGTAGAGGACATCGGGCAGAAGATCTTCAATTCGGGGTGCGATACCCAGATGAAGAGCGGCATCTTGATGGCCCTCGGGATGGCGTTACAAGAGGAACAATGGCCTGATGTTCCGACAGGTATGCAGCTGATGACAAGCCATCTGGACATCAAGAATCCGCTGGTCACCCAGATGCCCAACATGGTCGTAGACTTCATCCAGAATCCAGAGCTGCCGCCAGACTCCTACAACTTCGGCGCGAAGGGGATGGGAGAGCCACCCATCAACCCGTCAGTACCGGCCACCGCGAACGCCATCTACAACGCCGTGGGGGCGCGCATCTACAACCTGCCTATGACGTGTGATAAGATCCTCAAGGCGTTGGGGAAGGCATAAGGTGAATAGAGAATGAAACAGATACTTCACTACAGCCCGACGAGCCTAGCTGACGCCTCAGCCTACCTCACCAAGAACGCCGGTTCGAAGGCCATCGCCGGGGGCACCGAGCTGTACTACTCGCTAAAGCAGAACAATCTCCCCAGCGAACCCACGATATTGGTGGACCTGAAATCCATACCCAACCTGGACTACATCACGGAGTCGGGAGGGGTCCTGAAGATAGGCCCTCTCACAAAATTGGCGGAGATCGCCAACAGCACCACCGTGCAGACCAACTACCGAGCGCTGGCGCAGGCTGCAGGCGCGGTGGCATCACCAGTGATACGCAACATGGGGACCATCGCAGGGAACATTACCCAGGACGTCTGGTGCTGGTACTACAGGGGCACCGACAACTTATACAACTGCCTCAGGAAGGGAGGGGTGATTTGTTACGCCACGGCGGGAGACAACCGATGGTACCACTCGATCTTTGGAGGACCCAAGGGATGCAACGCGATCCATCCATCAGACACGGCCACGGCGCTCTCCGCGCTCAACGCGTCGGTGGTGACGACTAAGCAGACCCTGACCATGGACAACTTCTTCTACAACCTGGCTCCGGGCAACACCCTCGCACAGGGCGAGCTCATCACGGAGATAGACGTCCCCACCCCCGCGGCGGGGTCGAAGTCTGCCTTCGTGAAGCTGGCCAACAGAAACTCGATCGACTTCGCCTTGGCCAACGCGGCCGTGTGGTACACCCCCGCCAGCGGAGCTGTGACGAGCTGCAAGATCTACCTGGGCGGCGTCTTCCAAGTGCCCTATCACGCCACGGCAGCGGAGACCGCCCTCAAGGGGCAGACCATCAGCGCCACCACCGCCGCCACGGTGGGAACGGCCGCCGTGTCGGCAGCGACGCCCATGACGGGCAACTCGTTCAAGAAGCAGCTAGCATCTATAGCGGTCCAGAGAGCTCTGTTAGCTTAGGCCCACAGAAAGGGGAATGCGCAAGCGTTCCCCTTCCTTCCTTTTTATTCTATCTGTTCTCCGAGAGCAAACTCGGAACGGTTTCCCCCGCATCTGAGGGGCGGCCTTCCGCGACCTGCGCAACTAGAATTAAAGCAGACCTGCCTTCGTCAGAAGGTATTCGAAGAGAGGCACTTGCACCGTCGTTGCACGAACGGGGCTTAACTCCTCAGCCGTGGGGAACGTGAGCCTAACTAGGAAAACCGGGTTGCTCTCGGGGACGACGATGTTGAACGTCGCATTTCCCGAAACCGGAACCCAACTGCGAAAATCCAAGACGACCAGTTGACTCGCAAGCAACTCCCCGTTGCCGTTATCGAAGACCGTTATGTTCACCGTTCCCCCTTCATCGTTGGACAAAGTGTTCGAAATGGTGAAGCTTATCTGGACGGTGCTTTCGAAGTCAGTATCGCAACCCGCCTGGGTCGCCATTGATGTCATCAAGACCTCGTTCGCAGTAGAATTCACTTGTGAGCTCGCGAGCGGGTAACTGGGCGGCGACGGGTCACCTTCTGAAGGAGTCTGCATCTGAGATTCTCCGTTCATAGAGGTCACCGTGACATGTCCCAGCGCGTAGGAGGGCAAGGCGGGCGGGTGGGCCGGGGTCAGTTCGTAGGAAACTGTAATCTTCGACAGCAAGACCAGAAGGATTACAATGGCAAGGAAGGCTTCGAGCTTGGCAAACCTCCTCGCCGAGCTCAGTCTTCTCCTTTTCTCCAAATTCCCCTTATAACATAGAGGGTCAGGCGCTATTAAGTTTTATCGTCAGCGCTCGATACTCTGTTTTCCTGAATTTGTATAACCCCTAGTAAGACGGACTGGAGCAAGATGGGTATGGAACAAGAGGAAGAGATACCTCGGTTTACATTAAGCCGGGCCCAGACGAGGTCTCATGGATTCTCCATGAGAAAGAGAGGAAAGAGCTAACGACCCGGCTCTTGGAACGACCGTTACCCCGCCTGGAACCCTGGCGGGACCAGGATCGCTTATTCCGCTTCGAGCACAATCTTCACCGCGCTCTCCATCTGGGACTTGGACAACTGGACCAGCTCCTCCATACGGCCAGTTCGGGGGGGCGTGAGCCCACCGCAGCCTACCTAGAGCGCGGACGGGGCCAATATAGCCTTCAGCTGCGACCTTTAGCGGCCTAATCACATCTGGACGACGCCCCCGGTGGGTGAAGCCGTCGCCCAGATATCCGCCAACTACGAGGGAGGCGCCCTGAGGGAAGGAATTGGGGCCCTGGCCCCCTGCAAAGCTTAAATTCGCGCCTTGGCCACATTTGCCTTATGCAATCCTGCCCAGAGTGCGGCACGGCTCTCTCCAAGGACGACAAGCTGTGTCCGAACTGCGGTGCCGGGGTCGCAGCGGCGGAGGAGAAGCCTGAACTCGTGGAGGGACTCTGCATCTACCACATCATCATGAGCGAACGGGGCTTCACCTTCGGCATCAGGAACACTGGGACGGCCCCACTCACTGTGGCCAGGGTGCTCGTCCACGAACAGCCCATGGAGATAGTAAACGTCTCCTCGGAGAAGGGGACCGTCAAGGACGGCCTGCTGACGCTTCAGCCCGGGGACGTCGGCGAGGTAACGTTCCGGCCGTCTTACGTCGGCGTCAGCGGGGTATTCTATCCCGCGGCCGTCATCACGGAATCCGGGAAGCGGTACGAAACAAGCGTCGCGTCCCCGTGACGCGGAGCCAAGGACCTACAGGGCAGATACACGTCAGGTCAGTAGAACTGGCAGCAAGTCGATGAGCAAGTTGGACGAGCGGCTCGGTTGTCAAACAAGGGGCACGGTGAATGGTAGTGGACTGCGCGGAGTCATCGGCAACCATTTCAATCCGTTCGGGTCCGCCTGCGGAACCAAGTTTGGTACTTATCCTGCCGGCTGCGCCTAGAGTTCTGTATCAACATACGGAAGTGTTCGGGTCTAGGCTGGCTCGAACCCGTGGCCGGATCAAATGTCTGGCTTGATTTTCCATCGTCAGCTACGGATAAGTCCCTTCGGACCCATGCTTCCATAACGCCCTGCAAACCTAAAATCGTCTGATCGAAAGACGGCTACCATCCTGATAGCCCATCCCTTCCCGAGCCAAGGACGGCACCGTAGAACCCCTAGCAATGGCATGCGGTTTTCGTCTCATCTGATTTGAGCTGAGATATCAAAGCTTATAGGCCCACTTTGAGCCCCGATAGCTACCGACCTCAGCGCAGCTAAGCTGTGGCGATTGCGAGGACGGGCGCCCTATCTCCTGAAGCCAGCCATCACCTCTTCGAACGGGTTCGCCATCCAGGCCGCCAGCGAAATGCCGAGGATACCTCCCCCCACAATAACAGAAGCAACGCAAGGGACCTATCCACTTCCAGAATTGTGCATGCATTTCCTTGGCCGGCCAGAGGCGGGCCATATAACTGAAGTCGAGACATCCCACATCACGGCATCCGGAAATCTGCACGCGATCCCATTTGTTTTTCGTCGAAAACGACTAGGCACCCTGATCTCGGATGGAATCCATCGTGGAGTCCTATTCCGCAAGTGTCGAAAGGGATTCGGGGGTTGTCTCAACCTGCACCTGACGCCATGGAAGAGGAACAGGCGCTATTGAGTGCATAGTCCCCTCATTCTTGCTCAAGATTTATTTCGTGGAGAGTTTCAAGCCCATTCCGCCTGACAGGATATGAACATTGCCGAACAGTTGAGCAGGTATGTTCACTCCATTCGTTTCAACGATCTGTCGCCCGAAGTCGTGCTGGAGGCCAAGAAAAGGCTAACTGATGGAATCGGCTGCGCCATCGGGGCCTTCGATGCCGAGCCCGTGAGAATCGCGAGAAAGGTCGCAAAAGGAATCAAGTCATCTAGGCCCTCCACTCTTCTGGGCACGGCCACGGGGAGCGCTCCCGACTTCGCCACGTTCGTCAACGGACTGATGGTCCGCTACTTCGACTTTAATGACACCTATCTGGGACAAGAGCCAGCGCATCCTAGCGACAACATATCGGCCTGCCTATCCGTGGCCGAGTCGGAAGGAGCAAGCGGCGAGGAGTTCATCCTCTCTCTGGTCCTCGCATATGAGATCCAGTGCAGGCTCTGTGATCTCGCCGACCTCAGGCACAGAGGTTGGGACCATGTCAACTACGGCCTCGCCTCCACAGCGTTGGCGTCAGGCAAACTCCTCGGCTTGGACGTTGGTAAGCTAACGCAGGCCGTTAACATAGCCCTGAACTCCCACATCGCCATGAGGCAGGTCCGCGTTGGGGAGCTCTCGATGTGGAAGGGTGCTTCCTTCGCAGAGGCCGCCAGGAACGGGGTCTTCTCTGCGTACCTTGCAAAGGAAGGGATGACAGGACCTTCGCCCATTTTCGAAGGAGAAATGGGTTTCTTCAAGCAGGTGTCTGGGCCCTTCGCGGTTAACACCTCCGTCTTTGGCGGGAAAGAAGGAGGCTTCAAGATCGCTGGTACCTTCATCAAGTACTTCCCTGCCGAATATCATTCTCAATCAGCCATCTGGGCCGCCCTCAAAGCGAGAGAAGATATTGGGAGTTTCGCTGATATCGAATCGGTCCTCATAGAGACCCATGAGGCTGGCTTCACCATCCTGGGGAATGACCCGGCAAAGTGGAGCCCTGCCAACAAGGAGACAGCCGACCACAGCCTTCCCTTCATCGTTTCTATGGCCCTGAAGGAGGGAAAGATTGATAACGCCACCTATTCCGAGTCCAATACAGCAGACAAATCGCTCCTCGAATTCATGAAATGCGTCGCGGTGAAGGAGGATAAGAGGTTCACCTCGATATATCCAGGAACGGCTGCGAACAGGGTCACTATTGCTCTCAAGTCAGGTCGCAGCGTTTCAGAAGAGGTCGTATACCCTAAGGGCCACCCGAAGAACCCCATGACCGTCGAGGAGGTGGAGGAGAAATTCCGACGCCTCACTTCGAACAATCTCGGCGACACGCGCGCGAAAGAGGCCCTCAGGTCGTTGTGGAATATCGACACGGCGAAAAACGTCTCCGAAGTCCTTCCGGTCCTCAGGTTGGAGTAAAGAATCTCATGGGCGGTAGTGTAGCTTTCTGCCCTTCCAGATGTCGGAGTCCCCCCAAAGCCCCAGCCTCCAAGCGTTGAACTCCACAATCTGAGAGTGGTCGATGAAGAGGTTGACGTCCTTCCCGAAGGTCTTCAGATACCACTTGAATACGGGTGGGTCGGAGGCTTCGAACATCCAGACCTTGTAACCGAACTCTTCAACGAGCTTCTTCACGACGTCTTTCCTCCATTTTTTGGGAGGGAGGTCCTCCGTAATCCCTTCCGATTCGAGCATCAGAATACGGGCACCAGCCTTCAAATGAGCCTCAGTCTCCTCCACGACATCTCTCAGGCTGCGCATTTTCATCCTTCCTTCGTAGCCTGCGATGTGGGTCCCCGCTCCAGCCCCGATCATCATGGAGACCTCTGGCTTTGCTTTCATGCCAAGCCTCTGCACCTGCCTGACGATCTCCACCTTGTCGCCCAATGGGATGGGCGCAAGCCCACTCGAGACTTCCACTACGTCGAATTCGAGTTCCTTGCACTCCTCAAGATAGCGGTCGACAGCCTTCGAGCCCTGCACGATGACCCTTTCCACGAAGCCCCCGGTCGAAACGTAAACTCCATACTCATGGCAGAGCCGTATCATCTTCCTGACGGTGGAGTTCGGGAGCAGCCTCATGGAGCCTCCAGCGAACTTGAATCCGTCGACGTATTCTCCCCAGTCCTCCAACACGGCTTTGAGATAGTCGTACGTGACCGTGGTGTAGTAGGGACCTCTGAATTCTACGATACCCGTTTTCCTCGGCTTCGGAGGAAGCTCACCGATCCTGACGAACTCGAAAGCTTTGCCCCCTCTGACCTTCGAATGAGACAAGGGATAATCTAGATCGTCAATACAGGATTCGATATTTACGAATACCGCCACATGTTGGCATTAGGAGACAGGCCTCCAACCATATGTCGGATGTCTTAGAACGCTGAATGGAACGCTGATCGCGTTCACCTGGTCGGAATCGATGGTACGCTCGAAACGTCAGCCAAGGGGACACCTCGGCCGGAAATCGGTTCGTAGGTGCGACGACACTGGGATGATACCCAAGTCCTCCGCTAAAAATCGTTATGGATCCGGCAGCCTACCTGTAGCTCTTCTGCTCCCGTCTGCGCGCGCCGGGCCCACCAAACTTCTTGGGTTCGGCTTGGCGGGCGTCGCCCGAAAGGAGGTGTTCGTCGTATTCCAAGATACGCTTCTTCAGGTCGGAGGACTTGAAGTAGCCGACTAAGGCCCTAGAGATTGCCATGGCCGAGGCATAGGCCTGACCCACGTATCCTCCGCCCTTCACCGAAACATCGATGTTGACCTTGTAGCGGGAGTCGCCAGCCAGTCTCAGCGGCGCCATAATGGTTTCGCGAGACAGCTCATTGCTGAGCGATTCTAGGAGGAATCCGTTTACACGGACCCTGCCGACTCCGGGGACGATGCTGGCCGTGGCTCGGGCGGCCTTGCGGGAGCCGGTGAACAGTTTCATCTTCTTAGATGCTGCAGACATGACTACAATCCCTTCCATCCCAGTTCTTTGGCCAGCTCGCCGAGGGTCATGTAAAAGGCTGTGGGCTTCGTGGCCATGGCCTTCGGAATCTCCATGGGTTTGATCCCCTTAAGCTCCTCCGGGTAGCCGTGGTAGGCTCTTAGGCGATGGAATGCTTCCTTCCCTTTCGGCTCCCTCCAGGGAAGCATGCCTCTTACGGTCCTCCCGAAGATGTTGTCGGGCCGGCGGAAGTGAATGGGGCCGTGCTCGGGGTTGACGACGCTGCCCACCTCCAAGAACTGCTTGTAACGAGTGATGGCCGACCTCCGGTTTCCGGAGATCAGGATGGACTCTACGTTGACGACGTAAACCTGCTTCCCTTCGATGGTGAGCTTCGCCGCAATCGAAGCGACGCGGCCCATGATGGCATTCTTCCCATCGATGACGACGGGCTGGCTAGACACTGTCCTAGCCGCCAACCAAGAACACCCCTTTGCCCTCTCCGAACTTGACTACGAAGTCTTTCATAAGAAGGGCCTCGCCACCGGCGGAGGTTATCTTCTGGATGGCCGAGGCCGTGAAGGCCACGGCGCCTACGTACAGCTTCTTGCTTACGTCGCCTTCGCCCAGGACCTTGCCGGGGACCAGGAGGACGTTCCCTTTGGAGGAGACGGCGTCTAACTTGCCGACGTTGACCTCGACAAGTTGGTTATTCTTCTTCGAAAGCATCTTGGCGGCCCGCTTGTAGACGGGCTTCCCGGACGCCTTGGCCGCCGATTTGACGGCTGCGAGGGCGGATTCTGTATCCATCATTTTCTATCACTCACTGATTTTACGGCTGAGCTCGCCGAGCTGGCGCTGGAGTATCTCCAGGGCCTTGTACAGGACCACCGCGGCGGGCATGGCGCCGGCCGTCTCGACTTCGAGGAAAAACGAACCCTCCTTCTCCTTGACGTCGATGAGCTCGGGGAACTCCTTGACGCATTGCATGCAGAGGATGCACTTCGTCTCGTCTGTTACATGGAGGTTGCCCGACTTCAACTTCAGAATCGATACAGGACATAACGCCTCGATCCCGGCGGCCTCCTGGCCGACCCGGACCTTCTTGACTATCACCAGGGGATAAGGCTTGAGGACGGAGATGTTTGACGCCTGCCACTTGGCGTGCTCCCAGCCTCGTCCCAAGCGAGCGTAGGCCTCAATCTTGAGCTTCTGGCCGGGGGCCAGCTTGACGATGGGTACCGTTGCGCTAGACGGCTTCACGTCGGGATCTTCGGGGCTGACGAGCTCGCCCGAGAAGACGGTGCGGGCCTCATCGCCGGCCACGGCGTCCAAGACCAGCATAACGCGGCACTTAGTGCAGCCCGAGGGGCTCCCGCAGTCGCAGTCCTCGGGGAGAGGGTACTTGTCGGCAGGGGTAATCAGAGGTATGAGCCCCAGCCTATGGGAGACCACTTCGTCGTAGACAGCAGAGGTGTTGTCGAGGATTATTACGTCGTCGATGGCGAGGACGGGGACCTCGCACAGGGCCAGGCGGCGGACGGCGTTGACGAATGATCTGTCGTAGCCTTCGAACAACAGCCGGACATGCTTCGGATCCTTCTCGATTAGTTTGATGGACTGGGGCAAACGCCTACACCGGCCTTACGCCCTTCTTCCTCTTCTTCCGCCGGCCTTCCTCGTTGTGTCGTGCGGAATAGGTGTGACGTCTTCGATGCGGCCGATCCTGAAGCCGGCGCGAGCTATGGCCCTGATGGCGGCCTGGGCCCCCGGGCCGGGCGTACGGGGACCGGTGCCTCCGACCGCCCTGACTTTGATGTGGACGGCGGTGATTCCCTTGGACTTCGCTAGCGTCGCTACGGCGCTTGCGGATTTCATGGCGGCATATGGACTGGACTCAAGACGGTCGGCCTTTACGTGCTGGCCGCCGCTGCTAAAACCGATAGTCTCTGCCCCCGAAAGGTCCGTCATATGAACTATGGTGTTGTTGAAGCTGCTGAATATGTGAACGAGACCCCATCTGTCTTCCTTTTGTGCTTGAGCCGGTGCCGGTGCCGGTGCCGGCGTTTCTTCTGCAGTCAACTCTAGGCTGCGCCCCCACCAGATATGAGCATGGCGTCCTCTTCAGCCCTTCCTACGAGGTAGTTGGGCTTGGTGACCAATTTCCCGCTGATCAAGACGTGCCTGTGAGAGACCAGCTGCCTGGCCTGATGGGGTGACTTTGCCATCCCCTTTCGCCAGACGAGGGTCTGGAGCCTCCTTTCAAGGAGATCCTCCACTTTCAACGAGAGGAGGTCGTCGATCGAAGCGTTGGGGCTAACGAGACCCAGCCGGACAAGACGCTCGATCAGAAAGATGCTCTGCTTCTGCCTCACCTCAGGGGGTGCCGCAAGGAGCTCCCTCGCCTGCTTCCTGATGCGAGAAAGCTCCGTCTCTATCTTCCAGAGCTCCTTCTTGTTTCGCAGGCCATATGTGCCCACGAGGAAGAGCTCACGCGAAAGCTCGTCGGCGCTCCACGGGTTGCGTGGGGTGGTATAGCCCCGGCGCGGCTTCCTTGGATCTCCCATCTACTTCTACTCCTTCTTCTGCGCCTGGGCGGCAGCATGCGCGGCCGCCTGGACGGCTGCCTTGCGCACTCCTACGGTGGCACCCTTCCTGCCTGTCGTCCGCGTCCTCTGGCCTCTGACCTTTAGACCCAGCGAATGGCGGACGCCCTTCCAGCTTCCTGCGACCTTCCCGCGGTCGATGTCGCCCTTTACCGAGAAGTTCAGGTCGCTTTCAAGGAGGTGATGGTCCTCTCCCGTCTCCACGTCCTTGCGCCTGTTGAACATCCACACGGGGACTCCGGCCGTGCGCGGGTCGCGGACGGCCTTCTCAAGTTCGGCGATCTGCGTGTCCGACAGCTGGCCGAGACGAGCCTTGGACTCGATCTTCAGCTGGTTGGCGATGGCGTTGGCGAGGTCGAAGTTGACCCCTTTGATCTCCTTCAGGGCCACGGCAACTCTCTTGTAACCGTTAAGGTCCCTGCCGGCCAAACGAACGATGGGCCGGAACTCTCCTGGCAAATTGCTCTAACTCCGGTATTGCGTTAAGCCACTCAAATTGATACCTTATATAGCTTTTTCCTGGTTGGCTGGCCAAAGCCCCGGGCGAAGCGTCGGTAGTCAATAACAGGCTGGCGTCGGAGCCATCATTCGGACGACCCATGGGATGAAGCAGCCGGATGCCCCGCCGACGGTCATTTCCTCCTGCGACGCGCAGATTCATGAAATCCTGTGACGTCGACGATTCAATCGTATCGTGCCAGGACTTCCACTCTGTCTATCTTTCCGTCGCCGTCCTGGTCGTATCCCTTCACGACGCAGGCGTAGTCCTCCTGCTGGGAGTAGCCGCCTAGGACCTCCGCCGACTGGCGCGTGAGGGCGATGACTGCGGATTTCGTGCCTTCGTGCCTTATGCCGGCCAGGACTACTACGCCGCGGCCGCTATGGAAGGGGGAAGGGAGCTTGGCCACGACGGCATCCGTCTCGCCGTTGAACCGCCTGCCTGCGTCGTCAATCAGGCCGGCCCAGTAGTTGGATTCGTCGAAACGTACCGGCAGGAGCCTGTTGAGCTCAGCGGTAAGGACATTCGTCGCCGGTCCCCCGAACAGGACCAAGTTGGCGTCATACGCCTTCTCGACCTTCACATCTGTGTCGAGCCTCACCAAGAAGTCACCTGAGATGGAGGATATCCCTCCGAGAGCGAAGCCAAGCTCGGCCGAGTAGTGGCCATCCTTGGCCGCGGCTCTAAAGGGGCCGTGTGGCTCGGGCGAGCCTACGACCAAGAAGCCGTTGAAAATGTGGTCGGCGAGGAACTCGCGGAAAAAAGAAGCCAGTGAGGAGGGCCTAGTGCTGCTCCTGGCCCAAGTGCTGGAGCTGCGATAGAGTATGGCCAATCCGTCGGAGGACACCGATAGCTTCTTTGCGACAGCGCCCCGAACAGGGCTGCTCTTGACGACTTGAAGTAACCCGGCGCTTATCAGGCGGCGCACATGGTAGTATACCGTCTGCTCGCTCAGGCCAAGCGCCCTGGCCATCTCTCTGGCGTAGAGCTGTCTCTCGGTGCTGAGCTTGATAATCTTCATGGAGATGGGGGAGGAAAGTGAGGAGATCGCCCGCGCATCGTTGAACAGCTTCACCTTTGATGAGTATGTCTGCCCGTCCTTCTCGTAAATCAGCTCGCCGTCCAAAATAGCATCACTAGAATCAATAATATTATGAGGCAGCTAATAATCGTTTCTGGATTACGCAGGCTTGCCGACCACAGAATTCTATGACTGAGTCAATACTATTGTTTTAACGTACATATATGGTGTTTTTATAATCGGCTTAAGGCGGATGTTGCAGATTAGACAATGTGCGGAATCATAGGCTTCGTCGGATGCGAGGAAGCCTCACCAATACTGCTTGAAGGGTTGAAGAGGCTTGAATACAGGGGTTACGATTCGGCTGGGATCGCAACGGTCGACGGTGGCTCTCTGAGGGTCGTGAAGGCCGTGGGGGCCGTGGACAAGCTGGCCGCGGCCATGGTCGACGTAAGGCTGGGCGGCTTCGTAGGACTGGCCCACACCAGGTGGGCGACGCATGGCGGCGTGACCCAAGCGAACGCTCACCCGCATCTCAGCTGCGACGGCAGCGTGGCGGTCATCCACAACGGCATCATCGAAAACTTTGCCGAGCTGAAGGCTGAGCTAGAGGGTAGGGGACACGTATTCAAGAGTCAAACGGACACGGAGGTCGCAGCGCACCTCCTTGAAGAATACCTCAAGGACGAGATGGACCTATCCACTGCCGGAGTGGAACTGTCCGCCGCGCTCAAGGGACAGTTCGCCATCGTGGCTGTTTCCACGAAGTTTCCATACTCGCTTCTTGCCATAAGGAGGAAGGCCCCGCTAATGATAGGGATCGGTAGGGGGGAGAACATCGTGGCCAGTGACGCCTTGGCCTTCATCGACAGGACGAATAGGGCAATCTTCATGGACGACGACACCATCGCCGTCGTGGGTAATGGCCCCGAAATCAAGCTGTTCAGCGCCGTAGGGCAGCCCATCAAGCCGATGGTGGTCGAAGTCGCCCAGGAACTTTCGATGCCCAACAAGGAGAACTACGAGCACTTCACGATAAAGGAGATTCATGAGCAGCCGGAGACCGTTATGCGTGTCCTCGACCAAGACGCAGGAACGCTGACCTTCTTCCGCAGGGAGCTGCAGAACGCTAAGAGGGTCTTTTTGATCGCCTCGGGGAGCAGCTTCCACGCGGGGATGCTGGGGAGGCTCTTCCTCGCGGAGAACATGGGGGTCTACAGCGACGTCGTCGTCGCCAGCGAGTACAAGTCAGTCGAGGGATGGTTCCGGGAAGGAACCGTGGTCATAGCCATCTCCCAGAGCGGCGAAACGGCCGACGTCCTCACCGCGGCCGGATCCGCAAGGGCGCGAGGGGCCACGGTCATCTCGTTGGTGAACCGCTCTCCCTCCACCCTCGAGCGTTATAGCGACGTGACGTTGAAGCTCAACGCGGGGACGGAGGTGGGGGTGGCGGCCACCAAGAGCCTGACGGCGCAGGTGGCATTGCTCTATATGGTTAGCAGGAGGGAGGCCGAAGAAAAGGACGTCGCGGAGCTTTGCAGTGCGATGAAAACGGCCCTGAAGACGGAGCCCTTGGTGGTGAAGGTGGCCGAAGCCATCAAGGACAGCCGCGACGTCTATTTCCTTGGCAGGGGGCTGGGCTACCCCGTCGCCCTGGAGGGGGCGTTGAAGCTGAAGGAGCTGGCCTACATCCATGCTGAAGGGCTGGCGGCGGGAGAGCTGAAGCACGGACCTCTTGCCCTGGTAGAGAAGGGAACGCCACTCGTGCTCGTGAACCCGAAGGATGAAACGCACGACGAGACTCTCTCAAACGGGGCCGAAGTCAAGGCGAGGGGAGGGACCATAGTGGGCGTCTCGACGGAGAGCCACAGGCTCTACGACTGGTTCATCAAGGTGCCGGAGGTGTCGCGCCAGCTTCTTCCGATAGTGGAGATGGTCCCCTTGCAGTTGCTCGCGTATCATACCGCCCGACTCCGGAACGTCAACGTCGATATGCCCAGGAACCTCGCGAAGTCGGTCACAGTGAAGTAAGAGGCAGGCGCATCTTCTTCTACCGTAAGGACGGCCCTGACACGTCATGAGGGCAAGTTCGAAGGACGAGGGTTCGACAAAGCCACGGAGGACCGTCGATGCGAGAGGGGCATGCTGCCCTCTCTCTCCCATGGAGCTCACCAAAGCCGTCAGTCAGCAAGAGATGGGAGGTGAAGAGGCGATTCTGTCGTCGGACCCAAACAGCGACAGGGACATCTCCAACTGGGTGGCGAAACAGGGCCATCGATTGGCGGCCAAGATCCCCCACGATGGCTTCTTGGAGCTCATCGTCCGGAAGATGGAAGAATAAATGGAAGAAGAGTAAGGCGAGCAGCTTTCCTTATATGCTGACCTCCATTGCAAGGTCGGAAGTGGCGATCGTCATCCCGACCAGAAGACTACCCCTTGACGAGCGACGGGTAGAAGTACTTCTTCTTCCTACTTGCCTTGGCTGCGTCCCACGAAGATAGGATGGGCACGGCACCGTTGGCGACTTCGATGGCATCGGCAATGCCTGCCCCCGGGACGAATTCGTTCAGCTCCCTGTTGGCGAGGACCGCGCAGACGGCACCGGCACGAACCCCATAGAGGCTGGCCAACGTGAAGATGGTGGAGGATTCCATTTCAAAGTTCACGATTCCGGCTGCCTTCACATCTTCAACGATATGTGAGGAAGCATGCGTAGTGTAGCCGTTGAAGCCCGGTCGCCCTTGGCCAAGGTAGAAGGAGTCCGTGCTGGCCGTGATCCCCACATGATACCTCTTGCCGAGGGCCTCGGCCGATTCTATCAGCGCCTGCATGACTTCGTAGTTGGCTATGGCAGGGTAGCCAGGCCAAACGTACTGCCCGCTGGTTCCGTCCAGCCTCACGGAGCCTGAGCTGATGACGACGTCGCCGACCCTTACATCGCTGCGCAAGGCCCCCGTGGAACCTACACGTATGAGGGTGTCGGCCCCCACCCTCAACAGCTCCTCGACCGCTATGGCGGCGGAAGGCCCTCCGATGCCTGTGGAAGTGCATGAGACGGAGACCCCTTTGATGTCACCCGTATAGGTCACGTACTCCCTGTGGCGAGCGACCTCTCGGAACCTGCTCCAGCGAGCGGAGATGAGGGGGACTCGTTGGGGGTCCCCCGGGAGTAGGACGTAGCGGGCCACGTCGCCCGGCTTGCACTGGATGTGATACTGGATTCCGCCAGAATCTTCAAGCCTGTCTGCCGGAACCGTCTTAGGCAATGGCGAGATACCCTTGAGAGAGGGCTTCGTGTCAAACTTAAAAGCTTCTCTAGTTCTACGATTGACACAATAGTCTTTAATATCGGACGGAGGGATTCCTGATCAAGCGACATGGTAGTTCCGGTTCCACTCTCGATCCTGGACGACCTGACCCACTTGATGTCCGGAAACATAGGAAGCCTGCCTTCTCTCCTGGTGATGGCCATCCCGCTGATAATCGGACTCGTGTTGGGCTACATAGTCAAGAGGATGCTAAAGATTGGATTGATACTCGTGGCGGTGGCCCTCGTCGCATCCTACTTCGGTTTCATCAGCCTGAGCAGTATGACGAGCCAAGTCCAGACGCTCGTGACGAAGTATGGACCGGTGGCGCAGTCCTATGCTTCGCTGTTCTTCGGCATCATCCCGCTGAGCATAGGCCTCGTCATTGGGTTCCTGTTGGGCTTCATCTTCACCTAGGCGAGTCATTCGCTCCGGACGTTTATTTGTGACCCATTTCTGCGTAGCTGGCTGCGCCAGCCACATCTCGAAGAAGACGAGCTTCCACCGACGCGTCTGGTCTATGAAGAATGGCCATGGTAATAGGTGTAAGTAAGTAAGCCTTATTATCATATTAGAAGATGCTAATATGTACGAGAAGAGAAATGACTCAAATCTCAGCCGACAAGACGGAAGACAAGACACAGCAGGAGTCGAGGCTGCTCATCATCTTGTCGAAAGGTACGCTAGATATGGTGTATCCGGCCTTCATGATTGCCACGACGGGCGCGACCATGGGCAAGGAGGTTCACATGTTCTTCACTTTCTGGGGGATGAACGCGATCAACAAGAAGACGGTCGGCTCGCTGAAGGTGGCATCCGTGGGCAACCCGGGCTTGCCGATGCCCAACATCCTGGGGATGATTCCGGGGATGACAGCCATGGCGACGGGCATGATGAAAGGAAAGATTGAGAAAGCAAAGATGCCCCCAATCCCTGAAATGATCAAGATGGCCAAGGACCTGGGCATCAAGCTGCACGCCTGCTCAACCACGCTTGGAGTGATGAGCATCAGCAAGGACATGCTCATCCCTGAAGTCGACGACATCGTCGGGGCCGCGACGATGCTGGAGCTGGGCGAAGGCGGACAGATAATCTTCATCTAGGCGATTAGGATGTCGAGCACAGGGCAAAGGAAGGTCCTCGATTCACGAGGCAGCTTCTGCCCAGGACCGATAACTGACCTATTCAAGGCCTATAGGAACTCGCAGCTGGGGGACGTCATAGAGCTCCTAGCCACTGACCCGGCAGCTAAGAGTGACGTCTCGGCTTGGGCGAGGAAGAGCGGGAACGAAGTCGTGGAGATCGTGGACGAGAAGGACTACATCCGCCTGGTCGTGAAGATCACAAAGAAAGGAAAGTAAGGCTCACTCATGCAGCGAGTAGTCATCGTCGGCTCCGGGACCAGCGGGACCCTGACGGCCAACCTCCTGGCCTCGGCTCTCAGGGGTAGGATTCGCGACGGAAGCGCGTCTGTGGAGCTAATGGGCGCTGGCCTTCGGCATCCGTTCCAGCCTGCCAACCTAGACATAGCCTTCAAAGGGGCCTCTCCGGAAGGCTTCGACAGGCCGGAGGAAGACCTCCTCGTCAATGGTGTGACGTTCATTCACGACCCGGCATCGAGGATTAACTTGGAGAAGAAGAGCGTGACGACCAAGGGAGGCAGGAAGCTCGGCTATGACTATATCGTAATGGCGACGGGGGCCGTCGCCGACCCTGACATGCTGCCAGGATTGAAGGACGGTTCTCTGAACTTCCACACCGGCCCCGAGGATTCCAGGCGAATATGGGACACGCTGCAGGCCTTCAAAGGTGGGAAAGTGGTCGTGGCCATAGCAGGGACTCCGCACAAGTGCCCTCCGTCGCCCAACGAAGCGGCGTTCATGCTGGACGAGTTCTTCCGAAAGAAGGGGATTCGCGACAGGACGGAGATCAAGTTCCTCACGCCGTATCCGAGGGCCTACCCGGCCGAGAAGCTCTCCAAAGTGGTGGCCCCTTTGTTCGAGAAGAAGGGTATCGAGGTGATACCGTTCTTCAACGTAGACTCACTGGACCCCTCTCAACGCAAGATCTACTCCCTAGAAGGCGAGTCCTTCGACTACGACTTACTCATCGCCGTGCCGCCCCATACGGGGGCGGACGTCATCGTCGACAGCGGCATAGGTGACGGCGACGGCTGGATACCTACCGAAAGGGACACGATGACGGTCAAGGGGCATGCCGGCGCCTACGCCTACGCCATAGGGGACGCCACCGACATACCGGTGTCCAAGTCAGGCGTGGTGGCGCACCTGCAGTCCATCGTGGTTGCCAAGAACATAATCTATGCAGTGAACGGATCGTCGGACCTGATCGGGTACAACGGGAGGATTAACTGCCCGATGGAGGTGGGCCACCGTCGGGCCATCTTCGTCTCCGCGACCTACACGTCGCCTCCCGAGGACCAGTCACCTTCGATGATCAAATATGTCATGAAGAAGTCCTTTGGGAAGCTGTACTGGCGCGCGCTCAACGGCAGCCTTGAGCCTCTATTCGACATCTTCTTTGGCCAGACCAGGTTCCCCATCGAACCAAGGAAACAGCCAAATGTGGCAATGGCCTTGGAGAAGGCGTCGTGAGAAGGGTGGGAACGATGGTGAAGGATAGTATGAAGAACGCGGAGGAGGAGCTCTACAGGCTTCAGGCTGAGTTCTGCAAGGGGATGGCACACCCGAAAAGGATACTGATCCTCAACACACTGAAAGAGGGTGAGAAGACCGTGAACGAGCTGGCCGAGATGACGGGTATCCCTCAGGCTAATCTGTCACAGCACTTGAGTCTCCTCCGACAGCTGGGCCTGCTGGAGACGCGTAGGAACGGGGTGAATATCTACTACAGCATTGCCGACAAAAGGATCGTTGAGGCCTGCGCGCTCGTCCGGGAGGCCATAGGCGAGAGGCTGCGTAAGGACAGGCGGATGCTTGAAGCCTCTAGCTTGGGCATACAACGGCCGGAGTGAGGGAGCTCCCTACTCTGCTAAATGTTCCTGATAGTGCTCTGCAGGCATCAGCGAACCGAAGGTCCACTTCACCGCTTCGCTCAACGACGGGTGTATATGCATCGCATCGTTTATCAGGAAAAAAGCCGCCGAAGGGCCTGCCGAGGGATAGCTTCACATGAACAGTCGCCAGAGCAGGCAGGAGGACGCGGAACGAGACCTGCAGGTGGTCGTCGAGAAAGTGGCGCCGGGAGAGGGATTTGAACCCTCGAGGCCATTGCTGGCCACAGGCTTCCTGACCTGAGGGCTCCAGGCGTGGGCTTCCTCACGGAACTGCCCCCTACCAGGCTAGGGTACCCCGGCCCAGCTTCCTAGTGAAAATCCGGGAGTTAAAAAACGTGCTTCTGCGGTGACGTACTAAGGCGACCCTTCGGTCACGGCTGGGGGCGAAGTCTTCCAGGCCTTCGGATAGGTTCCTGCGGGCATGACGACCCTGTCAAGGACGCAGGCCACCCCCTTTTCGGCCTCGTAGATCTCGTCGAACGACATCTTTGTTGTGGCCAGTGCGACTATCTCTCCCTTCTGCGAGTACACGGCGACGGCCTCATCCCTGGCCAGGCTGCCCGAAGCCCTGGCAATCCCCGGGACCGTGAGGGTGGCCCCGTGGCAGAGAGCGTCGACTGCGGAGTCCTTCACCACGACGTACTTGACATGAGTTAGGGCCCTTTCGATGGGCCACACGCATTCGCGAAGGAGCTCGTCGTCGCCATTCTCCTTGTAGAGGGAAACCGCCAGCGCCAGCTCATGGAGCCTGACGAGCCCTCCCGCTTCTGTGAGGTCGCTGACCCTGGTCCTCCTCAGCTCAATGAGGGAGGCCCCTACGCCCAGGATCTCACCCATGTCGTAGATGAGCTTCCTGACGTAGGTGCCAGCCTGGCAGAGGACCCTGAGAAGCACTATGTTGCCGTCTCGTTCGATGGCTTCGAGCTCGTAAATCGTCCTAACCCTTCTGACCCTCTTGACGCTCGAGCGTTCGGGGGGTTTCTGGAAGATGTCGCCGACGAACTCGCTCAGGATCGAGTTGAGCTCGAATTCTCCCACCGGACTGTGGAGCCTCATCACGGCGTAGTACTGCTTGGGGCCTATGAGAAGGGTGGAGAGGGCTTTGGTGCCATCGCCGAGGGCGATGGGCAGGAGGCCGGTGGCGGGCGGGTCGAGCGTGCCACTGTGGCCAGCCCGCTTAGCCCCAAGAAGCTGCCTCACCCAAGCCACCACTTGGCTGCTCGTCTGCCCAGCGGGCTTGTCCAGTGGAATGATGGAGAAATTCAGCAGATCGGCGACGGGTCTCCGGTCTGGGAAGTGACCGTAGGCGCCTTCCGAATCCTCGGCGACCAGCTCTAGGTCCCTGAAAATGGACTCCCTGAGGGCGCTCAAAGCTGCCCTCCTATCACGGAAGGAGCTCCGCGTAAAGTTTGACCACGTCGCTCACCTTCTCTGCTTCTATGAGCTCAGTGTCGAGGACCAAGTGGAAGACTGATAGGTCCTTGTCGAACTCGTATCCATAGAGCTTCCGGTAGAGCTCCGCGTTCTGCGAGTCGCGGACGTTCACAACCTTGATGGCCTGTTCGAAGGTCAGGTTGTCCCTCCCAGCCATCCTTCCGGCGCGAATCTTCTTCGACCCCTTGAGCCAGACCTTTATCCCTTCCTTGCAGATCCAGGGGAGGGCGTAGCTGGTAATAACGTAGCCTCCCTTCTGCGCCAGCTTCTCCAGGCGCTTGTCGACCTCCAGGTCGTACTTCGAGTCCTCGCTCCTCTCCAGAAGGAACCTCCTTCCAGAAGGAGTGTCCCACCAGTCCTCGCCGCTGACTTCGTAGCCCTCCTCAGCCGCCAGTTCCTTCAGGAGGTCCCCCCCGGAGACATACTTGAGAGGAAGCTGAGATGCCAGAATCTTGGCCACCGTCGTCTTGCCGACGGCGGGAGGGCCAGAGATAACAACGGTATCCATAGAACAAGACCTACGGATTGGTGCCCATCGCGCGGGCGATGACAAGGTTCGAGACGAACGACACTACGAAGTACCACGTGATGAAGTTCATGAGAGGGAGATTGATGTTGGCAACCATACCGGCCTTGATGTAGTTCAAGAAGTTGAAAGCGTAAGGTGAGACGGCCACGTGGGTGTTGTAGCCTACCACGGTCCCGAGGAGCGTAAGGACTGCCAGGAGCGGGATGGTGAAATATAGGCTCACCTTCAGACGCACGGACGAAGTCTTGAGCATCTTGTCTTGAGCCACCTTCTGTTTTTTCTTTGCCTTATCAATCCTACCCTGGTCGCCCGACTTCAGAGCTTCCCTGTACTCCTTCATGGCTTCGTTAGATTCGATCCTGACGAGCCTCTCAGCCTTGACGTCCACCTTCATCTTGGTTATGAAATTAGTGATCAGGCTGAGAGTGATCGAGATGCCCAGAATCAGTAGTGTGACGTTGGGGATACTCTGGTACCAAAGAGTCAATCTCAATTTCACCTCTTCTTAGGGACGCAGGTTGAGGGAACCAAGGAGATCCTCGACTGCTTCGTCCGAGCGGTTTTCCCTGTTATTAACTATTGTCATCGTAGCCCCCGTCGTGGCCGCGGCCACCACCAGGAACTCCCTCGAGAGAGAAAGCTCCTCTTCGACCTCAGCCCTGACCTCTGAATCCCTGTGACGCGAAGCATCCTTCATCCGCCGACCCATTATCTCCTTGACGGGGGCCTGGACCAAGACCACCTGCGACGGCTTGAGGAGCTGCAGCACGTCCAACGGAAGGCCGGGAAAGTATCCTTCAGAGGTCCTGATGAAGAAGTGAGTGTCGACGAAGACCAACTCGTTCTGTAGCTCGGAGATCTTCCTGGCCGCCTCCAGCTGAAGCTGCTTCTGCTGGAAGACGGGGAGCCTCCTCATCTGGTCCCTGTCCGTCAAGCCCATCTTATGGGCTTCGTCGAACATGAAAGAGCCGAGCGTGACCACTACGGCGTCATGACCTTCCTTCCTCAGCCTCTCCGCAGCCATCGTTATGACGGTGGTCTTCCCTACTCCGGGAAGGCCTCCGGCCACGATGCGCCTACCGCTGGCCAATGAGGCCACTCAGCCGAGGCATCAGGCTCTCGACCTGCTCCTTGACCAGCATCTGGTAATACTGCAATATGATATCTATCATCAACAGCAGGCCTATGCCTGAGCCGAACACGCCTAGCACATCTGACACTCCGGCTAGGAGACCCACTATGATGCCTCCGAGAACCGTCACGGCGGGTATGTACTTCTGCAGCACGACCTTCACTGTAGATGTCGTGCTCCTGAACCCGGGGACCTGCACCTGAGCGTCGAGGAGGCTCTTGGCGGCCTTCTCGGCGGACATCCCACCCAGCTCCACCCAAAGCTTGGCGAACAGGACGCTCATCAGCACCCAGAACAGGATGTATGTAAGGCATCGGAGCGGATCGGCCGCGGCGGCCGACAGGGACCCCGGTGCCGACATATAGTAGAGTAGGCCGCCCCGGAGCTGGGGTCCGGTCTGGCCCAAAGTCGAGTTGGCGGGGACGTAATAGGAAATGCCGTTCAGGAGGGTGTTCGTGCCCAAAGAATTGAAGCGCGAATAAAGGAGGAGAGTGAAGAACTGGAAGTTGGCTATCAGGGCCCCCACCAGGATGACGGGAATGTTCGAAACGTAGAGCAGCTTGATCGGGTAGACTCCGGTGAAGCCCTTATACTTCGTGGAGGTCACGGGCACCTCTATCCTGACACCCTCAATGTAGACTATCACCAGGAGGACCCCGAGGGTGGCAACGAGGGCGATGAGGCCGGGGTAGCTCCCCCTGTAAAGGAGGGAGGAGAAGTCTCCGCGAATGGTCGCGTTGATCAGGTACGGGAAGAAGCCGTAGTAGACAGGGCTGGCGATGGGGCTGAAGAGGTCCAACATGAACTGCAGCGCCACCCCCGCACAGATGAAAAGCGAGATGCCGCTGCCTATCCCCCAGCCCTTCTGCACCATTTGGTCCAGGAGGAAAACCATGATGGAGGCGCCTATGAGTTGAATTACCACAATGACGGTTGTCGTCAGGGAGAGGCCCGTGCCCAGGTAGCCGCTGAAGACGTAGAGGGTCGCCTCGCCGATGATGAACAGGAAAGTGAATACCTTGTTGAAGGCCGAAAAGATGGACCTATCCTCAGGCTTTGAAAAGTCGAGGTGGATTAGCTCCGAGCCCACGAGCAGCTGCGAAATCAAGCCTGCGGTGACTATGGGGCCGATGCCTAGCTCCATCAGGGAGCCCTGGGTGGAGGCGAAGATGACGCGGAGCGCCGCAGGAGACGTGCTCTGGCCGACGGTGGAGATTCCGTAGAGGGGGATCTCGGACATGACCAGGAACATAACGAGCGCGATAGCAGTCCATAGGAACTTCTCGTTTAGCGACGGCTGACGAGTAGGCTTGGGGACTTCCGGGAGTACCGAAGCCGCGCCCCTTATGACGTCCCCCACGGCCAAGCTTCAGCTATGCCTCCCGTATCTTCCCGCCGGCGCCTTCCAATTTGGCCTTGGCTCGCTCGGTGAACTTGGGAACGGTGACCAGATATCCGGAGCCCAGATCGCCGCCGCCCAGCAACTTGTCGATGCCCAGCTTCGTCAGGTCCAAGTGCCAAAGTCCTTCACTCTCTTCCACCTTGCTCTTCTCGGAAAGCTTCTGATAGAGAGCGTCAAGGTCGCCGACGTTTATCCAAGTGTAGGTGTGCACTGCCGTCGGGTTCACGAAGCCGTGGACCCCGAAGTAGTCAGGGTCGTAGGTCGTGACCCAGCTCCACTTGAACTTGTGCAACCCGGCATGCCCTCTGCCGCCTGGATGCTTCCGGTGCTGGCTTATCTGGCCGTAGCCAACCGTCCGGGTGCCTCTCATCCTTCTATGTTTTCGCAGCCTGGTGGGCATTCAACAAACACCTTATCGCCATACTCTTAAATCATTCGCTCCAGGAGCCCCGGAAGCTCTGGGTTCTCCGCGAGCATCCCGCCGGCTCCGTAGTGCTTGATGGTGCTCCGCTTGAAGCCCTTGAGCGGAGGATGGAGCCTGAAGAAGGGTTTCAGTCCCTCCAGCTTCCTCAGGTCGACCGAGCCGTCGGCTATCTTGGCGGCCAGCTCGTCGACGTCCTTGAACCCTCTGGCCTTGAGCCACTCGGCGTCGATGCGCTTAGCCCCCACGAGCTCGCCACGCGCTTTCAGGACGGATGCGATGACGTTCGCGTCAACCTCGCACCAGGCCACGAAGGCGGCGGCCTTCCTAAGCAAACCGATGTAGTCTCTGGTGGAAGGGACGATAGTGGCCGCATAGCGCTGCAGGAGGCCCAGCCTTTCGAGCGAAGCCGCCACGTCATGATACATGTTCACCGTGCCGCGCACCCTGATAACCAAGATTTGTGCCAATTACCATACACCTACACGTTGAGTAGTTTGTACATCCCCAGGAAGGCGTCGTAGAGGGCGCTGCTTATGGAGCTCACGGTGCTCGTGTTGCCGAAGGTCTGGGTCCAGGCGTCCTTTATCCCGGCCAAGCCCAAGAGGTTCTTCAGCTTCTCGCCAGCCACCAAGCCCAGGCCCCTGGGGCCCGGTATAATGACCACCGAGACGCTCCCGCTCTTGCCTTCGAGCCGGAACGGGACGGAGTGAGGCGTTCCGCAACGGCATTCCCAGCTGCCGCAGCCTTGGACGACGGGCACGATATTGAGCAGGGCGACGTCAGTGGCCTTGTCGATGGCAAGGCGCATCTGCATGGCCTTGGCATGGCCGACGCCGAACCAGCCGGAATCGTCTCCGACCGCCACGACGGCCCTGAACCGAGTCAGCTCTCCGGCGTCGGTCTGCTTCTGCACGATGCCCACGCCGACCACGTAGGTCTTGAGGTTAGGGAGGAGGGCGCGGACTATCTCCGCCTCTTTGATCCTCCAACCATTTTCGAATATCTCC
This sequence comes from Conexivisphaerales archaeon, assembly GCA_049509455.1. Classification (GTDB taxonomy): domain Archaea; phylum Thermoproteota; class Nitrososphaeria; order Conexivisphaerales; family DTJL01; genus DATKKG01. The sequence goes on from JBEKZX010000003.1 coordinate 25,890, forward strand.
ATGAGCGTAGTGACCTTCCCTTCGGCTACTTCTGCGCCCAGCTTGGTCTTGGGCGTCCAGGGAGCCTCCTCCCTCTCGTCCCTGGGCCGCCTCTGGCCCCTGCCTCGGTTGTAACTCATTTCTCTGCTTTCACCTTCAATATCTTAGCCTTGGCCGCCTCAAAGTGCAGAGGCAGCTCCTCCGGCTTGACTCCTGCCTTCAAGAGGCTAGAGAAGCGGCTCTTGTACCTGTCGGCGTCCGTCTCCTTGAGCTTCGCAGCGAACTCGGCTACGTGTTTGCCCGAGACCCTGTCCTCCTTGGGCAGCGATTCCTCGCCGACGGGGAGCTTGAAGCCCGCGTCCACTATGCCCTTGACAGCGGCAGCCATCCTGCCGCCCGAGTGATAGGCCCTTACGTTGGTGTAGAGTATGGCGTCCTTGATGCCGGCCGAAGTGGCCCTAGCTCCGAGGAGCAGACCCGTAAGGTACGCGCCGGGGATGCTGCGTCGGGACGACTTCCAGCCAAATCCGAGGAGCTCCCTCGAACTTGCGGAAGCCAGGACCTTGTCACCTCCGGTGCGCGGGCTAATTATCTGAATCGACGTGTTCTTCCCCGAAACGAAGACGTAGAGCAGAGGCCTCCTTGACACGACGGCCTTCTTCCTCCTTCGGTAGTTCGTCTTGCCTTCTCTCCGGCGTCTGAACAGCGCGATGTACTTCGCCTGCTTGACCAACCTCTATCACCTAGACCTCGACTCGGCGATGAGCTCCCTCATCCTTCTCATCGACCTGATTTCGCCGCCCTTAACCTTCTTGTATAGCAGCTTGAGCTGGTCCGGAGGCAACTCTCCGCGCTGCTTGAGGAGTTTAAGGTACCCCCTGAGAACTCGAACCTGTGCGACCCAACGGTCCTTGCGGGGCATGCGTGCCCGTTTGGGGCCCTTCTTGGACCCCGCACCCCTGCCTCTGAGGCGTTTCTTCTCCCTGAGTAGATTCTTCCTGCCCGTTGAGATGCCCTTGCGCTGCTCCGCCCATATCACGCCGCTGTGGATCAGGCGGCGGACGTCAGCGCGAGTAACGGCCTCGTCCACTCTATCCAGCTGCTCGGGGTCGAAGCGGACCCTGTTGATGCCGACCTTGAGCAGGTCGGCGGACATCCTTCGCTTACTTTGATTCAGCTCTACCAATCCTCCTCGGGTTGAGTATCTTCAGTCCCAGCTTGACGGACTTGTCATGTATGGCCTGTCTCTTCCGAGCTCCGACGGTGCGCGCGATTCGGACCGCGAAGACCCTGGAGTCTATTCCGTCCAGCTCCGCGACGTTGTGCACGAGTTTCTCCATCATGCCCGACGGGTGGAGGCCTCTGGCCGCCTTGGGCGTCCTGTAGCCCACCTTGACGAGAGGTGGGAAGCCCGCCACTTGGAGGCGCATCTTGTTGTCGATGCCCTTGGGCTTCCGCCATGAGGGCTTCAGCTTGTCGTACCTCCAGCTCTCTTGCCGTACGAACTTGGGCCTGTGCTCGGCTACCTTGGCCCTCATCTCTAATAGATCTTTAGCGTCTTTACGCTGGCTGTTTCCTCTCATAGATATACACCCCGTCAAGGAATATCCTAACGTCCTTGTCCTTCACCCTAGTGGCCGACTCGATGTTGGCCGCCGTCTGGCTTACCTCCTCGATGCTTGGGCCTGTCACTATGACGTCATCTCCCTCGGGGGTCACCTTGGTCTGCGAACCGACGACCTTCGCGACGCGCGGGAACCTCTCGCCGTAGAAGTTCTCGATGTGGACCTCGGGACCCTTGACCTTGATGGTGATGGGGAAGTGGGCATAGGCCACCTTCAGCTTGTATTTGAAGCCCTGCGTCACACCCTTTATCATGTTGTTCAGGTGGCTCTCGCAGGTGTTGAGGACGGCATGGTCGCTGCGCCTGGAGCCGAATGCGATGAAATGGATCTCCCTGCCCGACGCCTTGACCTCCACGGGCACCTTGGAGAAGTCCCTGGAAACTTCGCCAAAGGGACCCTTGACGTTCAGCACGTTGTTCGCTAGCTTGGCTGAAACCTTCTCGGGAAGGGCTATCTTGAGCGTCTCCTTCTCCTTGTTGGCCATATTATTCCCCGCTTCCTAGTAGACGTACCCCAGGAGGCGCCCTCCCAAGCCCTTCTGGACGGCGTCATTATGGCTCATCACGCCCTCGCTGGTGGAGACCACCAATATCCCCACGCCGACGGCCGGCAGGAAGCGCCTTTCCCATTCATAGTAGGCATCCGACCTTACCGGGTAGCGTGGGGTGATGACGCCGCACTTGTTGATCCTTCCCAGGAGCTGAACCCTCAGCTTCCCGGTGATCCCGTCGTCGATGAATTCGAATTCGCCGATGTATTTCGCCATCTGCATCACCCTCAGCACTTCCTGAGCGAGCTTGGAGGCGGGAACTACCAGGCACTCCTTCTTGTTCCTGAGCTCGTTGTTGTACATCGTGGTGAAAAGGTTGGCGAGGACATTAATCGCTGGCAATCTCTATCACTCGTATTTCTTGAAGCCCATCTTGGGGGCCACTTCTCGGAAGCACTGCCTGCACAGCATCAGTCCGTACTTCTGAATCACGGGGCCGTACTGGCCGCATCTGCGGCACGGACGGGAGCCCTTGCCGAACTTCCTCGGTTTCCCGTGTCGTTCCTTTGGCATGCCAGAATATCACCTAATCTCCACGCCGAACGTCGTCTTGAAAAAGGAGATTGCCTCCTTCTTCGTCACCCTCTGCCGCCTCCCGGGGCGAGCTTGGGCGCGTCTCCTCCTCCCTACTCGGAGGCCTTGCTTCTCAAGGGAGACGCAGACGTCCATCCCGAAAATCCCGACGGTTGGGTCGTATCGGACGCCCGGGATGTCGATATGCTCCTTGATCCCGAAGGCCATGTTCCCCAAGTCGTCGAAGGATGACTCGTTGACTACATTGGATTTAGCCTGCAGCAGGTTCCGCAGTACGTCGGTGGCCTTGTCCTTCCTCACCGTCACGACCACCGCAATGGGCTCACCAAGGTGGATGCCGAAGTCCCTCACCGTCTTCTTGGCTTTCCGCTGGCTGGGCTTCTGCTCGGTCAGCGTCTCAAGGACCTTGGATGCTCTCTCCACCATCTCGCCTGACTTGCCAGGGGCGATGTTTAGCACAATCTTGCCGAGAGAGACCGTGGCGGCAGGTTTGATTTCCTGGGCCGACGCGTCAGCCGACATCTATCGCTCGATCCTCCTGGGTATGGACACCAGAGGAGCCTTGATCCCCACCGGGATCACGAAGTTCTTCGGCAGGACTACCTCTGCGTCGCCGATCATGATGGTGACGTTGGGCTCGACCGAGAAATTGCCCTTGGAAACCTCTTTGATTTCGCCTACGTAGCCGAGCTTGGTCCCCCTCACCACCAGGCCGAGGGCACCCTTCTTCATTGATACGACGTCAAGTATCTTGCCCGAAGGGAGCTCCACGAGTAGGGCGTCCCCCAGGGCGTACTTCGAGCCGTCGTCCACCAAGAAGGTCCTTCCGTCGTGAGTTCCCAGCTGCACCTTCCCCTTCTTGACGGTCATCTTGGAGCGAATCTGACAGAGCTTCCTCTCCTTTTCGTCGGCGGATATTGTAACCGGCGCCACAAGACGTCCCTTCTGCGGGAGCATGCGATACACGCTGCCTCCCTCGCTCAGCTCCACCACGTCCATCAGCCCGATGGGGAAGTGGATGCTGAGGCGTGGCACCCCGTCGATGAGCACCTTGCCCAGCTTGACGGCGTACTCGGCCTCCTTCTTGGAGCGCACCACTTTCAGTATGTCCCTGCAGAGCGTTATCGGGTCATAGCTCATGGCCTTGCTGTGAGGGCCTGCCTTCGTGGTCGTCACGAAGGCGAGCTTCTTCCTAGGGACAGCGTAGAACGCCGGCGCCGCCTGCCTCTTGACCATCGTAGAACCGCCTTTGCGTGCCATAGTATTACACCCTAATCCTCTAGAGCCTTCCTACGGAGCTTGTCGTCCAGGTTGAGAGAAGTTACCATAACCTTGGAGGCATTGACCTTCACCGGGACCGTTCCTCCCTTGAGCTTCTCGCGGGTCACACCTTCAACAGTGATTCGTCCAGATTTCGAGAAGGTCTTGGACACCTTGCCTTCGATGCCCTTGAAGTCACCCCTCATTATCTTGACCGTATCCCCCTTTCGCAGGGTGACGTGATCATAAGAGTGCTTCTCCTTAAGGTCCTTGGAAAGAGTGGAAGACAGGGACTTGTTCCTGACCCGAACGGAGCCCGAGTAGATAGCGGCCCTCACCTTCCGCGGTTGAGCCGACTTGTTAACCAATGGCCACACCTCTATACTATCATGGGGGCCACGTTCGCGATCCTGGCCCACCTTTCGGCCGCTTCGGAGGCCACCGGGCCTCTGATGTCCGTGCCCTTGAGCTCCCCTTCGGGGGTTATGATGACGGCGGCGTTGTCCTCGAAGGCTATGCGCGTGCCGTTGATCCTGTTAATCGGGTACTTCTGCCGGACGATGACAGCCTGCATGATCTGCTTCTTGAGCTCCGGCGGGCCCTTCTTGGCGACCACCGTGATGAGGTCTCCCACACCGGCCGAAGGAATCCTGGCAAGCCTGCCCTTGAACCCAGCTACCTGCACGACCCTGAGCGTCTTGGCGCCGGTGTTGTCTGCGCAGTTGATGACGGCATAAACCGGGATGGCCCGAGTGATGTAAGGTTTGAATTCCTCAATCCCCTTCGCCGAAACCGCCCTTGACTTTGTGGACAACTCTACACGCCAGCCTTACCAATGATGATGAAGGACACGGTCTTGGAAATGGGCCTGCATTCGGCCACCACGACCTCCTCGCCCTCCTTGATCGATATGCAAGAGGGGATGTGAGCGTGAACCCTGCTCCTCCTCTTCTCGTATCTTTTGTACTTCTTCACGTAGTGGTAGTACTCACGCTGGATGACGGCCAGGCCCTTTACTTTCAGGCTCACGGCCTTCCCCTGGAGGACCTTGCCCCTCACGGAAATCGTCCCGTGCCATGGGCAGTCTTCGTCTTCGCATGTCTTCGTCGGAGCCTTGACTCCCTGTATGCCTACGTTCCTCATCATTTCACCAACCTATCGAAAAAGCGACCAACGAGAAGATCACCGGAGACAAGAAAAGAGCGGTCCACGAGAAACGTGTTCGGGGATTTCGGCACGAGCCTCGTTGCGTCGGCCGACGAAAGCCAGAGCATGTTCTTCGACTCATGGATGAGGGTGCCCTGGATGCCCCTATACTGCGGCTGGCCCTCCACGACCTCCACCATGCTTCCCTGCAGCACGTACCGCCTAACCATGTCCAAGCTGTTCATTCTTGAACACCTTTCCTCTCGCCTATGATGGTCTCTATCCTGGCGACGTTCCTCTTCAGTGTCTTGATCTTGCCGGATTCCTTGGCTATAGTCCCACGTGACGAAAGGGTCCTCAACCGGAGCAGCTCGCGCCTGTACTCCGAGAGCCTCCCCAGAAGGTCCTCGTCCTTCAGCCCCCTGAGATCCTTCATGCTACGCGTTGGCATTTCCTGCTCCCTCCGGCTTCAGGCCTTCCGACGGTGCTGGCTCCGGTGCCTTGGCCTTGATGGCTTCGAAATCCGGGGGTACGGCGTCACGGAAGGCGATGCTGACCTGAATCCCGTAGAGACCCATCTTGAGCAATACGTCGGTGACAGCCTTCGCCACCACCAGGTCCGTCATGTTGCCGCTCTTGGGGATGATTCCCTGGACGTGCCTTTCGTGGTGAGCCCGTTCGCTGCGCAGCTTCCCCCTCACCGTTATCTCGCAGCCCATGGCTCCGGCCCTCATCACGCCGGCTAAGGCGACCATGATGGCCCTCCTGAATGCCATCCCTCTCTGGGCCATCGAAGCGATGCGAGCGGCGACTATCCGTGGGTTGAGGTCTGGGTTGGTGACCTCCACCACGTTAATGCTCAGGTTCTCCAGCTTGAACCTGCTGGAGAGCTCATCGGTGAGGTCTCTAATCCCCATCCCCTTCCTGCCGATGACCAAGCCAGGCTTCACGACGGTGACATTGAGCCTGTAACCCAGCGGCAGCTTCTCCATATCCATGCCGGCGTAGCCAGCCTCCGCGAGCCTTCTCTCAAGGAATTCGTCAATCTCAGCATTGGAGAAGGACCTCTTCAGAATCAGCTTGGTGGTGACCAAATGCTAACGCATCTCCGCTCCGACCAGCTCTACGTGGACGAGCACCTTCATGCTGGGACTGGATCTCCCAAACGCGCGGGGAGTGAAACTTGGTATCTTGCGTCCGCCATATGCTGCCGCGTGCAAGATTTTCACCCTGTCAGGGTTGAGACCTTTGAACTCTGCGCTGCTCTGAAGGTTTTCAAGGACCCTCAACACCTCGCCGGCCGACTTCTCCGGATAGGCGCCCGCAGGGAAACCCTGCAGCTCGCTTCTGTGACCACTCTTCAGCTTGAATCGCCTGAAGGCGACGGGCCGCTTGAGCGCGACCACTTCCTCGAGGAAGGTTCGGGCCTCGGGGACTGTCAAGCCCACGATGGACTTGCAGACTTCCCTTGCGGTCTTAGGGCTGATGTCCGCTTCTCTGCTACTGGCCCTGACTTGGACCGCAGGATTGTACCCGGAATATGAATACCCGAATTGCGGCAACGATACGCACCGCGCGTATAAGTCGCCTCTTCGGTAGTAGATAAATACTTTCCGTTTCCAAGGCGCGCGAAATCAGTAAGTCATAGGCCAGCCGAAGCGACGCTCATGACGGCCAGCGAGGCCAGTAGGGCCTCCTCGGTGCGGACCGTCTCGGTCTTCTGTTCGGGGATGGTGTTGATCACGAAGTCACATTTGGCATCTAGGAGCTCCTTGGTGAACATCTCGTAAAGGCCCCGCCTGGGGGCGCCGAAGATGAGGAGCCGCTTCCCGCTGCCCTGGAGCGCCTCAACGAGGTCCTTCCAGACGACAGCGAACTCCTTCCCTTTCCTGCTGGTGGCGATGGAGACACCCACCCGGCCATCGTCCATAAGGTCCTTGAGGTCCTTCTGGCGCTTCACTTCGAAGCCCCAGTAGCCTTTGACCTTGGACCTCTCCACCTGTTCGCAGCTCAGGTCCCTGCCGTTCCTGCGTATCACAACTGTGACCCTGGAGCCCGGCCTGGAGGCGCCTTCGAAGGGGATTGGCGCCTCGACACCGACGTCGGCCGAGGGAACCCCTCTCGAGAACTCGACGAACGCCTCCCGGAACTCGCCGTCCGTCAGGCCTCCCATGCCGAGGTTGGCCTTATGAGAGGGTATCCTCAGAGGAGGGAGGAGGCCCGTAAAGGAGAGGCGTGGTTTCAAGGGATAGAGCTTCTTGCGGAGGTACTGCGGCGTCTCGATATATCGCAGAATCTCTTCGACGAGAGACGAGTCGTCCACCGTGTGCTCGACGGGGTCGGTGTATACTATCACCTTCTCGACGCCGTAAATCCCGACGGCCCTTGCCACCTGGCCCAGCTTAATCGTCTTGTACCTGAGGTCACGGTCTTCCATAAGCAGGGAACTGGGGAGGGCTACCCAGGTCCCGGAGCCGGTAGTGGACATGGGCACTGAGGTGAACAGGCAAACTAATAAGAATACAATTTAAGGGCGTGAGTGGCACAGGGGCTTGGGCATGGTGTTCGTCCTTGGGCGATGAGCAAGATCCTGCCATTGACATCTTGATGAAGAAGAAACTGCTCGAGATGAAGCGAAGGGCAGCCCAGCAGGCCAAGCCCAAGCCGGAGCCGAAAGACGAGCCGAAGGACCCCCGCGCGGTGTTCGCGTCCTTCCTCTACGACCGGGGTGATGAGGTTCTGGCCGCGGCCGAAAGGCAATATCCAGAGGACACCAAGATGATAGTGGAGAAGATAGCCGAACTTATCCAAAGCGGGAAGCTGAAGGAGAAGATATCGGGCGGCGCCCTCCTTTGGCTGTTCAGACAGTTCGGGATGAACGTCTACATCGAGACTGTCATTCGGATCCAGCAGGATGGGAAGATGGTTTCCGTGGCCGACAAATTGAAACAGAAACAGTAGTTCCGTCTACTTCAGGGGGACGTAGAGCGAGCTCCTGCTGGCGCCGATGCCAGGAGTCCCGTGGACTACCTTCTTTATGGGCATAGCATACTCGCCGAGGTAGTGTCCGATCATCTCGGATTTCACTTCGACTGCGATGAACTCCTTCCCGTTGTAGACGCTGATGGTTATCCCCACCATGAAAGGCAGTATGATCATGTCGCGTGCGTGGGTCTTGATGGTCTTGCCTTCCTGGGCGGCGGCCCTCACTCTTTCGATGAGCCTCTTCTTCTCATGGCTCAGCTCCCTGTTGAGCGTGCGGCGGGCTCGCGAAGGAAGCAACGCCAAGACCTGTTCCAGGGGCATCTCTTGCAGCTCTTCGGGCGAAAAGCCCCTGTACCTGAACTCCTTCGGCAAGTTGTTGTCTCACCTGTCTCCCAATCTATTTAACTATTTTCGAACCGTCGATTCTACCCTCGACTGCCTTCCGCGGCCTGTCCTCTTGGGGGCGATGTGACCCACCTTGCGGCCTGGCGGCGCATTGCGAGACGTTGAAGTAGACTTGCCAGGGTGCTGGTGGCGACCTCCTCCGAACGGATGGTGGACGGCGGCCATGGCGATGCCTCTCATGGTCGGATACTTCTTGTTCCGCGCCATCTGATGATAGAAACGGTTCCCAGCGATTAGGAAGGGCTTCTCGCCTCTCCCGCCGCCGGCGACCACGCCTATGGTGGCCCTGCAGGAGGAGTTGAGTTCGACGCTCTTCCTTGAAGGAAACCTGACAATGGTGGTGAGGCCTGTCTGTGAGAACACGATGGCCGACGTGCCAGCGCTCCTCACCAGCTGTCCCCCGTCACCGAACCGCCGCTCGATGTTGCTCACCGCCGTGCCTTCGACTATGCCGCCTAGGGGTAGCACCGAGCCGTCCTCCTGCTTGGCTCCGGTTCCCACCTCGATGGTCGATCCGACGTGGAGCCCCGTGACGGCGGGGAGGAACTTCGTGACGCCGTCTTCGAAGACCACCTTGGCCACGGGTGAAGTCCTGCCCCTTTCGTGCAGGATGTCCCGGACGACGCCGGTCTTCAGAACCGCGGAGTCATAAAGCGGATAGCCCAAGGGAGCGATCTTGCCCTTCTGCGGGGCCCTCCACTGGAGACCTGCCTTCCCCCTGCGCCTAACTACGTGCCGCTTTCCCATCCCATATCGCCTAGAGAACTCCCAGCTTGGAAGCGAGCTCTGCGGCAGGAGTCTCGTCAGAGAGCCGCACTAAAGCCTCCTTCCCCTTCTTGGTCGTCATTATGTTGACATGCTCGACCTTGACGCCGTAAACGGTTTCGATGGCTTCCTTGACCGTGGCCTTTGTGGCGTCGCGGCTGACCAGGAAGACCATCTTGTTCTCCTGCTCTATCAGGCGGAAGGTCTTCTCTGTGACGTAGGGCATCCTTACTATGGCGAAGGCCTTCTCAAGCTGCACTCGCGATGGCCTCCTCGAACCTCTTTGTGAGTGAATCCAGGGCGGACTTCGTCCATACGGTAAGGCGCCCGGCCTTCCCGCCGGGGGCTAGGTCGATGACGCTGAGGTAGTCGACCTTCACGACGTCGACGCCTCGGAATCCGCCGGCTGCCTCATCTAGACCTTTGGAATCGGATATTACTAGGAGTGGCCCCTTCCCGTTCTTGCGGCCCCTTCCCCTCCAGCTTTGCCTCCCCCCCCTCGTCTTCCTCTTCGATGCTCGCTCCACGTCCTTAAGCAAGCCCATCTTGTCGAAGAAGGCAAGGAGCTCGGTGGCCTTGGAGACCTCTTGGAGTTTGTCATCGGCGACCAACGGGATGGAGGAGATGCCGGATATAGCGTGGCCCCTCCCGGCCACCAGCGCCGGCGAAGCAGTGGCGGCGATAGCCGACTTCAGCGCCATGACCCGCTCCTTCTTGTTGATGAGCTTGTAGACCACCTTCTCAGACCGAGGCGGGAACATCAGCCTTCCCTTGACGACGCCGCCGACGCCTGCCGCCTGTCCTGCACGCGGGTTCTTCTCTCCTTTCACCCTAGCGACCCTTGATACGCCGTGACCGGTATTCCAGGACATGGCGCTGGTCCTTTCGCCTGCAATTGGGTTGGTGCCCTTTCTTTGGATTTTGTGAGTGAACATTATCCAGAAAGCCCGGTTGATGAGCCGCTGGTTGACGGGGGTCTCGAAGACAGCGGGGAGCTCGACAGACTCGCCGGCCTTCCCTTCAAGGTCGAAGATGGAGGCCTTCAATGGGATATCCCTCCGGATGGTCTGGAGCTGATGAACAACACGGTCGGAGGCTTGCCCTTTCCGTACGGAGTTCGCAATGGGAGACGGACGACTACGGGTCGCCTGTACGGACCCGGAACGGAGCCCTTGACCACGACGTAGTCACCCCTGACCAACCCGAAGTGTGGGAAACCACCCTCCGGCGTTATGGCGCTGGCAGTCTCTGAGCTGATAATCAGAACTCTGTGGTTGTACTCGATGCGCTGGTGGTAGCCCATCTGTCCGGCCCTGGCCACTGTGTACATGACGCCGTGGGGATGCCACGGGCTCAGAACGCCCACTGCCCTGATGGTCTTCCTGGATTTGTGCTGCTTGCGCTTGATGCCCATCCTAGTGACCGGGCCTTCGAAGCCCTTACCTTTGGAGACGGCGGCCAAGTCCACCATGGTGCCTGGAGCGATGTTGCCCGACAGGGAAATTGTCATGCCCAAGAGCCCTTTCACGAATTCGAGCTGGGCCTCCACCTTCCCGCCAGTCACCGCCACCTCCATCCTCAGGGGCTCCTTCTCAGAAAGCCCCACATCCTTGGGGGAGACGGCGACCAGGGCGAAGACTTCGCTGACCTTGTCCTTGACGCTGAGCAAGGACCTGAACTGCTCATCGGTTGACGGTTTCTTCTTGGCCTTCGCGAAGAGTGGGTCCCCGTAATCGTAAATGTCGGACAGGACATTGTATGCCCCGTCACCGTATTCATAGGCCCTTAGTCCGTATATCCTCATAGGCGGCACGGCCAAGACGGTGGCCGCGTTGAAGCGGGGCTTCCCAAAGTTAATCGTCTTCTCTCTGTCATCGGCGGTGATTACATGAACCATTCCCGCCTTGAACGTGAAATATCCAGCTAGGACGGGCTTCTCAATTTCCAGCTGAGCCCAGGTCCTCATTCTTGGTACGTGAGTCTCAGCGCGTGACCTAGGGAAGAAGGCCAAAGAGCCTCTCCTTGGTGCGCTGTGCTTCCTATGTCCCATAAAGCCTACGCTTCCGCAGACCAAGACCAATTAGTGATGTAATAAAAGCTTTCTGCATGGCCTGGCAGGAAAGATCCAATCTCCAAAGACGAATGGAAGGAATAGAGCTTGAGCCCGGAGGAAGGCTAGGGGTGGCCACCACAGTGCGTTTGGCCGGCGGCCTCAAGACGGAGTCGAAGGTGAGGTTGCTCATGGTCCGTAGGGGCGCCGCCAGCCGGCCCCTGGACGTTATGAAGCAGAGCGAGGAGAACCCTTCGAAGCTCTATCGCATAATTGATGAGATGATTGAAGCGGCCGATGTGGTGCTGCGGAAGGACGGGGCCCTATGGATGGTGAAGGTGCTGTCCGGAAGAGAGGTGGTGATGTTTCCCCAGAGGCTGCAGGACCTCCTGGACCTCTACCGGATGGTGATCGCTAGGCAGTGGGAATCGATGGGCCGGAGGAGATTTGGACTCCTGACCTTCTGATTATCAGTCAGACGTTCCAGCCGCCAACCCGACGGTCTCTGACCAAGCTGAGCTACCGGCCCAGTCCGCCGTTCTTGGGTTTCCCGAAGTCCATGTTATAAGACTTTTTTTACTCGTAACGCAGACCGTCTGGCGATGGGCTGGTAGTTCAGTGGTAGAACGTCCGCCTTGCACGCGGAAAATCGTGGGTCCAATTCCCACCCAGTCCATCCATCAAACCCAAGGAGCGTGTGGCTCGAGCTCTGTAAAGGGCCTGCTGCGTGCCTTGTCTCACATGGGCTGGCTACAGGTCCGACCTCTGAACCAGGGCGCTGGAGCGAAGCCTCGTCCTCCTAGCGGTAGTCATATGAACCAGCGCGGCAAGGAGGAGATAGGTCGAAGGAAAATTTGCCGGAGAGGACGGAGAATGAAATCAAGCTGGCCGTCAGGAGGAGATATGCGGCTGCCAGCCAGGGAACGGCCTGCTGCTGTGGGGACGCTACAATGGGCGGACCGCAGGGATTGGACGTGCTGTCCCTCGGCTGCGGGTCTCCTGTAAAGTTCGCTGACATCGAGCCAGGCATGACGGTCCTGGACTTGGGGAGCGGAGGGGGCGTCGACGCCTTCGCGGCCTCCAGGAGGATGTTCGGAGAGGGGAAGGTCTTGGGCGTAGATTCTACCCCGGAGATGGTGGTTCTGGCAAAAGAGACGGCCTCGAAGCGGGGCATGACCAACGTGGAATTCCGCCTCGGTGAGATCGAGGGCCTGCCCGTCGAAAGGGAGACCGTGGACGTCATCCTGAGCAATTGCGTCATCAATCTCGTCCCCGACAAGAAGAAGGCTTTCGGGGAGGCGTATCGCGTCCTCAAGCATGGCGGTTCCCTGACAATCTCGGACATAGTCGCCGAGAAGCCCCTCCCCGCCACCATAAGGGGGGATCTGGAGGAGAGGTGTGAATGCGAGGCGGGCTCTCTTACGAAAGAGGAACTTCGCACCCTCCTTTACGAAGCAGGCTTCGTGGACTTCAAAACCCTCGACGAGACCATGTGGGGGGAGGCAGGCGATGTGAAGCTGGCTTCACTCACTTTCTCTGCAAGGAAGCCTTAGGGAAGTATGAAGGGATTCAGCGGACGGCTATCTTCTCTGCTGGCACAATCGAGGGGCTTCTGTAAAAAGGTTCTCGCAGTCAGATGGTCTTAATCAAGTGGGAAGCCAGCTCTTCGTCAGAGCAGCCCCCTACCAAAGGCACGAAGCTGATAAAGAGGGTGACAATCCCCAAATGGAGGATGGAGACCGGTCAGCCTTTCTTTTGAGGAGGTTCAAGGTCCTCAATGAAATCCTCCACGACCTTGATGTCCTCTTCTACGAACCCAGCCGCCAAGAGGGTGGCTCCTCTGTAAAACGATGACGGCGCCTGCTTTGTCACGTCGTCAGAGAGGAGTCCTATCCATAGGCCGAGGTGGTCGTTGAGGAAGCGATGCTGGAGTCGTAGGAGTTCCAGTGCCTTCCCTCGGTCGCACGATTTCGCTGCGGCGACGGTCTCGTTGGCGAGGTAAGACATGAACTGCAGCTCCACGGCCACGTGGTCGTCGGGTTCGCCGAACTCCTTCGCCTTGTCCAAGCCCACCGATCGATATATCTCCATGACCTCCTCCCTTCTCTTCTGCTTAGCGTGGCTCCCTCCCTTTGCATAGGAGGATTCCGAAGGATGCGGGGCACGTGCCGACTTGCCGAGGAAGAGACGCGCGTACTGGTTGGACAGGTCCGACTTGACCTTTTCATGGCCAGCAGTGCGTGAGCGCTTTAGATAGGAATCGAGGCGAATGAGGCCGTCGTTGAGCCCTTTGTTGCCCAGCCCCTTCAGGGGGGAGAGCTGAGCAATGACTTCCTTGCCCTGCAGCTCCTTGACTATTTCTTCGGAAAGCTCCCTCTCGAATATCCTCGACAGGAATGAATAGAGTGACCGTCGGCTGGCGGAGACGGCGTTAAGGTCTTCGAAGATGTCGCCTGCCAATGTGGATCTGCCTGCCAACATCATAAGGCAGAACTCACCTTATAAAAGGCTTGAAAATTCGCGAGAATGTTTCTTTGGCGGAAGTGTCTCCACCAATCAGGCTAGCGCCGAGGTCCGCTTGCAGTCCTGACAGAGATACACCGATTCTGCGAGCGCCGGGGGGCCCTGCCGGGCCAGTTGGTCATGCAGCTTCTTCAGGCCCAGATTAGAGCCGATCTCCCTCCCGCACCTCCTGCAATGCTCCTCCGTGCCCCTGGCCTTAACGAAGGAGCTCGCTGAATCGAGCCAAGCACGCGCGAAGGTCTTGGAGATCGCCATGGCGTCTTCCGGGCACTCTTTCACGCATATTCCGCAGCCCGTGCATCGGCTTACATTGAGACGGAGCTCCAGTGATGCTCCCTCCGACTTCAGTTTGAAGGCCCCGACGGGGCAGACGATAGAGCAGGTTCCGCATAGCGTGCAATTATCGTTGACGATCACGTCGAAGGAGTTGAGGCTCGACGACTGGACCCTTGAGCTCGAGAGAATGGCCAGAGGGATGGAGAGCATGGCGTCGTGCTTCGGGCCCGACGGCGTGGCGTCCATCCCCAGCGGCCTCACGGCTCTCCTTGCCGACTCGGCGCAGATGTCGGAGATCGAATCCGAGCTCTGAAGCGTGATGTGACCGACCAGCGTCCTGAAGCTGCCCTGGAGGCTCTCCAGAGCTGCGCGGGCTGCTTCTTCAGCTTGGGCCACCTCATGATGGGCCGCGCATTGACTTGCGGGGCACAAGCTCAGCACGGGAATATTGGCGGCCGCGGCCCACATATAATGCGACCAGCCCACCGCCGCGGCGCTGGGCGCCCGAACCACGACCATCCCTTCCTGTAGGCCCTTCCCTGAGACCGACTCGTCCTCCAGCTGGGATATCCCGGTGTCGCAGGTGAAAACGAGCAGGGGGTTCTCAAAACGGGCGGACCACGCACCGAACTCGTGTAGGAGGGCCCGATACTCGTCGTCGCTAAAGACGGGCGACTGGAGGGCGCCAGTAGGGCAGGCAGCGGAGCAGGCGCCGCAGTGGATGCAGTTAGCGGAGTCTATCTGGGCTACAGGACCCTCATGGGCAATCGCGGAGTACAGACATGCGTCGCTGCAGAAGCGGCAGGTCCTATGGAACGGAGAACAGCGGTCCGCGACCATGACCGGATCTTCAAGAGGTTCCTCTAGGAGCCTAGGCAGCGAAAAGATGAACTCCCTCCTTTTCACGCGGGCGTCCGGAGAGAGCCTCTTCTTGGCTCGAGATGCGAACCTCGCCGCGGCGGCCTTCTTTGCGTGGGCGGCGACCGCCAGCGCCCAGGTCTCTCCCATCGTTCCATCCTCCATCCGCTGGTAAACGCTCAGGGGAACGGATTGGACGGCGAACCGGGGCAGGCCGGCTGATTCGGCGGCCTCAGCGATGGCCAAAAGCGAACTCCTTCCGCCGGCGCCGGCGACGACCAGCGAAGCGATCTTGGAGCTCCAGACGAAATCATGGAGCAGCTCCTGACATTGGTGCCCACTTGGCAGCGAGAGAAGTGGGAGCCCGCCTGATGCCGCTATCTTCTCCTTCATGATGGCGAAGTCCTTCGCATGCTCCCGGGAATCTTCGCAGACGGCGACGCCGCAGGCCGACAAAGCAACCTTCAAAGTCCGTCCGTTCCCTAATTACTCTTTCTCCGTCCAATCGGGCGTCCCACGACCATGACTGCTCGGAAGGCCGCGGCAGGTTCAGTCATGAAGCACATAGACCTTAAATAAACGACATAAAGCATTATGTGAGTTGCAGCCTTCAAGGCCTGAGGACCTGAAACGGTACATACGCGACCTTCCAGATTATCCCGTCAAGGGCGTCATCTTTAGGGACCTGACCCCGCTCTTCAAGGACGAGAAGACATTCCGCTGGGCGATATCGCGGCTGGCGGGCTTCTACGCGAGGACCAAGGTGGACCTCGTCGCCGCGGTCGAAGCGAGAGGCTTCATTGTGGGAGCGCCTCTGGCTCTTAAGCTCGGGGTGGGGTTCGTGCCCCTGAGGAAGCCGGGGAAGCTGCCATGGAAAAAAAGGAAGGTCACCTATCAACTGGAGTATGCGCAGGAGTCCATAGAGATACACGAAGACGCGGTCACCAAGGGCCAGCGAGTCCTCCTGGTGGACGACCTCCTAGCTACCGGCGGGACGGCTTCGGCCGCAGCCAAGCTCGTCGAGCAGTTGGGGGGGGAGATAGTGGGGATGGCATTCATTGTCGAACTCTCCTATCTTAAGGGTAGGGACAAGCTGAAGGGCTACGACGTGAAGTCGCTCCTGGTGTACGAGTGAGCATCCTTCAGAGCTCTTCCGCGGAGTTGCCTTTTATCCTGTAGATGGAGACGTCGGGGAAGTTGAAGAGCCCCACCTCCACCACACCTGGGTAGACCTTTACTTTCTTCTCTAGGGCCTCTGCGTCGGGAATCGACCCGAAACTGACGTCAAGTATCATGTTACCTCTCTCGGTGAGCAGAGGGAATCCCCTTTCAAGAAGTCTGAGGGTCGCCTTTCCCCCACTCAGGGTCAGCCTCCTGCTGACCAGTTCCACGGCGGCAGGCACGACCTCGACGGGGACAGGCATGCTGAGGTTCTTGACGAACTTCTCGACCCCCGCGATCACGAAGATGGACTTCGCGGCCTCCCACAGGATTTTCTCATTCAGCAGAGCCCCCCCTCCACCTTTTATTATGCGCCTTCTGGAATCTATCTGATCGGCGCCGTCCACCATCGTATCGACCTCCCTTATGAATTCGATCGAGCCAATCTTGAGCCTGGCCTTGGCTGCGACGAGCTGTATCTGCATGGAGGAGGGATAAACGGTCAGCCTGCGGGCGATAGAGTCGTCCCCTTCCAGGGCGCGGACGAAGTCGGCGGCGGCTCGGCCGCTCCCCAGGCCCAGGGAGGAAGTGGATTCCAGTTGCTTCCTGAGCCTGATCATTTGATCCAGATGAATGATCACGGGATCACGCACCTACTGCTCCATGTCCATCTGCTCGAGCTTGGCCATGGCTTCGCTTATGTCGTCCACAACCTTCTTCAGTTTCTCGTCCATCATGGGTACCTTCTCCTTCTTCGCCTCGACGGGCTTCTCCTTCCTTTCCTCCTTCAACGGTTCCAGCGCCTTCTCCAGTGGAGGGAGGTCGGCACCGACCCTAATCTTCAGGTCCTTGAGCCTGGAATCGATCTGGGCTACCTTGACGTTCACCAGGGAAAGCAGCTCCTCCCTCGCGTTCTCTAGATCCGACACTTCGACCACTGTCTGAGCCTTGGAGAGCCTCTCGTCTATTCCCTGGAGGTCTCCCCGGTACTTCTGCGAAAGGTATTGCATTTCGTCCTTGGTAATCCTCCCCTGCACCTCTGCCTCGTACACCCTCGTCAGGGCTCCGCTCAGGTACTCCTTCTCCATCTTGAGAAGGCGCACTTCCCTCTTGGCGCTTTCGAGCTCGGTAGTGGTGGGACCGCGAAGGAGGACGTGCTCCGCCGACTCCGTAACGGGTGAAGATTCGAGCTTGGGCGTTGGGACTCGGGTTGACTTAGCACGACGAGTGTAGGCGTAGACTGCCCCGGCTGCAACACCAAAGGCTGCTCCGAAGGCCACGCCCTCGATGATGAGGGCGATATAATCTACACTCAAAGAAGCCTTTCCTTCTACGCTTGAAGCTATAAACTTCCCGTTAGTTAAGCGTATGCTTCAAGAGACATAATCAATCGAGGCGTTTTGCCCAGCTGTACGAGCGGAGCTTGGGCGATGCGCCGAACCCACAGGCGGAGCATTTCTTGGAGTGAATGTTGTAGGTGGCCTTCCCGCAGCGGCGACAGACTCTGTGAGTCTTATGCTTACTGTGCTTCCCTGCCGACGGAGTTCCCTTCAACTGTGATCATCGACCTTTGGTTCAGCCGAGTGGAGGAGGAGAAATCAGGACGACATTGTCGCCCCTGACCACGATTGTTCCGAGGGAGTTGGGCTTCCCTTCAGCGAGCATCTCTTCGGATCCCTCCAAGATCAAATTCATGTGCTGGTCGAATCCTTGCAAGGATCCCCTAATGACCTTGCCGCCCTTGAGCTTGATCAGGACAGTCTTGCCGATGCTTTCGTTCAATACCTTAAATGTCATGTCAGCGGCCAATTCTCATTCCTCTCCTCGCTGTCGAGGGGGAGTCAATGCCCATATATTTAAATTTGCAACGGTGTCCTTTGCCCTCAAGCCCTTGAAGATACAGTTCTATTCCAAGCGCGAATTGAAGGACATGGACGACGCCCTGAGGACGCAATGGAAGAACACCGCCGTCCCCGAGCTGGGACTCGAAAGGAAGGGATTCGTCGAGGAAGGCCTCTACGTTGCCCTAGGGACGAGAACGATGGTGGATAACAGGGGCGTGTTCGTCCCGTTCCTCGGCGACGAGGAGCTGCTGAAGGCCTTTCCGAAGGTTACGGTAGACATGGGTGCGGTCAAGTTCCTCACCAACGGCGCCAACGTGATGAGGCCGGGGATAAGGTCGTTCCTGGCCCCCTTCCAGAAGGGAGACGTCGTGGTCGTGGTCGACGAGAAGCATGGCAAGGCGTTGGCCGTGGGCACGGCGTTGGTGGACAGCGCAGAAGGCGAGAAGATGAGTAAGGGCGCGGTGGTCAAGAATATCCACTATGTCGGCGATAAGTTCTGGAATGCCGTCAAGGAGCTGAACGCCGAGGCCTCAGAGAGGTCGCAAAGCTGAACAGCTTCCTCCCGGCCTCGCTCTTGATCTGTGCGTCGGCGGTCCTCCAGAACTCTTCGAGGACCTCTCTCCTTGTCCCCTCTCTTTCATATGTGGAGGCCTGCATCACCATCTCCAGCTTGTCCAGGTCCTTGACCAGCTTCGCCTCGGAGCTGGACCCGCGGTTGAACTCGTCAAAGGATGCCATGTAGGACTTCCTGAGTGGCTCGGGGAGCGAATGTAGGAGCCCTTCGAGGGCTTTCCTTTCCTTCTTCTTCTTCTGAGCGGGCTCCATCTCTCCCGGCTGGATGTCCCCTGTGACAGCCTCGCAGACGTCGTGGAGGAGGGCCATCTTCATCATCCTGTACGTGTCAAGTTTCAGCAAGTCGCCGACCATCATGACGGCCAGCGTCGTAGAGAAGATATGGTCCGCGACGGACTCCGGGTGGGCTATGCCCGCACGCCGCTTCCACCCCTCTCTGTTGACCTTCTTCACGACGGAACATCCCCTGAGCGCAACGAGCATCCCCCAAAGGTCATCGTCCAAGTGCGTCTACCGGCGTAACCGGGTCCCTCTACATATTTGAACCCGGCTGCGGCAAGCGCCCGTGGGCTACTGCTTTTTGGTAACAGGTTGAGAATAATTTACCTAGCTAGGTATTGAAGTCACCCGTTTATCATTGTCCAGCCAAGTCAGTGAAAGGTCAATGAGTCAGGCTGCTGCCAAGACGCACGAAAAAGAGACGGTCACATATCTGAAAGCGTACCCCATCAAGAGCGCAGATGAGGTGCCGAAGGTCAAGGAGGACCTCCGCAACGGAACCATCATCATCCTGAGGATAACTCCTTTAGCCAACAAGAGCATCGAGGAGCTCAAACAGGCTGTGGAGGAGCTCTACGCGTTCGCCACCGGCGTAGGCGGGGACATAGCGCGGCTGGGTGAGGAGAGAATCGTCATAACGCCTCCGAAAGTAAAGATTTGGCGGGCTCTGGGCTGAAGCCATCTAGTACAGCTTTATGCTGTCCAGGACATTCGGTTGGTAGGCGGGAAGCCTGAATATCCGTTCTATGGACTCAGATAGGCTTTCGCATTTCTTCCGCTCCCCGTGGCCCACTATGACCCTCTGCAGCTTCGGCCTTAGCTTGGAGACATAGCGCATCAACTGGTTATAGTCGCTGTGACCGCTGAAGCCCTCCACCTTCTCGACTTTGCAATTGACGTCCACAATCTTCATCCTTCCCCCGTCTTCGACGAGGGTAACCTGCCTGGAGTTGTCCAGTACGCGGCGCCCGAGGGTCCCCTGCACTTGATATGAAACGAAGAGGATTTTGTTCTTCGGATCGCTCGCGAGCGACTGGAAGTACTGGACTGACGGTCCACCCTCCATCATGCCGGAGGTGGCCATGATGATGGCCGGACCGGAGGCCAGGGCTTCCTCCCTCTTGGTTGGGTGGTCGATGACCGTGAAGTACTCTGTGATGAAGGGATCCTCGTCCTGGTCGACGATCCTATCCCTTAGCTCCCTCGCGAGGTACTCGGGGTAGTACATGTGGATGGCCGTGGCCTCCTTGATCATCCCCTCCACGAATATGGGCGCCTCAGAGAGAATATTGTGCCGCATGTAAAGGTCCAAGACCAGCATTATCTCCTGGGCCCGGCCGACTGCAGGTACGGGGATTAACACCTTCCCTCCCTCTTTCAGAGTGGAGTTGATGCTGTTGACGAAGGTCATCTCCGTCTCCTCCCTCGAGGGGGCTATGTCAGACTTGTTGCCGTAGGTGCTTTCTATTATCAGGGTCTCGACCCTCGGATAGTTGTAGGAGGCCGCCTCCAGCAGCATACTCTTTGCGAACTTGAAGTCGCCCGTGTAGACGATGTTATGGGCGCCTTCTCCCACATGGAGATGCACGGTGGCGCTGCCCAGTATGTGGCCGGCGTTATAGAGCACCAACTTGACGTCGGGTGAGATGTCGGTCACCATCCCGTAGGGGAGGGGGATGATATGGCTGATCAGGGATCTGAGATCCTTAAGATCCCACATGTAGGACTGGCCCTCCATCGTGGAGACCTTCAGGGCGTCGGTGAGCAGGAGGTCCACCATGTGAAGAGTCGGCTCCGTGCAGTAGAGGGGTCCCTTGAAGCCGTATTTGTAGAGGAGCGGAAGGAAGCCGACGTGGTCGAGATGGCTGTGACTCAGGACGATAGCGTCCAAGTCTTCGAGGCTCAGGTTCAGCCAGTCCAGGCGCGGAAAGCAGTCTGGAGCGTTGCGGGTGCCGGGGTAGATCCCCCCGTCCAGGAGTATCTTACTGTCAGTCGTTTCGATGAGCATGGAGGAGCGACCCACCTCCTTGAATCCGCCCAGCGCCGTGAACCTGACCTCGTTGCGGTCGCTTATGCGTGGCCTGAATATCCTTTCGCCGGTATAGCGCATGAACTGGAGGCGCTCGTCCTGGGTGGCCTTCAGAGTGTAGAGGACGTTCTGGACGGTGGTGCTCGGGATGTTGGACGACTTCCGAATCTTGAGCCGCCAGCCGGTCGTGTCCAGGAGCTTCGAGACGTCAGGGCTGATGAGTTTGGGCTGGCGAAGGTCGACGACGGCCTCTCCCGTCGTCTCGTCGAAGAACATGTTCTGGAGACCAGCGTCGCGAGGGATACATGAAGCGAGGAAGGTCCTGGCTTCTTCTTCGGGTTTCCTGACGGACTGGTCAACCCGGACTACGACCCTCTTCTTCAGCGAGTTCACGATTTCAGGTATGATGTATTCATTGTGATCGAAGAAGGCCGGGTTCTTTGAGTAGAGGGCGATGCGCGGCCCTTCATACTCTACTCTCACTACCTGAGCCTCGGCGGGGACATTCTGCAGAATCACCCCTACGATACTCTGACTTCTCCCTGCGGTCTGGTTCCTTTGCGTCAAACTCAATTAGCCTGAAGCGTATGAAGGACGGTGTCCTTCTCCGCGGTGGTCAGCTCCCTGAAACCGTCCTTGTCTATGACCGCGACGTCAAAGGAGTCACCGGAGTACGTGTCCCTCTTCATTGCGGAGGTCACGCTCTTAACGGCGAGCCTTACGGTGTCGGAGACGGTCATTCCCTCCCTGTATTCTGCCTCCAGGATGCCGAGCACGATGGGGGAGCCGCTCCCCGTGGAGGTATATTTCTCACTAGTGAGCGACCCGAAGTAGTCGACGTTGTAGAGGGCGGGCCCTGTGTCGTCGAAGCCAGCCAATATTATCTGTGCAATGAGGGGGTTGTACCTCTGGTTGAAGAATATGTTAGCAATGAGGCGGGAAGCCGCGCTCACCGGCATCCGCCTTTCATGGTCCATGCGGTACATCGCCGCGTAATACTTCGCGATGTCGATCACATTTTGGGCGTCGGCCACCGATCCAGCGATGGTCATGGCCAGGTGACGATCTATCATATAGAGCTTCTTTCCCTTGTGGTGGGCGATGTAGTTGCCCATGGTCACTCGCGTATCGGTGGCGACCACTACGGCACCGTCGCAGACCATTCCAAGAGTGGTGGTCCCCGTCTTCGCGGTATCCATCTTCTCTATACTCAAACCCAAAGTAGTTTCACCTATGCTCTGAAGCGAGCGGTAGAAACATCACAGACTTGAGGGGGCTAGTAAATAAGCTTTGCACACGTCCCAACGATGAACCTTTATCAGATGTTCTGACGTGGCATATGGCGTGTCCAACGGCAAGCATCTCATGGAGCTTCCGTCGGTGGTCCTGGCAGGCCGCGACGTGTTGACGGAGACGGGTGGCCTCATCAGGGGACAGGGCCTGGCCGGGAACGTAGTAGTGGCGTCGGGGCCCAACGTCTGGGCAGGCCTCGGGGGACGTCTGACCGAAAGCCTAGACGGCGCTGGCTTCAGCAGTTCATGGGTGGAGGTTACCAAGCCAGATCTCGAATCGGTGGAGAAGGTCGAAAGAGAAGTGGCTAGGAGACAGGCCGATGTCGTCGTCGGGATGGGCGGAGGGAAGTCCATCGACGTGGCCAAGCTGGCCTCCTTTCGGAGGAAGGCGCACATGATAAGCGTTCCCACGAGCGCGTCTCATGACGGCATGTCCAGCCCCTTCGCCTCCATCAGGGGCTTCGGCGGATCAGGATCATATTCCGCCGTGACCAGGCCTCCCTTCGCCATCGTCGCCGACATCGGGATCATCCTCAGCGCGCCGCCACGCACATTCAACGGAGGCGTGGGCGACCTCCTGGCCAAGCTGACCGCGGTGAAGGACTGGCAGCTGGGACGGGACGACAAGGGGGAGTATTATGGGACGTATGCTGCCAACCTGGCTAAGATGAGCGGGGTCATGGTGGAGGAAGAGGCGGTCAACATCGGGCGCAGGAACGAGGAGGGGATAAGGGGCCTGGTAGAGGCCCTGATCAGCGCTGGCGTCGCCGCGGGCATAGCGGGGAGCAGCAGACCTTGCAGTGGAGCGGAGCACCTCTTCAGCCACGCGCTGGACAGGATTGCCCCTGGCAAGGGGCTGCATGGCGAGAAGACGGGCTTGGGGGCCGTCATGATGGCACGCCTTCATGGGTTGGACTGGGAGAGGATGAGGCGGGCCCTGAGGGAGGCGGGAGCTCCCACGGCAGCCAGGGAGATAGACCTAGCTGACGCGGAAGTGGTCGAGGGCATCCTAGCCGCTCCGAGCGTGAGGCCGGACCGCTATACCATCCTGCACAAGCTCCAGCTAGACGCTGGTCAGGCGAAAGCGCTGGCGACTGAAACGGGCGTCATCTAAGCGCTGAGCTTCTCTTCGGGCGCGGCGGCTTCGGGCTTAACTTCCGCGGGTCTACTCTCTTCCGTCGGCTTGGCTTCCTCCTTAGGCTTGGCCGCTACGGGAGGCCTGTACTCTTCAGAGAATGTCAACGATGTGACCGACTTCACATATTTGAAGATGTCATTGGACGAGGCCCTCTTGATGAACTGCAAACCGTCGAGATAGTAGAGCTCTTCGGGGAGCAGCACGGTTGCTGTCCCCTTCTCCAAGTCTAGCGAAACGTTCAGCTTGTCTTCGGCAATAGGCAGCCTCCTGAGCAGGAGGGCCTTGGCGATTTCCGCCGGCTCTGTGACGGCCTTGACGACTTCTACGTCATACAGCAGGGTTTTGCCGGCCAGGCGGTGGTTGAAGTCCACCTGAACGCGGCCGGAGCCGATGTACCTTACGAGGCCCACCTTCCCTTCGACCTCCACTTCGGCCCCTATGGCGAGCTCGTGGGCCTTCTCCCCGAACCTCTTCTCCGGAATCAGCTTGACCTTCGTGGGATCCCTTTCCCCAAAGCCCTTGTTAGGGGTTATCTCCACGCTGAGCTTGTCTCCTACGCCGGCCTTCAAGAGGGCGTCGTCTAGCCCCTTGAGCACCCAGCCTTCGCCGACGGCCACTAAATTCGGAGTGTATCTAGCGACGGGGTCGAAAATGCCTAGGCTCTTCGCGTCTGCCTCACGCGTAGCCTCCAAGACCTCGCCGGTGTCCTTGACCTTGGCAACATAGTTGATGTATGTCAAAGTGCCGCTTTCCATGGCCATTCCTACCTGCACTAAGACCCTAGGAGAGAAGTATAAAAGAATTAAGCGATGAATCAGGCGGGAAGGGCCTTCAGCCGCTCCTCCGCCGCCTTCAACATCAGGGAGATGTCGACGCGGTAGCCAGTGAGATTGAGAGCCCCCCCGATGGCGCCCACCGTAGTCATGACGTGCCACCTATCCACCTCCCCCATGTTTCCAATCCTGAAGATCTTCCCCTTCAGCTCGCCAAAGCCGCCGGCGACGACAACGCCGAAGTCATTTTCGAGGGACTCTCGGAAGGATCTGTCATCCAACCCATCTGGGTACTTGATGGAGACCACGACGTTAGAACGGACGTGAGGCTTGACGAAAGGCTGGAGCCCGATACCGCTGAGAGATTGGTAGAAGGAGGAAGCCGTCGCCTTGTGGCGGGCAATCCTCTTCTCCATCCCCTCCTCCATGACCATCTTCAGAGCTTCGTCCAGGGCGTAGAAGAGGGGGAGGGCAGGGGTGAACGGGGTCTCGGCTTTGGCTCCGAACTCGGCGTATTTTGCGAGGTTGAAGTAGGTGCTGGACGGGGGACTCGATGCCAGGAGCCTCTTAACTTGCTCGTTGAAGGAGATCAGCGCCAGCCCGGGCGGCGCAGCCAGGCACTTCTGGCTGGCAGTGACTACCATGTCTATAGCCCATTTGTCCTGCGGGAGCTCATCGCCGCCCAGGATGGAGACGGCATCGCACACGCAGAGCCCGCCGAAGGCCTTGGCGACGTCAGAGGCCTCTTTCATCCACCTGTAGGTCGTCCCGGGCGAGGTGTCATTGTAAACGACGAACACAGCCTTCACTTTGCCTGCCTTCTTGGCAGCGTCCTCGAGGGCGTCGGGGCGAGGGGCATCTCCGAGTGGGGCATTTACACGGACGGCGTGGCCTCCCGCCAGGTCGATTGAGTCAGCGAGACGCTGACTGAATTCGCCGAAGACCGGCACTAGGACACTGTCACCATGGCGCACGACGTTCATAACGGCGGCCTCCACTCCTCCCGTTCCAGAGCAGGAGAGAACGGCCAGGTCGGCCGAGGTACCGAAGATGGCCTTGGCGTTGGTCACGATGTTCTTCATCAGAGGATGGAAGCTTTCACCCCTATGGTTGATTACCGCCTTGACCATGGCGTCGAGGACCCTGTCCGACACGTTGGTTGGACCAGGAAGCATGATGAGCTTGCGCAGCGGATAATATCCCACGCTAGACACCACGAGGGATACAGGCCTACGTTATCTAAATCTTGTTGTTGGCAGAGTCCTGTTGGGCGAAGAGCTCCCTGATGCGTTCCGTGCCATTCGTCTCCTCAAGGTAACGGGCCACCTCATCGGGCACTAGGTGCTCCCATCTCTTCCCCGAAGCTATCCTGCGGCGGATCTCCGTGGCCACCAGCTCCTCCCTGCGCAGGAGGGGGACTTCGGCCACGGGGACCCCGTTCTCCTTGAGCAATCGTATGCTCAGCTCGTCGTTGGAGAAGGCAAGGTCGAACCGCGGCGTAAGAGACTTCAGGAGTGGCACCCAGAGCGAGTGATTCTCCACGTCGGGGAGCTCGGCGAAGATCACCCTGTCGAGGAGCTTCCCTTTGTGCAAGGCCGCCGTGATCATTTCGAGACGTTCTCCGGCCGTGAAGGGGTTCCTGAATTCATGGCTCTTCTGCGAGCTGCCGATCACCAGCACGAGCCTGTCTGAGCGTTCTAAAGCGTATTCGATGGCGCGCAGGTGGCCGAGGTGGAACGGCTGGAACCTGCCTATGAGAAGTGCCACTTTCAATGGTAGCCGAGATATGGCTACCCCAGACCGATCTTAAAAGGTCTTGGTCGAAAGGGCGACCAATACGACCGATGGTGCGTTTGAGGTTGGTTGCTCAGACGGCATCTTTCTGCTGAATTCCGACTGAGGGAACGGGGGGGAACTGCTGCTCGCTTCATCTTGGAAAAGGCCATCAATTGGACGATTCCAACGACAATCAACGTGATTCTTATTGGAGTCTCCTCAGGGAAAGGGATTGTTGGAGAATAGGTGGGACATTCTGTGCCTGTGAATTGAGGTACAGCCGGAGGGAAAGAAGAGGTGAGACTATGAAAAGGATCCCCAGAAGAATCAGCGGAATGCCTGGGACCCTGAGGATGTCCTCCAACAAATCCCGCCTCGAATGCATCCTCCCTCCTCTGGGGACTGACACGTCGTGCCGGGAAATGAATGTTGAGCTGACGGAAAGTTGGTTGCACGAGAGAGGGGAACTCGCGAGCCAGCGAAGGCACAAGCCTCCGTCAGATCCCGACGATTGAAATTCCAGATCAGTGGATGGCCTTTCCCAGGCGCAGTGGGCCACCTTCCTCTATCTTAAAGAGCAACCTGGAAGAATGCTTCCCTCGAAAGGATGTCACTTCAGGGGCTCTAGACCTTGATCAGAATCGACGGAAGCCTCGGCGAAGGAGGAGGACAGATTCTCCGGACCTCCCTTCTGTTCTCCCTAGTGCAAGGGAAGGAGGTCGAAATCTACAATGTAAGGGCAAAGAGAGACAAGCCGGGGCTCAGGCCCCAGCACCTTGCCGTGGTTACCGCGTTCGCATCGGTCACTGGTGGGCGCGTTGATAACGCACGTGTGGGTTCTGACTGGGTAAGGTTCTGCCCCTCCTCGGAGGTCACAGGATCCCTCGAAATCGACGTGGGCACCGCAGGAAGCGTAACGCTCATCCTTCAGACGCTTCTCTCGGCGATCTCCCTCAGAGGGCTGAGCTACAGTGTCAGGGTTAGGGGCGGCACCGATACCAGGTGGAGCCCCACCTATGACTACTTTGAGAATGTCTACGAGCCGGCGGCCGCGGCATTCGGCGTTCAGGTCAGTTCCAATATGGTGCGCCGCGGATACTACCCAGAAGGAGGTGGGCTGGTGGAAGGGCACTGCTTGCCGGCCAGCCTTGGGGAGTATGTAAGTCTTGACAGCGCTCCAGCATCGAAGGGTGTCAGGATCTCCAGCGTGTGTGCCAACCTCCCTCGCTCTGTGGCCGCGCGGCAGGCGGACTCGGCAGCCGCCTACCTGAGGAGCGCAGGCGAATCCGTAGAGGAAGTGAAGGTCGACGTGGAGGAGGCGGACTCTCCAGGGACCTCCATACTCGTCCACCATCGCGAGGGGAGTGCCGTATTCCTGGGAGGCGATGCCGTGGGCGAAAGAGGAGTGAAAGCCGAGGACGTCGGCGCTGCCGCCGCGGCGAGCTTTACGGCGTCGGCGACGAAGGGGGCTTCTGTAGACCACCACCTTGCCGACATGCTCGTCCCGCTGATGGCCCTTCAGGGGGGAGGGGAAGTTCTCACCGATGATGACACACAGCATCTCAGGACCAACCTTGAGGTGGCCGCAGCGTTCACGGGGTGCCTCTACAGCATAACAAAAGAGGGAGCACTCTACAGGGTTAGGATCTTGAAACGGGACTAGGACCTGCGCCTCGCTCCAAATGTTAATAACCCTTTTATCCATGCCACCTTCAGGGAAGCGCAAATGTCCGAATTCATGATTCCGGGGGCTACCGCTGTAGGCCTGGTCTTTGATGGCGGCGTAGTCCTCGCAGCTGAGAAGAGGTTTACGTATGGCAATTTCATAATGAGCAAGACGGGAAAGAAGGTCTTCATGCTCAGCTCGAACACGGGGGCGGCCTTCGCCGGGATGATTGGCGACATGCAGGTCCTGGCGAGGAACATGCAGTCACTGATCCGGCTGAGGGAGATGGAGACCCGCAGGAAGATGACGCCCAACTCTGTCGCCAAGCTCATGTCGGTCGTTATGTACAACCGCAGGATGGCGCCGTTTCTAAATCAGGTCATCTTGGCCGGCGTGGATACGTCTCCTTCAATCTATATCCTAGACGCCCTTGGCTCCGTCATCCCAGACAAGTATGCCGTCGTGGGTTCGGGGACTGAGATCGCCATAGGCGTGGTGGAATCGGAGTACGTGGATGGCTTGGATGAAGAGAAGGCCAAGCAGCTCGCGATAAAGTCGATTAAGGCCGCCAGCCAGAGGGACGCCGCCAGCGGTGACGGCGTGGACCTCATCGTCATCTCCAGCAGCGGAATCAAAGAGGAGAAGGTGGCCTTCTGACGGGCAGTGGCTTCTGATGCATCATGAAGAAGGCAGAGTCGCTGAATAAGGTACTTGGGTCTCTTTCTTCTTCTGCGAGGACCCTTGAAGAGGCCGCCTTCAGGCGCGAGAAGATTCTGAAGGATTCCCGCGATGTCGTAGCCGACTGCTCTAGGGCCATCGTCAGCATCCATACCGGCGACAAGGAGTCGGCGAAATCGCTCATCCTAAAGGCGAGGCAGAGCCTCAAGGTGCTGAAGGATGCCTCTCGGGGGGAAATGGACAGATACTTGACCTCTCCCGAAACGGAGTACGTAGAGGCGGAGACCCTCCTGGCCCTAGCAGGCCGGAAGCCTTTGCTCTCGGCCGAGGAGCTCAGCGTGCAGCCCGGGTCGTATGTCCTTGGTCTGCTGGACGCCATAGGCGAGGCGAAGAGGAGGCTCTTCGACTCCATCAGGCAGGGGGACCTGGACGAAGCGGAGAGGCTTTTCAAGGTCATGGAGACCCTCTACATCTCTATCAAGCCGCTGGCGGTCTACGACAACATCGTCCCTGGGCTGAGGCGCAAGCTGGACGTGGACAGGTCGATCCTCGAGGACACCAGGAGCATGGTGACGGAGGAGACCAGACGCACCAAGCTCCTCAAGATGATGCGTTCGCTCGAGAAGAAGATGGATGCCTTCAAAGAGTAGGCCCAGCTTCAAGGATTTCTTCCCGTACGCGACGCTTGTCCAGAGTGCGCTGGCCAAGCTTTACGTACCTTCTGGAATCAAGGCGGATGACATAAAGGCCACCGCGGCGCTGGACGTGTCATACTCCAAGGATAGGGCATACACAGTGGCGGTCGTCTGGAGTCCCGAAGACGGAAAGGCCATGGAGGTGCAGACGGGAGTCTACGGCGTCCACTTCCCCTACATCCCCGGATACCTCCACATGAGGGAGGCTCCTCCGTTGCTGCGAATCCTCTCGCAGGTTGAGTCCGCATACGACCTCATATTGGTGGACGCACACGGCAGGCTTCACCCAAGGAGGGCCGGCCTTGCCACCATAGTAGGTGTGCTGACCGGGAAGCCCACCATTGGCGTAGCCAAGAGCCTCCTTACGGGGGAGATTAAGGGAGTGGGGAAGGTGAGGCCTATCCACCTGGGAGGAGAGGTAGAGGGCCTATACGTCTGCGAGGGAAGGGCATTCTACGCCAGCCCCGGGAACTTGATGTCCATTGAAGAAATCGAAAGATGGCTGCGAGCGAGAGGACTGAAATATCCCGATGAGCTCACCATGGCCGACGCCCTGTCAAAGAAGCTCAGAGTGACTTCAGAATCTGCTGATCCTTCTTGAGGTTAGTGCTCTTCAGGCCGGGAAAAGGGCTGTCCAGGCGCGTGACCAAGAACTTCATGCCTTTCGCGCTTCCCCGGGAGAGGAAGGTCCCTTCATTATGAGCCTGATCGTAGCCTAGGGCGATGATGTCGGGCCTGATGAGCTCCACCGTTTCGAAAATGTCCTTCTCGCTGCCGAGTATGGCTGCATCGACGAACCGCAGGCTCCTGACAAGGTTGAGGCGGATCTCTTCCGAGTTGACGGCGAGCTTCCCCCTCATCCGAAGGACGGTCTTGTCCCTCGCCACGGAGACGACCAACATGTCACCGAGAGCCCTGGCCTTGGACAGGGTGTAAATATGACCCGGATGGATTATGTCGAAGACTCCGCCGGCCATGACGACCTTGAGGCTGCTGCGACCGTCCACAGTGAGCACAAAGCGGTCGTGATCGGCTATTAAAACCAAGCCGCTCCTGACGGCTTCCTCGAGGAGAGCCTCCCCCAGCTCCGGGTCCAGCCCGAGGTCGAGGAATAGATTCTGGCGTGACCAGCTGTACTCAAGGTTGAGAGAGAGAATGGCCGTGAGGACCTTCTTCTTCATGGCGTCGCTCTTGAACAACTCGGTCATGACATGCAGCAGCTCCTAACAGCAGCTCGACCAGCCTAGCTCTGCACTAGCTGTCGAAGTTCCTTGTCGGCGAGTATGGACGGATGATGGGTGTCCAGGAGGACCGCCTCGAACCAGCGATAGCGGCCGTCCTCCATGAGGAAGTAAGAACCCAAAACCTTCATGTTGGGATACCTGTCTAGGACCCTGCCGGCCACTACGCCGGCCTCCGGGAGCTCGCCCTTAATTCTGAGGACGCCCAGATGCTTGGACCGCCTTCCGGCGACCGGTCTCTTGATCCTGATACCCCCTCTGGATATCCTGACTCTGACGACGACGAAGCCCTGCTTGGCCTTGTACCCAATCTTCCGAGCTCGGTCGAGGCGCGTAGGATGGGCTAGACGCACAACGCGAGGACCCCTCCTCCACGAAACCAGTCTGCCCTTGACGTTGGGGTTCTTCTCTTTGAGTGCAGTCTGCCAAGAATCTGCTACGTATTTGTACATCTACGCTTCAGCCAAGCCTCTCCTGTCCTTGATTTAAAACTTTTACCCCAACAAGAAGAGTGGAAAACGCTTCAAAGATGCGGGCTCCAGCGCGTCAGGCGGACTTGGACAGGTGGTCCACGATCTTTTGCGCGATGATGGTAGCCGCCGAGGCCTGGGCTTCAAGCGTCTGCCCACCGATGTGAGGGGTGAATACGATGTTGTCGAGGGAGAGGAGCTCCTTGTTTGTGGGTGGCTCCATAGCGAAGACATCCAGGGCAGCACCCCTGATCGAGCCGCTTTTCAGGGCGTTTACAAGGGCGTTTTCATCCAGAACTTCGCCCCTCGAGGTGTTGACAATAAAGGAGGTCTTCTTCATTTTGGAAAGCCTGTCGGCGCCTATGAAGCCGCGCATCGAAGGCCCGCCGGGCAGGTGGAGCGATATGAAGTCGGAGGCGACGAGGAGCTCGTCGAGCCCGACCAGCTTTGCGCTTAGGGCATCGAGAACCGTCTCGTCCGGCGGCAGGATGTCATACGCGAGGACTTTGACGTTGAATGGTTTGAGTAACTCGGCAAGGCGCCGGCCAATGCGGCCGAAACCCACTATGCCCACCGTCTTCCCGGAGAGCTCCGTTCCCATAAGGGACTCCTTCACCCAGACGCCGTTCTTCAGATTACAGTAGCCGGCCCCAACGCCGCGGGCGGCCGCTATCATAAGGCCGAGCGCCAGCTCGGCGACGGCGTTGGTGAGAGATTCGGGGGAGTTGTAGACGGCTATCCCCCTCTGCTTGGCGGCGTCAACGTCGATGTTGTCGAGGCCAACGCCCGCACGACCAATCACCTTGAGCTTGGCCGCACGCTGGATGACGTCGGCCTTGACCTTGGTCCTGCTCCGCACGATGACCGCGTCGAACCCTTCTACCGCAGAAACCACCTCCTCCGGCGTAATCTTTGGACGGTAGTCCACCTCTAGCCCCGCGTCCCTGAGAATCTTCACGCCCCGCTCGTCGATATGGTCGCAGACGAGAACCTTGTATCCATTGGCCAACTTCCAGTCACCTTGGCTACATTGCATTCATCCTTCATTTAAACGCTGACTCGTCTAGACACGAAGAGCCTGTTCAGACGCCTGGCCGCCACCACGGGGGAGGGCCAGAAGTTCTGCACAGGGGGAGAGAAGTTGGTCTCAAGGTAGGCTAAGGCCGTGATGTGGAGTCCCTGCGCGATTATCATGGTGACGAGGTTTCCCCAGCCTGCCGCCCCGGGTCCAAGGAACTGGGCTCCGACCAGGAGCCCCGACCGGGAGTCGACGATGAGCTTTGTCACGAGGTCTCCTCCGCCGGGGTAGTAGGGGGCGTAAGCGTAGGACGACCCTTCGGCGACGAGGGTGGGGATTCCGTGCTTCTTGGCTTCGGTCTCCGACAGGCCTGTCGAGGAGACTTCGACGCTGGCGAGACTGGAGGAAGTGTTGCCGAAGAGGTCGGGAAGCCTCTCTTGGCCTCCAGCCGCGTTGGCGCCGGCTACCTCTCCTGTCCTGAGGGCGACGGTAGCGAGCTGAATGGGTCGGCTCTCGGAGACCAGCCTGTTCGCCAGCTCCACGCAGTCGCCTGCAGCGAATATGGAGGGGACGTTCGTCTGAGACCCTTCGCCCACCACTATACCGCAGTAGCGGCCCACGGACACCCCCGCCGCTCGGGCCTCCTCCGTCCTGGGCCTTATCCCAGCCGAGGCCACTACGAGGTCTGCTTTGACGACCTCTCCCTCCACGACGACGGCCTCCGCCCTATCAAAGCCGACGATGCTGTCGACCTTCTTCCCCAGCATGAAAGTGACCCCTTTGGACACAAGCGCCTCTCGAACTCTGGCTGCCATGGTGTGATCGAAGACGGTGGGCAGGACTTCGGGCATCATCTCCACGACGGTGACGTGGTTGCCCCTGCCGTTCAGAGCGTCGGCGACCTCTAGCCCTATGAGGCCCGCCCCGATTATGACCGCACGGCCGTCTCGCTTGACAGTGCTGGAGATTGAAATGGCATCCTCGAGCGTCCTCAGCTTCATCACGCCTGCCTTGCCGAAGCCGGGTATAGGGAGGTCCACGGGTTGGGCCCCTGTGGCTAGGACGAGCGAATCATAGCCCAGAACCTCGAGGCCGTCGAGACGCCTGATGATGACCGTCCTGTCGACAGGATTGATCTTCTCAAGGGAGGCCTCCAGTAGAAGGTTGGCCTTCAGAGAGCCCTCGTAGTAGGCTTTCTTATTGAGGAAGAGGTTGGAGGGAGGCTGGACGTGGCCGGAGATGACATAGGGGAGGCCGCATCGGGAGTATTCGTGGTGGCCGGTCCTTTCGACGATGGTGATCGAAGCGCTCCTGTCCTGCTTGCGGGCGGCCTCCGCGGCCGTTGTGCCCGCGAGCCCACAACCTACAATAACTACTTGTCTGTTTACCACGATCAATAACGGTGGGAGGGTTCATTATAAATTGATGGTGGGTCTAATTGGCAAGCCTAATACTGGGAAGTCGAGCTTCTTCAATGCCGCCACTCTCCTCGACGCGCCTGTCGCCAACTATCCCTTCACCACGATTGAGCCCAACGTCGGCGTGGCATACATCACCAAGGAATGCGTTTGCAGGGAGCTGGGCGTGCAGGATACCCCTAAGAACAGCGCCTGCGTTGACGGCATCAGGAGGATCCCGGTCAAGCTTGTGGATGTGGCCGGGCTCATCCCGGGCGCGTCAAAGGGGCTGGGGCTGGGCAACAAGTTCCTCGATGACTTGAGGAGGGCCGATGCGCTAATTCATGTGGTGGATGCCTCCGGTGGAACGGACATGGAAGGGAAGGTCGTTACGGCCGGCACACAGGACCCCCTGGAGGACGTGGCCTTCGTGGAGAAGGAATACGACATCTGGCTGACCAACATCCTCGTCAAGGACTGGGCCAAGATGACAAGGCACATCGAGCCGGCGAAGGCCAAGGAGGCTGTCGCCGAGAAGCTGACGGGTCTGGGCGTGTCCGTCAACGATATGCTGGACGCTGTTCGCAAGGCCCAATTGGAAGCGAAGAAGTTTTCCGACTGGAGCGACGAAGAGATAGCGAGGTTCGCCTCCGAGCTCCGCAAGGCGAACAAGCCCATACTCATTGCGGCCAACAAGGCCGACATGCCGACGTCGGCGGCCAACGTCGGGAGGCTGCGAGATTCGGGCAGGATGGTCATACCGACCTCGGCGGCGGCAGAGCTGCTGTTGAGGAGGGCGGCGGAGAAGGGGCTCGTCGCTTATACGCCCGGTGACGGCTCCTTCGCGGTGAAGGAAGGATCAGCTCTCAGCCCGGAGCAGGCCAGGGCCCTTGAGTTCGTGGACCAGAAGGTTTTGAAGGTATACGGAGGCACCGGCGTGCAGAGGGCCCTCAACGAAGCCTACTACGGCCTCCTGAACGGCATCGTCGTCTACCCAGTCGAAGACGAGAACAGGTTCTCTGACAAGAACGGGAACGTGCTCCCCGATGCCTTCGTCTTACCGAAGGGTTCGACGGCTAAAGACCTTGCGGCGAAGATTCACAGCGACTTGGCTGAAAGCTTCCTCTACGCGGTGGACGCCAAGCGGAGGACCAGGCTCGGAGCAGAGCACCAGCTGAACGACGGAGACGTAATCAAGATAGTGGCAGCTTCTAGGCGGGCGTAGGTTCAGTTGCCGGCTCCGCTGGAGGAGTGGGTTGCTCCTTGGGGGCCTGGAGCAGCTTGGTCTTGCGGATGCCTAGGTGACGCAGCATGTTGATCTTCTTGGCCTCGGCGAATATCTCAGAGGCAGTCTTGTTGAGGACGATCTCCTGGACCAGCTGTTCGTAGTCTAGGGCGGCCGCTCTCTCCCGGAGTATCTTGTCGGCGGCTTCGCGGACCTTGTGTTTCCTGGAGCTGTTGATCCTACCCTGAACGAAAGCTATCATGTAGATGCGAAGGAGGTAGCCGTCCCTTGAAGAGAAGTCCTTGATTAGACTCACCATGGAGGAACCTCTCCTGACCAGGCTCCTCATGTATTCGCGGGAATACTCGTGCCCTCTGAACGTCGTGAAAGCCTTCTCTCCCTCGACCTTGGTGATGACGAAGGAGACCTTTATGGAATAATGTGAGGGGTCTTGCTTGAGCAGGTCATACAGCGTGGTCTGGATAACCCTGCCGATGGCCTTGTTGGCGTCGGTGGCTGGTATCCTGGCGATCTGCACGCCCCCGAAACTGGTGGGGGCGATGACCTCCAGCCATGTCTTTTCACGCCATTTGTCCTTGACTTTCGTAGTCTTCCTCGGCATGCCGCTACGCCATTAGCCCTTCGCTATCGAAGATTTAAACCGTTCTACGCTGTGAGAGAGCGGATGTTCTCCTTCCCGCCAATGAAGCTCTGAAGCGATTTGGGCACGTCGAAAGAGCCGTCCGCACGCTGGTTGTTCTCCATAATGGCTATCAGGGCCCTGCCGGTGGCCACCAGGGTGGAGTTGAGGGTGTGCACGAGGCGCGGCTCGTCGCCCATTTTGTCCCTGAACCTGATGGAGAGGCGCCTGGCCTGCCAGTCGGTGCAGTTGGAGCAGGAGACGGCCTCGCGGTACATGCCCTGACCGGGAAGCCAGACTTCAAGGTCGTACTTCTTGGCCGCCGGCGCGCCCAAGTCCCCCGAGCAGATGTTGACCACCCTGTAGGGAAGGCCTAGCTGCTGGAAGAACTCCTCGGCCGTCGATATGAGCCTCTCGTGCTCCTGCCAGGAGTCTTCGGGCCTTGTGAAGACGAACTGCTCGACCTTCTCGAATTCGTGGACCCGGAAGATACCCTTGGTGTCGCGGCCGTGGGCACCTGCCTCCTTCCTGAAGCAAGGAGAGACACCAAGATATCTGATGGGGAGGCGATCCCCTCTCAGAATCTCGTCGGCGTGATATGCCAACAGGGCATGCTCGGAGGTGGTCAGTAGGTAGAGGTCCTCTCCGTCCAGCTTGTAGATGGAATCCTCGAAGGAGGTCAGGTCGACGGCCCCCTCCATTATCTCCCTCCTGAGCATGAAGGGCGGCTGCACAAGGGTGTAGCCTTTCTTCTGCCCGAATTCGAGAGCGAATTGAAGGAGGGCGAAGTTGAGACGGACCAAGTCCCCCAAGAGGTAGTAGAAGCGCGCTCCGGCCACCTTCGCGCCCCTTTCCGTGTCGATGATGCCCAAGGAGGATCCCAGGTCGATGTGGTCCTTGACGGGGAACTCCATCGGAAAGGGTTTCCCCCAGCGCCTCACCTCGAGGCTGTTCTCGTCGCCTATGCAATCAGGGACGCCTTCGTGGACCACGTTGGGGAGACCCAGCTGCAGATGATGAAGGGCCTCCTCGGTCTTGTTGAGCTCTTGGCTCCCGGAGGAGATCCTAGCGGAGACGTCCTTCATCTCTGTAATGATTTTCGAGGCGTCATGCTTCTTGGCTTTCATCGAGGCCACCTGTTCGGAGCACACGTTCCTGCGGTGGCGAAGGTCCTGGAGCTCTGCGATGAGCTTGCGGCGCTTTACATCGAGCTCCAAGAGCTCGTCCAGAGGGAACTCGACCCTTCTCTTGTTGAGGTAGGAACGGACCAGGTCAGGGTTCTCCCTGACGAACTTCATGTCTAGCATTCAGTCGGCTTCCCCTCTGCGGAGCGAATCCCAAGAAGCGACACTCCACATGCTTCAAACACATCATCCACCGTGGAAATAAGCGTATCTGTGACGGTCGAAGAGATGAAAACGAACTCCACCGAGTCCCCGCGGCGCCTCATCATCAGGGAGAGGCTGGACGGGAACTCCACGTTGTCTGGCTCCAGGCTGGAGTAGAGCGCTTCTGCCATAGAGGCGCTTCCCGTAGAGATCCTGACCTTGACGGACGTCCTCAAGCGATGCCACTCTTGAGCTTCTCGTAGAACAACCCGGCCTTAACCGCGGGCACGCGGGCTCCTGCCGCAGAATCGTGGCCGCCACCGTTGCCTCCCGCCATGGCCGCCGAGCGAAGCATGACACTCCCCAAGTTCATCGTCGGGAAGGAGCCGCGTCCCTTTCTGACGGAGAATTTGATTTCACCGGACTTGGTGATGGTCCTGAGGACAATGAGCTTCCCCCTCAGCTGTGGCATGTTGGAGAGGGCGTTCGAAAGTGCCCCCGTCATGTTCTCCTGGACGATGCCGTCGCCCACGAGCTGCACAAGGGGGCCGTCCTGGATTACGCGCTCCTCATCGGAGAGAAGGACGTGCAGATACCGGACGATGGCGTTGCGGAACTCCATCAACGTCTTCTCGGCATCAGTGAGCGCCGCACCGCGGTCACCCATGCAGAGTGCGATGCCCAGACCCGCCTTGCTCATCCGGCCGGTGGCGTCCAAAAGGGAGGCGAAGTCGCGGGCGTCCTTCAGGTAGGTGCGCTCGTCCTCCTTCTTCAAAAGGTAGACGGTCCCCTCGATGCCAGCGGCCTCGTCGCCCGAGACTTCAAGATAAGGAGTTAGCGTAAGGATAAGTTTCTCCTTCTCGTCGGGGGAGAGTTCCGAAGCGACCCTCCAGCGGGACGCCTCTTTCAGCTCGAAGCCCGCCGACTGCAGCGCCGCAAGGCAGGCGTCCTTGCTGCCCGAAAGCCCTTGGATGTACGGGTCGAAGGTCATGGCCACGGACTCGTGAATGGGCCGCACGCCCCTGCCGAACAAGAGAAGGTCTTCCACCACCTCCAGTCGGTCCGTTGCGACCGCCTCGGAAACCAGCTGGTCGTTCAGACCCAAGAGAGACCGCCTGGTACCCTGGTCCTGCCTGTCCCCCAACGCACCCACTACTCCGAGCCAAGCCATCGAGCGGGCGCCGCTCGCCATGTTGGAGGCCAGGTAGTAACTCACTCCAGCCCCGGACAGCTCGCGGGCGCCGTCGAACCCGTAGGAGTTGACGTTGAAGACTTTGGGGTTGTCCTTTTCTTCGTCGGTGAGCTGATGGTGGTCGACGAGGAGGTACTTGTCATTTAGGTGCTCCTCTATGAGCCTGACATGGCCGCTGCCTACCTCGCAGAATACGTAGAAGTCGAAGCTCTCCTTTGAAATCTCCTCAAGGAGGCGCGGGTTCACGTCGCCTATGGCCCGGGCCGTGAATACCCCGTCAACTTGCGCGAACGCCCTTGCCAGGACGCCCATGGAGGCTATGCCGTCGGCGTCGATATGGCCCAGCATGAGGATGCTGGCCTTCTGCTTCGCTAGCTCCTTAAGGTTAAGACCCTTCTCCGACGCCGCTCGACGCAACGCTTCGACATCAGGCATGGAGACGGCATCACGCTAGCTGTGCCACTTGAGCGCTGTACTTCCAGTCCTTGGCCAGTGCGTCTGTCCTCTTGTAGTATAAGGACAGGCGGTGGATGGAGGCTTCCAGGAGTTCGAGCGAATGGATGTTCTTCTTGTCGGTCTTGTGCGTCTTCAGGTGAGCTTGGAGACGCCTGGCCTTGGTCATGAGGTTCGCCAAGTCCTCGGGGATTGGGGGGGCCAGTCCGGCCTTCTCGAGGACTTCGGTGACCGTCTTGCCAATGAGCTTCTTGGAAAGCGGAATGCCATACTCGTCCCTAAGCTTCACGCCGATGACGCTGGGAGAATGACCCTCCTTCGCGAGCTTGACTATGATCGACTCGACGGACTCGGCGTTATAGTTAATCCACTGCGTGGATATTATCGAAGGCGGCCTGCTCGAATGGGACTTCCCATGACGATGACTGTGTCTCCTGGCCATATCCTTCAAACCTCCCTTGACTCCAGCATATAACAATTCCTCTTAAGCGAGGGACGAGTCAGCGCGTGACCCAGGCTCCCAGCCTCCTGAAGGCGCGGGCGCGATGAGAGACCTTGCTCTTCTCCTGAAGGGTCATCTGGGAGAAGGTCTTGTCGAACCCCTGGGGAACGAAGATAGGGTCAAACCCGAACCCCCCTGTGCCAGCCGGCTCCTCCGAAATCGTACCATGTACACTCCCTGTGAAGATCCAGACGCGGTCGGGCGGGAGGCCGTAGGCGACGGCGGCCTCAAAGTAGGCCGACCGATCTCCCTCCCCTGCTAGAAGCTTCAGAATCCCCCGGTTTCCGATGGTCTTGAAGGCGTGAGAGGCCAGGGCTCCGGGGAAGTCGTTAAGCGCCTTTACGAACAGCCCCGTGTCCTCGACGACCAGAGGCTTACCGAATGACGGGAGGATGGATTCGAGAGAAGCCTTCGCCACCGTCGCAGGCTCCAGGCTCTGCAATTCGTCGCCCTTGACATCCCGGCCCACCAAGACGACCCCGAACTCCTTCAGGACGAAGTTCGCCTCGGCGACCTTGTGGCCATTAGAGGTGGCCATGACTATCTCCATTTACTCTTCACTCCAGTCGGACCTGGCGTACCTTCCACGACGTTCTATGTCGACAACACGCCTCCATATGCGTTCCGCAAAGGCGCTTCCTCCCTCCTGGGAGTAACCCTCCCTGAACGCTTCTAGGGCGGCCCTGCTCAGCGAGCTGTGGGCGCTGTGGAAAACCTCCTTGACGAGATGGAGGTCCACCGCGAGGTCCTCGACGGCGCCCGACCGGTGCGAAAGGCCAAAGTCCACCACCGCCAGCCTGCCGCCGGAGAGGATGAAATTCGATGTCGTGGGATCCCCATGGACTACGTTGTTCAAGTGAAGGCGCGCCAGATGGAAACCCATGACGCCACACAGTTCTACGCTGGGTTGGGTCCCCGACAATAGCTCTTTCAACCTGGGTCCCTCAAGGTACTGCATTACGATGGTGGAAGCCTTGGGGTCGACATGAAGAACGATCGGCGTCGTGACGCCCAGGCTTTTGGAGGCGGAGAGGAGCTCGGCCTCATGGATTGTCCTAGCCGCCCTCATGCGCTTGTCCAGCTCCTCATGCAAGTACGGCCTCCTCGTCCTTACCTTGAAGACCGCCGGCTCGTCCAGCCACCTGCCGAGGAAAATGTCAGCCTCGGCTCCCCTCCTGATCAGTCGCGCCAAGGAACATCCACCGTGTCCAGCCGCCAAGCCTGGCGAACGAAACCTTCAACAGGACGGACGGACAACCCCGATCTGAAATGGCGGAGCCCCGCCCAAGCGATCTGCGCGCCGCAGTCGCCCGAAAACGCAGGGGGAGAGGTCGCCGACCGGGCGCCCTGCCTCTCCGCTACGGTGCCAATCATCTCCATGAGCCTCTTGTTGGCTGAGACGCCGCCCACCACAAGGAGCTCCTCGCTTTCGGAGAAGGCCAAGGCCCTCTCCGTGACTTCGCAGAGCATAGCGTAGGCGTATTCCTGAAGGGAGCAAGCTAAATCCTCCCTTCCCATATGGCCCAACTGGTTCTTCGCCGCAGTCAGCAATCCAGAGAAGGAGACGTCGTTACCCTTCACGACGTATGGAAGCTCCGCCAGCTTGGTCCCCTCAAGGGCCATCTTTTCGATGGCAGGGCCGCACGGGCTCCCCAGGCCGATGTGACGCCCGAATTGATCTAGGAGCTGCCCGATGGTGATGTCGAGGGTCTCGCCGAAGATTCTCCAGCGGTGTCCGGCGGGAAGGACGACGGCCGTGTGACCGCCCGAGACTAAAAGGCAGACTGGAGAATCCATTGAGCATAGCATCGAACCCAGCTCCAGATGACCTACGGCGTGGTTGACGGGGACCAGCGGCTTACCATAGAAGGAACTGAGCGACCGCGCAACGACGGCGCCTACCCTCAGGCAGGGGCCCAGACCAGGCCCGGCGGAATACGCGATAAAGTCCAACTCCGGTGCCCTGATCTTAGCCCTGTCGAAGCACTCCGCCAAGACGGAAGGGGCCATGTCGGCGTGATGCCTGGAGGCTTCCCGCGGATGAATCCCCGAGCCAGGCGGGGCCTTGTAGACCTCCCGGCAATCGGCCAACACCTTCTCGTCGGAGTTTACGATGGAGGCGCCGAAGGTGTGGGCTGTGCTCTCAATACCCAGGCCCAAGGTTTTGGTACCCCGCCTATGCGACATCGGGCTTCGAGCATGTGGCGCCGAAGATAACCTTTATCTTGGATGGGGCTCAAATTGGCTGCGCAAAGGCATGAAAGCGAGGTCTGCTGTTGTCTCCTTCCACCTCCATGCCACGGAGGACGGAGAGAAGGTGAGGAAGGTCATCAAGGAGATGCTGGGGGTCGAGGTCAAGGCTACAGAGATGCTCCACGGCCACTACGGGAACATCATCTTTGACAGCAGAACTCCGCTGGAGCAAGAGGAGGCGGAAGCTCTCCTAGATAGGGTTCTGACCGGCCTCGGCTCAGCTGACAGGGCCCTCCTCTTGAGGGAGCTTAGGGGCCACGTCGACGACAGGGGGATTTTCTTCGTCAGGCTGGACAAACAGGAGCTCCTCCTTGGGCGTCTAGTGTTGGGAGGGTCGGATCCCGTGAAGATTAGTGTCAAGTTGAGCGTCAAGGGTGAAAGAGCCGAGGAGCTCATCAAGGGTTGCTTGACCTGAATTGTGTGGAGTTGTGCATCAAGCCTTCCAAACCCTACGGTGAGTGGGTGAAAGCCCTGAAGCTCATGGGCTATGCGGCCGTCGGCCTGGATCTTGCGGAAGCGGAAGCGTCGGAGTTTCAGGCTGAGGCCGGGCATGAAATCCTGTGCTTCTTGAGGACAGCGAGCGGCGCTTCAGACGGCGGACTCCCCTGGGTAGATTCATGTCCGATGGCCGAGGCGTCAAAGAGGAGGAAGCCCCCTTCGCTGTTGGCCCTAGGGATAGCGGACAGAATTGACGACCTCGAGGCCTTTCTGGCCGCCCGTCCCAACAGGGTGGAGGCTTTGGAGCTGAACATGGGTGAAGTTAGGGCTTCCTATGAGAAGGACGCGAGAGGGACGTTCGAGTGGACCTCCCGTCTGGCCAGGGCAGCCGGAGCCAGACGCATGCCCATACTGCTGTCCTCGCACGCATCGACCCCCGAAGGGCTTGTCACCCCCCTGTCGAAAAAGGCATTTGCCGTCACAGTCAAGACGGGCGGGCGCTCTGGCGGCGCACGTGAAAGGAGGTTCTTGAAGAGGCTCGAGCAGACCGTCCGGACGCGAGAGAGGGTGGGCGCCGACTGAGGCTCGTCAAGCGGTACTTCGCTGTCCTGTCATCGAGCGCCGAGGGGCCGGGGCATATCAGGGAGAACCTC
>JBEKZX010000030.1:0-18473 GCA_049509455.1 Conexivisphaerales archaeon
TCCTTGTGTGCGCGCTTGGTCGTATAGCTTCCTCAGTTTCTCTTCTTCCAGCGCGTAATCGGACAACTTCGGAAATGAAGTCGTGGCGCTGTAGTTATGTCTTTCTGATATGGGTCGCAGAATCGTTCAGGCACATCAAGGGTAGAATGGGATGATAGGGTGGTCGTAGATTCATGATATTCTTGGAAATCTGTCGCTGCTGGAAAGAATCGCCACATCTTCAAGATTGTCATTCCCATATGTTCTCCAGTCAAGACTCGAGCTGTCGGCGGCGACATCCTCTTAATCTTGGTGATCAAGAAGAAGGAGTATCGCTGCGCTGATGACGCCGTCGGCCTCGACCTTGTCTTCTAGACTTCGACGGTGTCCCTGTCCTTGGGGTCCAGGGCCTTCTTCAGCTGCTTTGTGACCCAGTCGGAGTTCTCTCTATTTCCTAGCTCCTTGGCTGCTTCGTCCCTGGACAGCTTGTCCGCCTTCTTCTGCTCTGCCTCGTAGAGCGTGTGCATGTCCTTGTAGGCCACCCTCTTCCCCTTCGTGTCCTCCTCGACTACGGACGACATATCAGTCTTTATCCGTGGTCCTCCCTTAAAGGTGCACCTATCTTCTCTATTGACAATTGGTCACATAACATGGCTAGCGTCTCAACATGGATGATCCTAATCCCGTCCTTCGTTGATAAGCACAGCCTCGCTTGGGCGACCCTGGTGACACCCGGTCGTCTCATGCTCGGTCGCCTTCCGTGCACCGCAGGTCAATTCCCTCGTAACTCAGGCGGCTATTAGGGAAGTAGGGTTGAGGGTTTGCGCCCAACGGTGATCGGCTTTGACCCTGCCTCCCCTGGGCGGACCACAGGGACTCCGAGTGGCCTCTCCTGGCCGTAACGTTGGAAGATGGTTACCCGACGCTGCTTCCGCCAGGGCTCGTGGGTCTGACGTAGCGGACAGGACGACCTAACAGGCCCTGGAGGAGCACGTAGTACACTATCAGGATAACCGCATATGGTAGGAAGAGGTATAGCACCACAATCGATAACGTGCCACCGGCCACGACGAGATAGGTCAACGTGAAATCATAGAAGGCGTGCGTGAACATGGTGACGAACATGTTTCCGGTGAGCTGATACATATACGAGAAGGCCAGCGCCCCAAAGGCGAACCTGCTGATGGCGGAGATGGATAGGAGCTCGACGATCCGGTACAGGCCCGTCGACGGGCTGAAGGAGGAGAGGTCCGTGG
The DNA here is from genome assembly GCA_049509455.1 of Conexivisphaerales archaeon. Classification (GTDB taxonomy): domain Archaea; phylum Thermoproteota; class Nitrososphaeria; order Conexivisphaerales; family DTJL01; genus DATKKG01. The sequence continues at coordinate 1,236 of JBEKZX010000030.1, forward strand.
GGACGTGGACGAGCGAAAACACGGCCGCGGAAACCAGCAGCCCAGAAGTGACACCGAACCTCCTGCTGGTGCCGACCTGAACGAAGCCCCTGAAGATGTATTCTTCGGCGAAGGCGACCAGCGCGACGCTGAAGGCGACGGCCGCGAGAGGGAGACCGGGCGTGACGGCGACGAAGGTCGACGACCAGCCGCCTCCGAGCCAGACTAACAGGACGATGCCGGCCATGAAGGCCACGAAGAGGGGCGAAGCGAGGAGGAGGTCCTTCTTCGTCAGGCCGAGGTCCCTCCACGCAATGCCCTCGGATTTCATCGCAATGGCCCCGAAGCAGATTATTACCACATAACCCATCATCTGCTGAATAACGCCGACGTAAGGGCCGAGGGCGTTCCATACCATCGTGAGCATTTTGGCGTCCCCGTTGAGGAGAAAGAGTAGAAGCGTAAGAGAAACCACAAAGAAGGCGCCTAGGGCGGCGCTGGGCTTCTTGGACAACCTGAAATGCGCATACGAAGTCCGGCCTGAGCTTAATTAAGTTTGGGAGAGATGACTCCGCAATCTTGCCGTTCCATGTCCGCCGTCACCCGTCGCCCCTCGGGTGATGACCGACTTGAACCGGGGCCACGGTTCATCACGGGAAATGGTGAGGAATGCTGCGGGATGGTGGGATGCCCCAGATGAAACGAAGAAGGGTGGCCAACTTCGACAGAGGAGATGAGCGTTCCAAAATGAACCGCGATTCAAAGGCTTCTCTCCCATGTTTATATAGACAGGGAGACCAAATACATATTATGCCATTCTGCCCCGCCTGCGGAAAGCCCGTGGACGCCAACGTCGTCTTCTGTCCCAGTTGCGGATACAACATGCAGTCGGTTGGGCAAGGCGTCCCCCTTCCTGGAGGCGCGCCGCCCATGTCCATGCCGATGACCAGGGTGAGGCCCACTGGCGTTACGATACTGGCGATCCTTCAGATGCTCGGAGGGGTCCTGGTCTTCCTCCTCGGGATAGCGGCCGTGTCTGTTGCCGGGATGACCTCCACCCTTTCGACCTATGGCTACGGCTACCTAGCCGGGGCCATCGGGGTAGTAGGAGGGGTCATCATGGTCATAGGTCTGATTGGGATTGTTTTCGGGTATGGCCTTTGGAAGGGCATGAGCTGGGCCTGGTGGGCGACCCTGATATTCTCGATACTGGGAGCATTGGGGAGTCTGGTGGCGCTCCCGAGCGGTATCGTCGGCCTTCTCATCGAGGCGGCCATCATATACTATCTCACCCGACCCGGCGTCAGGCAATATTTCCGCAAGTGAGTGTATCAACAGCCGCCTATGGTGTGGTGATGCCGGAGTCAGTAGAGTAGATGAGACTCTCCAGTGGCGGCCTTGCTGTCTATGCTAGACTTCGACGGTGTCCCTGTCCTTGGGGTCCAGGGCCTACTTCGACTGTCTCCTGACCCAGTCGGAGCTCTCTCCGTTCTTCAGCTCCTTTGCGGCATCGGCAGTGAACGCCTCCTCTAGATGACTTCTCCATCGGGCTGGTCGAGCCATAGAGAGGATACACGTATATCGCTCAGCAGGTAAAATGACATATGGCGTGCTGACCATAGAGGGCCTTTCCAAGGAGTTCGGGGCGACCAAGAAGGTCCCCGCCTTGAAGTCGGTGAACCTCGAGGTCAACAAGGGGGAGATCGTCGGTTTCGTGGGGCTCAACGGCGCAGGGAAGACCACCACCATAAGGATCGTGGCCGGAGTAATCCGGCCGACCTCCGGCTCCGTCCGCGTCGAAGGCCTGGACGCCTTCAACAACCACGAGAAGGCCGCAGAGCTCTTCTCCTGGGTCCCCGAGAACCCCATCTTCGACCTCGGCTCGAACGCCAGGAACTGGCTCCTCTACGTGTCAAGGTTCGGGTCGAAGGAGGTATCCGCCTCCCAGGTGGACGAGGCGCTCTCCAAGGTGGGCCTTGGCGACAAGGGGCGCGTGAAGTTGAAGGCCTATTCCCTGGGGATGAAGAGGAGGCTGGCCCTCGCTCAGGCCTTCCTCGAGGAGCCTCAGCTCCTGCTCATGGATGAAGCCATGAACGGGCTTGACCCGGAGGGGATGCACTTCTTCAGGGAGACCGTGAGGGACTTCAGGAACAAGGGAGGAGCCGTCCTCCTTTCGTCCCACGTCCTGACGGAGATCTCGGGAGTCTCCGACAGGGTCTCCTTCATACATAGAGGGACGACCTTCGAAACGAAGACCCTCGACGACCTCAAGCAGGAGTTCCAGTCCTCTTACGGCGCCTCGGTGACCTTCGAAGTCCAGGGGCTCGCCGACGCTGACCTCCTTGAAATTGGGCGGCTCTCCGGCGAGAAGGTCTCCTACGACGGGAAGGCCCTCGAGCTGAAGAGCGCCGACGAGTCCGTGGTCTCGGGCGTCAACAGGTACCTTGTGAGCGCCGGCCGCACCGTCACAGGCATAAGGCGGGTGGACTTCAACCTGGAGCAGCTCTTCCTGGACAAGGTGCGTGAAGCCGACAGGAGGATGGGAGCTTGAACAAGGCCCTCCTCGTCTTCACGACAGAGCTTGTCAGGCAGCTGAAGAGCTGGAAGGTCCTGGTCGTCGTCGCCCTCATGCTCGCCCTTCTGATCTCAATCACGGCCTCCTACTCGGTCTCCGTTCAGCAGACTTCGTTCAACCAAGTCCAGCCCATGGCCGTCGCCATCAACGACACCGGCTTCCTCGGTGTCAGGGCGTATGTAGTCGACGGGGTGGGCAACCCGGTCTCCGTCCATCTCACTGTAGAGAAGGACGAGATGCAGCAAACGCCTCCGTACCAGTCGACGCCCATAGCGAGCTTCGACCTCTACACGGGCTCCGACGGCTTCGGATACGTCAGGACCAACCTGAGCTACTCCGAGCTCAATCCCCCATCTAACGGAAGCTTCCCCAGTTATGAAATCATGATAGTCCAGAGGTCGGGCAGCAGTAGCTCTTCGAGCTCCCTGGGAGGCGGCTTCCACTTCCCTGAAAACGTCTCGGTGGAGACCGCGTCCGTCGTCTCCCCCAGCAACTCTTCGATCCCCGGAATAGTGGTGTGGGGCATGAACCAGGATGGCACTCCCCTGTCGGCCCAAGTGTATGTGGGCGGAGTCTACAGGGGCGACCTCTCCAACGGCACTTTCAAGGGATTCTACGATGTCGACAGCGCCGAGGTGGAGATATCCTACGGCTCTGAGGCCAACGTGAGCGTCGGGATGGTCTACAGATCTCAGAACTATTACTCGCTTCCACCAGCCGACGTGCTCATGATGTCAGTGAGCCAGGGCTTCCTGTCCTTCTTCGTACCCATCGCGGCGATCATCGCGGGATACGACGCCCTCGCGAGGGAGAAGGTGACGGGGGCCATCGAGCTGGTCATTTCGAGGCCCGTGTCCAAGGGGAAGGTCTACTGGGGGAAGACGGGGGGCGCCCTGGCCGCCATGGGCGTCTACTTCCTGGCCGTGTCGGTCGTCTTCTACCTCTTCGCCCGCTACATCGGTATCAGCCTCACCCTGGGCGACCTCGCCCTCACGTTCGCGGGGACGCTCTTCCTTCTCTTCATCTTCATCTTCTTCGAGTCCATCACCGGGTTCTTCGGGAGGAGCACCACCGCCCCCATACTCTGGGGCGTCCTCCTCTGGGTGTTCTTCAGCATAGTCTTCGGCATACTTACGTCGCTTCCGCTCCTGCTCACGGGGGGCGCCGTCAACTCCGCCTACGGGCTGGCCTTCGAGAACCTCATAAGCCTCTGCAACCCGGTCAGGGTGGCCACGCTGATAATGGGCCTCTCCTTCTTCAACAGCTCGAGCTCTTTCACGTCTAGCACGTATGGCCTGACGCCCACCATGGTCGTAGCCAGCGCCGTCGTCTGGGTCGTCGCCGTCACAGCCCTCTTCGTCTTGGTGATCAAGAAGAAGGAGTAGCGCTGCTCTGACGACGCCGTCGGCCTCGACCATGGCTTCACGACTTCGAAGGATTGTCCGCTCGAGAGCTCAGAGATATGTATCATTTCACCATAGGCGCAAGTCAACTACCCACGCCTGAAGGGTGTGGGCTTGTAACTCCCAGTTGGGCTACAATGGGCTGGTTGGCAACAGCCCTAGCGGCGATGTTCCTCGCGCCTACGTAGTCGGCCATCTCCTTGTATCCACACGAGATACATTCAAAGTCGTTCCTCGTTGGCCGATTCCTCTTATCGACCACATGGCACTCCGGGCATTCTATCGACGTATTCCTTGGATCGACGACGGACATGGGAACGCCTTCTCTCTTCGCCTTATATTCAATGAACTCCCTCAGTTGGCGGAACGCCCACTTCGAGTGCCTGTCTCGCTGGCCATGCCAAACCGTTACCCTGGAGCGAATCCCACCCAAATCCTCGATGGCGATCGCCCTAGTTGTGCCTTTGGCCTTCGAGACGATGGCTTTGGATATCACATGGTTCGTGTCTTGCTTGAACCGTCTTTCCCTTCCGCTCATCTTCTTCAGATGCCTCTTTGCAGACTTGGTTCCCGTCTGCTGAAGCGACGACCTCAATCTGTTGTATCGGCTCCGTACGGCTTCTACCTTCTTGCCGCTGAAGACCTGCCCATCGCTATCGGTGGCGATGTTCTCTATCCCGAGGTCGACACCGAGCATTCCTCTTGGTTCAAATTCATTCTCTTCGGGAGCGTCCACGACGGCGACAAGATAGAAGACGCCCTTCCTGTAGATGAGGTCGGCTTGGCCCCGAATCCTGTCGGCTCTCGCTCGCTGGTAGTCTCCTATTCGGGTGGAGAGTTTGATCCTTCCCTCAAGTGTAATGAGGGAGACCCTGTCGATCCCCTTCCACGAGAGGTTTCGCTGGTCGTACTGTATCGCCCCCAACTCCTTGAACGATGGTTTTACGCTCTTGTCTCGCTTGTACGCCTCTACGACCTTGCTTATGACTCGGATGGCAAACTGGGCGCTGAGATTGAACTGCTCTCTTATCTCCCTGTAGAATGATTTTTGGAGTTCGTATTTGTTTGCCACCTTCAGCTCGAATGCCTCCTCCGCTAAGGAGTTGGCGGCGGCGTTGTATTGCCTCATGGTCTTCAGCAGGAGTTCCCTCTCCCGGTCATTTGTTTCGAGGCGTATCAGGAGAGACTGAAGCATTGAAACTTCCTATCAATAAATGCATATTTAGACTTTCTGCCGCGATTCCTCCCACGACTGAAGCCGTGGGCTTCCTCGCTTCTTTATGGTGATTTCAGACAGGATCGAATTTGACCTTGCACTGTATCCCAGAACTTGCCTGGTCGCCTCTAACGGTAGAGGGTTAATGGGCTTCTCGCTGACGGAGGTCACTGGCTCATACGCTTCCATATTCTTGCTCGTCGTCAATCCGGAGCGCAGGAGGAGAGGTGTGGGGTCGGCGCTGGTTGCTGACACGCTCAATCGACTGGCGGACGAGGGAGTCGAGTACGTCGAACTCATGACCTCCCTGGAGAACGAATCGGCTCAATCCTTCTGGATGAGGCAGGGCTTCAAAGACGCGAAGATGAAGGTCCTCTCCAAAGTCTCAAGGCGACGCGATACTCGGCGGAAGACTCAGGCCTTCAAGCTAGAGGAAGAGGCGAAAGCCAAGGGAAGATAACGTAGATTTGGGTGCCAGCTGCTGGGCCTCCGTCTAACAGGTCTAGGGACCAGGATGGCAGCCCCACAAGGGCGAGAGCGACCGCCATGGCCAGCACGACCTTCCAGTTCGACGGTACCTACTTCGCTTCATGAGATGATGCGAAGAGAACCTTTTTGAATGATTCGACCCCACCGGCGGAGGGTTTCAACCTTCCTCCTTCACTAGCTTCAGGAGGACCCGGTAGCCCTCCTTCTCTCCGCCACCGTTAATAGCTCCCTCCGGTCATGAAGGGTTGTGACCAAGCCGTCGGAGAGGAAGATCGTCGTAACAAGGAACGGCCCCTTCATAGTCTCAGGGAACGTCCCGCTCGCCATATGGAGCATCATCCCCGGCAGGGACGGGATTTCGTGGGAATGGAAGGAGGGGAGGTCGTTCGACACCGAAGACGAGTACGCCCTCTGCCGGTGCGGCGGCTCGAAAGAGGAGCCCTTCTGCGATGGCACCCACGCCAAGATCAAGTTCAACGGGAAGGAGACGGCCAGCCGGTTCCCCTTCGCTGACCAGGCGAGGATCTTCGATGGGCCGACACTGACCCTGAGCGACGCGGAGGAGCTCTGCGCCCTAGCCCGTTTCTGTGACGCGGAAGGGGGGATCTGGAGGCTGACCAAGAAGACCGACGACCCGAAGGCCCGCGACCTCGTCATCCGCGAGGCGAACTACTGCCCGGCGGGCCGGCTGGCCGTGCAGGACAGGAGGACCGGGAAGGAGATCGAGGAGGCGCTCCCTCTCTCCATCGGCGTGATCGAGGACCCGGGGCTCAGCCTCAGCGGGCCCCTGTGGGTACGCGGTGGGATAAGGATCGAGTCCCATAATGGAAAGCCTTACGAGGTGCGGAACCGGGTGACGCTCTGCCGCTGCGGGGCCTCCATGAACAAGCCCCTTTGCGACCGCGCCCACGTGGACATCGAGTTCCGGGACGGGCTCGTCGAGTTCGAGGAAACTAAGTAGGATGAAAAGAGAAGGGCGTCCCTTCCACTTCCTCCTGTCCAGATTTGCGCCCGGCCGATTCATCTCAGCTCCCTGGCAGCCTCGTCTCTGGACAGCTGGCCGCGTTCTACCGGTGAGCATGGTCAATGCTTTTCGGGGAAAAGGGAATGAGGACCTCTATCCGGCTCAGGACCGAGCCCCATAGGGGGGATGTACTTCAGTGCCTCTTTACTTCGAAGAGGCGAACTTATGCAACCGGTCGACGCGCGTCCTGACCATCGAGCTTAACATCCCCTTGAGCTCACCGGGAGAGATGTCCTTGCCGCGCAACGCGGCGACCTGGTCCGCCAGCGACCTATCTCCCAGCATCCTGAACCAACTTTCAAAGTCTCCACGTTCGACGTGGAACTTGATGGAGGACGAGTCGACGCTTTCCACGACGGCGGCAAATTCGTCCAGGCTCCCTGAGGCAACACCGAGAGGTTGCCCGACTTCTCTGTAGAAACAGAATGCCTTGTCAGGCGTCACTGTTCTGAGTGCGTTGGTTGCCGCGTTTCTTCTAACGTTCTTGTCAGTCACGCGCATCTCTGACATCCTCGCTCATTTAAGGGTGCGAAGGCAGGATGTGATGGGTCACGTATCTATTCTGGGACCCAAGGCCTAGGCGAACCCGAGGTCTGACGGGGTCCCCTAACGGATGGGCAGCAAAGCAGAAATCCGACTTGCTGAATCATCGGATCGTGTTTTCCGTAGAAGAGGTCGCATATCTGAAGACCCAACGCCTTGCGAGGGTTGCCACCGTGTCGCCGAAGGGCCAGCCTGAAGTCTCACCCGTGGCCTTTGAGTTTGACGGCGCGTATTTCTGGATCGGGAGCCACGACCAATCCTTCTTCTCCAAGAATCAGCGATACAGAAACATCACCAGAGGGAACGCGAAGGTCGCGCTTGTGATAGACGACCTGAAGTCGATAGACCCTTGGAGGCTGCGGGGAATCAAGGTACTGGGGACGGCGGAGAAGCTGGAGCATGATGGTATCTTCGGAAAGAGGAGCTACTTTCGTATCTCCCCAAGGGTCTCCGTCAGCTGGGGAATAGAGAAGTCCAAGGACGGACGGCAGCGTTCACGGAAGGTCCACTGAAGTCTTCGTTCTTGATTGGCGGTTGCCGCTGTCACATCTTGCGGCGGACCCCGGTGGCATCGTAGACGCCTGCAAGGCGGTCGGAATTGCGCATCAATCATGGTCATTCTACGAGCGTGTCCTAAGGAGATACAGGGCTATGGACACGATCGAGATGACTAAGAGAATGGGCGAAGTAGCGAAGTAGAAGCCGTCACTCCTGTAGACCCACAGGATTATGGGTGGCAGTTTCTCAACCGATGGAACGAACCTTGCAAGCAGAGGGACGGCGAGAAATATCACCCCGATCACTATGAGAATCAGCCCCGGAATCACAAAGGCTTGGTAGGGGTTGGTGTCGACCATGGTCATCAGCCTACTCTCCCGGTTCTCCTTCGTTCGAATCTCAGGTTGACCTTTAAGCTTTGATGATCCCCGGCACCTATCTAAGAGACAGATTCATTCATCTTCGGCCATCAAACCTGACAGGGCCAGCCAAGGAGAGCTGCGACGCAGGCGTACGACCGGACGTTCCCAACGTCGACCACGCCAAGGGCGGTCTGCAAATCCATATAACCTCAGATGCGCATCGGACAGAGACCGAAAGAAGGAGCCTGATCATCTGTGCGCCAGATGTTCTTCAAGCAGATCAAGAAGGCCGGAGACAACTTCTCCTACGTTGTGGCGGATGAGTTGACCAAGGAGGCGGCCGTGATCGACCCGAGCCGGAACGGCAAGGAGATAGCTCACCTTCTGACCGAGGGCGGCTTGAAACTGAAGTATGTCCTGCTCACGCATCATCACCCCGATCATCTTGGCGACAGCTACGAGCTCAGGTCGGCCGCAGGCGGCCTGCTGGTCGCCCACGGCGCTAGCGACGTCAAGAAGGACCTGGCGGTCGTCGACGGAGATGTGCTCAGCGTGGGATCGATTCGCCTTAAAGTGATTCACACACCGGGCCACACGCCTGACAGCATCTGCATCCTTGCCGACGGGAAACTCATGACCGGGGACACCCTCTTCGTAGGGGAGTGTGGGAGGACGGATCTGCCGGGAGGAGACCCCTCAGAGATGTATGACAGCCTGTTTCACAAGATAGCACGGTTGGATGACAAGACGGAAGTGTATCCTGGTCACGACTATGGCCCTACACCATCCTCCACACTTGGGGAGGAGATGAAAACCAACTACACACTGAAGGAACGCACCCTCGAGGAGTTCGTCAAGTTCATGGCCGAACCATAGGCCGCATCTGGCGCTCGGGACGTCATACCATTGCGGACATTGTTGAATGTCGTCCCGCGTCTGTCTTTTGCCCGTTGCGTGTTGATATGACATGTTCTGGGAGATAGCGCCTACCGACGAAGAGCCTTGGACAGGATTCCTTTGCCTAAATCCATAGCTTCGAGCTTCTCCCTAAGAGGATTGAGGATGGCTTCTGGTGTGACTGGCCCACCCTCCCATTCGAATTCGATGAAGCCGGATACGTAGGATGCGGGCAAGACGACTGGAGGATTCCCAACCAATCCAATGATCGTGGCCCTTATGCTTGCCGTCAGCTTCTTGGGGTCGGCGTTCCTATGAGCCTTGACGGTCAACCTGAAGCCCGATTTCGTTTTGCCCAAGAAATCCATTGACCCTCCCGAGACGAAATCCTTTCCCAGTGTCTTCGAGGCTTTCTCTTCGATAGTAAGCCTAATCCAGAGACCATCTTTAGACAGGAAGGAAGCTTCTGCACTCATCCTCTCGGAACCTTTAGACGAGTCGCCTCTTCACGGTTTTAACGGTTTCCTTCTTGTACCCGCGCGAAGATAGGGCCTGATTGGAACGGGTGCCAGCGGGCGTCCTGGCCGTTAAGCTCAGCCGGACGCTCAGCAAGAACAACGGCGCATAGCAAGTTAGTGAAATGGTAAACTACACTCAAGGGGTCGGCCAGCCCGTCAGTGAACATCTCAATTGTCAGCCGCCTGTAGACCACCCTGACCTTGACACATGGTAGGCTTCTGGCGACTTGCGGCAGGCCATTTATGAGGAATATAATGGGCTACGACATCACGGCGACCATCCGGTAGTTCTCTTCCATGAACTTCACATATAGCTCCGCTTGGTCGATCGTGCCAACGGGCTCGCTCCTGTCTCCCTCCTGAACCCATACAAGCCCTTTGCAGTCCTCGTAGAGCAAGGAGTAGATGTAGCTGACTTTCTGCAGTCGCTCGTTAAGTCTCTCCAGGGTCTCGCTCATCGCCTTCAATAATCGGGGGTTCCACGTATAAACCGCTAGGACCGCCGGTCGTTACTTCGGCTGATGTCGAACGAGGAAATCTAGAGGGTATTCTCGAGCCGAAGTTACCCGCCGGATTCCGAAGGGATCGACGCAGTCAGGCGCCTAGTCCCATCTTCTTCAACAATGCCGTATACCTCGGGTCTGACCGGATGGGGTCGAAACGGGGTTCGACCTTTAGATCCTGGAGCCCCTCCGACCTCTCCCTATAGGCTACCTCCAACCACTCAAAGGCTGCATCTATCTCACCCAGGCACATATGCGCAGCCGCCATCTCCGAGGGGGATATGTAGTGCTCGCCCCTGATTGATTCGGCTTCCTTCAATGTCCTCCGCGCGTCCTGCTCCCTCCCGAGGAATGCATACAACCGTGCCCACTCTCCTTTCGCCGCGACGACATCACCGAATAGTTCTTTGAGCCGAGGAACGAGAGCTGTCGCCTCCTTGACCATGGATGCTTGAATGTACTCCTCTACCAGATTGAAGTATGCGGCTATGAAATCAGGCTCCATCTCGAGCGCCTTCTTATGCGCCTCAATCGCCCGGTCGTACTCCCGCCTATAGTGGTAGACGACCCCCATGCAGGTGATTACCATCGGTGAGAGCGGGTCGAGCTCGTGCGCTCTCCTGATTTCGATCAGAGATTCGTCGAGCCTGCCCAGAGCTGAAAGGAGGATGGAGTACCAGTGGTGGGCGGTCGCGTAGCTCGGGTTGAGCTCGATTGCCCTTCTGAACTCCATCTCTGCCCTTGACCATTCCCACCTGTCCATCAGGATGGCCCCGAAAGCCGTGTGAGCCTCGCCTAGCTCATCGTCTATCTTCAGAGCCTTGGCCACGTTTTGCTCCGCTTTCGGGAGGCCCTCAGCCAAGCCCATGTATTCAAAGCTTACGAGCCCGATGCAGGCGTCGGCGATCCCGACGTAAGCAAGGGCATAGAGGGGATCCTTTTCGATGGCGTGTTCGAAGTACTGGATCGCCTTCTTCAATCCCTCTTCGCTCCTTTCGTTCCAGTAGTACCTTCCTTTCAGATACAGCGTGTGGGCTTCCATGTCTTTCGTCGGTTCCTTCTGTATCTTCTCCCTGTCTCCTGTCAGAAGCCGAACTCTGAGCGCCTCGGCGACCTTCTCGGCGATCTCGCTCTGGATCGCGAAGATGTCGTCAAGTTCCCTGTCGTAGTTCTGGGCCCAGATGTGCCCGTCGTTCCGGGCGTCGATGAGCTGGACGCTTATCCTCACCTTGTTCCCGGCCTTCCTGACGCTCCCCTCCAGCACCGTCCCCACGGACAGCTCGCGCCCGATATCCAAGACCTTCTTGGGGGCCTTCTTGTATTGCATCACGCTGGTCCTCGCGATGACCGTGAGCTCCCTGACGCCCGCCAGCGTCATGATGAGCTCCTCAGTCATGCCGTCGGCGAAGTACTCGTCGTTGGGGTCGGGGCTCATGTTCTGGAGAGGCAGCACGGCGATCCTCCGCGTGTCAAGCTCGACCTCCTCCTTCGTCGAGCTGGCCTCCCAGGGCATCACAATCCTGTAGACGTCGATAGGCGTCTTGACGTTCTTCAGCGTCCTCTGCTCCAACTTCTCCAAGGGGAGCTCCATCTTGTTCCTGACCTGGTCGTAGATCTGCTCAGATATGCAGACGCCGCTGGGGGCCGCGAGCGGCCCGATGCGAGAGGAAATGTTGACCGCGTCGCCGAGGATGTCCCCCTCTCTCTCCACCACGTCGCCCAGGTGGACCCCGACGCGGAGCTCCAGCCTCTTCCCCTCCGGGAGGGAGACGTTCCTCGCGTGCATCTCCTCCTGGATATCGACCGAACAGCGAACCGCGTCGAGGGCGCTCTGGAACTCGACCAGGAAGGCGTCCCCCATCGTCTTGATCTCCTTGCCGTTGAACCTCGGGAAGATGGAGCGCAGGATCCGCCGGTTCTCCTCCAGGGAGGCGAGCGCGTGGTCCTCGTTCGCCTGGGCGAGGGCCGTGTAGCCGACGATGTCGGTGAACATGATCGCGGCAAGCCTCCGTTCTCCCTGTAACAACGGAAGGACCATGAATGAATAGAGGTGAGTCGCATAAAACCGTTATGGGCAGAACTCGGCCAGACGCAGAGGCCGGCCTGGCTACATCTCTCCCCCGCGACGAACCGTCCAGAAGTCGTCAGATAGATTGCGATCCCCTAGGTATTCGTAGGGGATCGTGAAGTACCCGCTCATCCCCCATTTCGGCCCCCAAGAATTCCTGACGATGAACCTTTGCTGGGAATCATCGTAGCCGACCCCGACCACGGCATGCCCGCCCACCACCTTTTCCCCGGGCTGAGGCATCGGCACGACTCCTGTGTCTGCTACCGGCTGTGATTCGAAGCTCTGGTAGGCCGTGAAGCCGAACACGAAGGGGTATCCCTCGGCCAGGCACGCTCGCATGTCGTCGGTGATGAGGATGCGGTGATACGACGTAATCTCGTGCCTCTGCGCCTCCTTGTAGGAGGCTGCGCTGGGCTTGACGCGGAACTTGGAGATGATGTACGGCCAGGTGCTCTCCAAGCACACGCCCTGCTTCGCCAGCGTCTTCATGCCGTCACGAAGCGTCGCCCCGGAATCCGAGTTCACCGTGTTTTCGATGGCCCGTTCATCGTAGTAGATGAAAAGCCTGCTGAGATACACCAGCGGAAGCCCGTCCTTCAGTTCAAGGAACTCCAGATCCCCGGCGAGGGCGTTGGCGGAGCAGCTTCCAAGCTGCCCCTGGTTCGCAACCGGCGGACATGCGGGTCTCAAATCGACCTTCGGAGGAAGCTTTGGCGGCGCTACCCTGATCGCGCTGTAAAGGAAATCACGTTGATCCGGGATGTCTGGCACCCATCCGTAGCGGCCCTTGACTGAGTTCGGTCTGCTCAATTGGGATTCAAACCATCCAATTATCATAAGGAAGCTGCTTTCTTATGTACTCTTCCTAACCGATTATCAAGGATGGCCTAGGTATCATATATTATTAGAGAAAAGTGCAGTCGAATCATCAAGGGTTCACGTGTGAGACTTACTTCTCCTTTTCCTCGGTTTCCGCGGGCGGAAAGGCCCTTCCCAACCCGTGCAGGGGGTCTTCATGAGCGAGCACGTCGACCGGGACGCGCTCCTCCTGAGTACTCTATGGCCACCTTCGGCTCTGGGCTATGGTAGGGCCACTTGTTGTGGGTTCGCACTCGGGGCGGTGACGAGCTTGACCTTGATTTTCGCGTACTGCCAGAAGATCAAGTCCCTGACCGTCTTGACAGCCGATGGTGGCACGGTTACAATGAACGCAGGACCATGGCATAAGGGTCACATATGTGGGCGGACAATCGTTCCTTAGGTGGCCTGGACAACTATAGGTGTGTTCAGGCGCTAGATACTAGACTTCTACGGTGTTTCTGTCGTTGGGGTCCAGGACCTTCTTCAGCAGCTTCGTGACCTAGGAGAGTCTTCTACTCTCCCGGCCACCCTGTCGTCAAGTCGGCGGAGATCGAGGGTCCCGGTGACGCCTGAGAGACCGGATGATCGCATGGGCGCCCCTGAGGGAGTTCGCCAGGAACCTGCTCCTCTTCTCGAGAGCTCCGGCCAGAATCGCCTCTTCAGACACCAACTCCGCCTTCAAATCGTGGATGTCGACCTTCGGCGAGAAGAAGACATAGAGGGGTACTCCGAGCGCGATCACGGCGGTCCCTATGAGCTTGTCCACGGAGGAGATGGAGTAGAGCAGGTAAAGGCAGATGGCCACCCCAAGGACGGGCACCACGTTCTGCCCGTGCAGCCCTCCCTCCCCCTTTTTCTTCAATCGGAAGAACGCCAGGCAGACGAGGAGGAAGGAGAAGGCCAGGTTGAAGACCGAGAACGAAATCAGGCTAGCCAGCTGCGTGTATGTTGAGAGGACCAGGGCGATGACCGCCTGGACTATCAGCGCCACGTACGGCGTCTTGAACTTGGGATGTATCCTGGCGAACGACCTTGGAAAGAGGCCGTCCACGGCCATGGCGTAGGAAAGCCTTGCCGTCCCCAGTATGCCCGATTCGTCTGAGCCGGAGACGGAGACCAGCGCCCCCAAGCTCATGATTCCGCCGCCAAACCGCCCCAACAGGACGGAGCCGACGACGACCAATGGAACGGAGGTCGCAGCAAGCCGGCCCCAGTTCAAGGTCCCGAAGATGACGAAGTTGGTGGAGAGGTAGAATGCCATGACTATCGCCATGCCCGTGATTATCGCCTTGGGGACCGTGGCCTTAGGGTCCTTCACTTCCGCCGATGGCAGGGTGCCCAGCTCGAATCCGACATAGGCCCAGAAGATGAGCACCAGGGCGGAGCCGAAGTTGCCCAGCCCTAGGGGAGCTAGAGGCGCGTAGTTTGAGAGGCGGCCCGGGTTGTATGCGAACGAAACTAGGCCGGCGACCACCAACAGGACGAGCGGCGACAGCTTGGCGACCGTGAGGACGTCGTTCACCCTCCCGGCTGCCTTTACGCCGACGATGTTCACCAGGGTCAGCCCGAAGAGGAAGAGCGCCTTGACGAGGAGCGATTCGGTGAAGTCGAGGTGGACGAAGTATCCCAAGTAGTTGGCAAACGTCAACGCGAAGACGGGAAGCGCGAGGACCTCGGCGATCCACATGCTCCATCCCGCCAGAAAGCCGAAGAAGTCGTTGAAGGCGGTCGAGACGTAGGCGAAGGAGCCGCCTTCCTTGGGCACGTAGTAGCTGGAGTAGGCGAAGACTAGGGCCAGCACCGTGGCCATGATGCCGGCGATCACCCAGACCACGATCGAAAAGGGGCCCACCAGGCCGGCGGTTATAGCCGACGCGATGTAGATGTCGCTGCCCACTATGGCTCCTACCACTATGTTCGTCAGGTCGAAGTAGGAGAGGTCACGCCTGAGCTCCACGATCGCACACGCTCACCTTGACGGGATTCGACGCTATTAGCCTTGCATCTCCCTCGACAGAGGCTGTAGGCCGCTCATTCTGCACCGCCTGCGGGAAACCCTTAAGGCTAGGGCGAAGTTTTGCGGATCCTCGGGACGTCCATCTCCTGAAGCTGCTCTGGAGCGAGCCGATGATGCCGAATCCGCTCTATTGACGACCCGTCAGTCGTACATGTCTTTCAATTTGATGTCTTCTCTCATCTTCGAGACCGTTTCCTGAGCTGCCTCTTCCTTCATGCTCTCGACTATGAAGTTGGCAACCTCCTCAGGGTACCTGTAGAAAAGCTTCTCCACGCCCGACCATAGGACGCCCGAAGATTCCGAGTCGACCCCCCTCCCGCCGGTGAGCAGCGTCCTGAGCATGTCGCTCATCCCTTGGGCGATGAGGAGGCCGAAGTAGCCGTCGTCGTCCAGCTCCTCGCCCATGAGCTCGTCCGCGACGGCCCTAAACGCCTTCACGAGCTTCGCGTCCCTCTCCGGGAGCTTGAATTCGAACCGCGTTCCTTCCGATTCCTCGCCCATATCACACTCATAATCTAAGTGACCCTCCGTTCCATTTCTATGTTTCGGGAGGACCCATGTTTCAAGGGCACGATCTCAATCAGTGCCGCTCGTCATGGACCGTTCGGGGCCTGCCTGCTAGCTAGACTTCGACGGCTCGAACGTCCCTGGATTGCAAGCCGAGCTGATTGGAGCGGCTCGCGGGATCGGTGGTGGGTTACCATGGTCGCCATTCGTAGCTCACCATCGGCTACAACTTCCGACTTCGTACAACCTGTGAGTCGATAAAGAAACGACTACGAGAGACGCTTAGTAGATAGTCCATCCACCATCGGCCACGACGCACGAACCATTCAGGTAACTCGAATCGTCAGAGGCAAGAAACAAAGCGAGTTTTGCTATCTCCTTCGGCTCGGCCATCCTAGGTATCAATGCCGCGGTCTTGTTGAGGATGTCCATGCCGAGGGGGCTCGGCTCTTTGCTGCCCACCCCGATGGCCGTCTGAACGGCGCCCAGAACCATCGCATTGCACCTTATCCCCTTGGCTCCATAGGATGCCGCGATGCTCTTTGTGAGCCCGATGAGACCATGTTTTGAAACCGTGTAGGCGGCTCCAGCCTTGCCTCCGAAGACCCCAGCCACGGACGCTGTGTTTAGTATGATACCGTTCCCTTGCTTGAGCATGATTGGGATAACCCGCCTGCTTGCCCAGAACGGCGCATTCAGGTTGATGTTCAGCACGCCTTCCCAAAGCTCATCGGATGTCTCTGCGACGGGTTTCACGCCATCCATTATTCCGGCGTTGTTGCAGAGTATGTCGATTTTGCCATAGGCGCTGAACGAATCTTCCACCATCCTTTCCACCTCAGACTCGAGGGAAAGGTCGAGTACCATTCCGGTGGCTTTCCCTCCGCTCGTGCCGATTTCCGACACTACCTGGTTCACCCTCTCCGGGATGACATCGACGACGACGACCTTGCAACCACGTTCGGCAAACAACTTCGCCATCTCCCTTCCGACCCCCGATCCAGCACCGGTAATCAGCCCGACCCTGTCTTCTAGACCAGACCCCATTCCTGCTACAGAGTTCCAAATGCCCCTTTTCAGATAAAAGCTTTCTCGAAGCTGCAGCGGGGATAGTTCCCCGATGGTGGCGCTGACTCTCAGATGCCGAAAGTGCACCTTCCGCGATGTCAATCAGAGCCGACAGGCCGTCATTTATGAGAACGGGTTGACGGATGCCGTCCATGGCGACGCATATCAATCAAAGAGATAGACCCTACAGAAAGATGAATTATTCCCTTTCGCGCCCTCGAAGCAAGCGAAGTTGCCAAACCTTATGCACGTGAAAGGGGGCAGAGTAACTGTATGAGCGGAAACCTCCTTGCTGATGCTACTGTCTATACTCTTTACTTGAAACCATGCAAGCGATGCAACCATGCGCGGAAGCAACACTCCGGCGACATGCGTTGCGAGGTCGAAGGATGCAAATGTCCGAAGTTCATGGGATAGGTAGCTATGTTGTCGTGAGTCTTCTCCCCGCCACCCCCCACGGGGGCGGCGCCGGTGGAGGAACTCGTCCGGCGCGTCTTGACGGCAAGGTGAGACCTTTCTCGACTGCGAGCCAGTGAGCTAGTATTTATAAGATGGACCAGCAGAATCAAGAACGGTAGAGATATAGATGAATCTAACTCTTCCTAGCCTTAGCAGCCTGACTTTGACGGGCCTGCTCCTGACCATCATCGGCCTGGTGATCCTGTGGATAGTCGTTTCAATACCGGCGTGGTTGGCGGGCAAGGCGA
>JBEKZX010000031.1:0-17511 GCA_049509455.1 Conexivisphaerales archaeon
GCACGTCCAGCTTCTGGCCATATTCGGTGTTCCCGACAAGGCTGCCGTTCCCATACAAGTCAAACGTCATTCGGTCGAATGCCACGGCGTCCCTGTTGGGGTTGACCATGACGAGCCTCACGTTGACGTCAATGGAGGTCGACGTTGCCTCCTGGAGTTGAACTTCTTCGATGCCCAACCTCACTTTCTCTAGGGTTGCCCTCTGCGCGGCCTGCTGCGTACTGTAGATGGCGATTGTGACCACTGCGACGACTATCGCTATGGTGATGAGCGCGCCGAGCACGTTCCTGCGCCTGTGAGATCTCCGATGGGCACCACTAGTCGGGGCATGTCTCGAGGCCCGTCGGCTCAGTGATCCGCCGTCGTGGCCGGAGCCATCCCGTTCCACCATCCCCGTACCAAATGACAGAGAACAGGGCACGCCAAAGATCACCCAACGCCTTCCAAGCCGCGCATTCCTCTGCAGGGCATTTTGGATTCCCCATTAAAAAGGTTCGTCGCCTTCATATCGAAATGCGGCGCCCCAGACCGAGGCCTTGAGGCTGGGGCGCTGACGGACCGCACGTCCTGGATTGGTGTTCATATCCCGCCTATTCGGCTCCAACTTTACCGTTTTTGAATCTCGGGGAAGAGGTGAAGGAGGGCTTCGAACGACCATCTGGAGAAGGTGAGACACTTCGCCAGCCCTGTCGCCTCAACCTCGGCGGACCATGGCTGACCACTCGGCGAGGACATCTCCCCGAAGGGATCCCCTCTGTCCAGCTTTGGGGGGGGGGAGGCTCCTTTCCTCATCATTTTGACCTCCCCGATCGAGATGAGGTACAATGCAAGGCCGCGGTCTCCTTCACTCAGGATCTTCTCTCCAGGCTCGAACGAAAGCAATTCACCCAGCCTGACTACGGTCAGCAGGTCCTTTCGCTTCAGGCTGGCGAAGAGCCCCTCCTCTGCCAAGGAATCAATCAGGTGCTCCGGCGGGTGATTTCCTTGATGGGTCCGTAGGCCCCTGAGTAGTCTACCCCCAGAGCCCCCTGCGCGGCCGAGCACAGCGCGCCCCCATACGCCAAGCCTGGGAAACGCCTCCTCTGGGCGAAGCCGATCGATCATCTTCATCTGACAGTCGCCTCTTTCAGCGATTCCGCTCCCCCGGGGAGGAGGAGCCTCAGGTAGCTGTATTCGCTCTTGGCCACGTTCTCCCAGGAGCTGTGAAGCTCCAGGAACCGTTCGAGCCTTGGGTCACGCCGCATCTCCTCGAAGGACCGATCGTCCATCCTGAGGACCCTGGCCACCTCCCTGGCCATCGATGCCGTATCGCCCTCCTCGACTAGGCTCACGCCCGGGAGCCCACTGTACACCGAAGTCATCGCTGGTATGCCGTTGGCCACCAGGGCGGCGCCGGAGGCCAGGGCCTCGAGCGCCGCCAGGGAGAAGGAATCCAAGTGCGTAGGGTAAACCAGGACCTTCGCTTCGGAGAGCTCCTTGAGGAGCCTTCCCCTATCGAGGTAACCCAAGTATTCGATGTTTCTGACGCCCAGCTCCTTGACCAGAGAGAAGAACCTCTCCCTGTAGCGTTGTGCTTGGAACGGTCCTGCCAACTTCAATTTGGCTTCGGGACATAGCCTATTCACGCCGCGCCATATGAACGGAATCTCATGGAGGCCCTTGGATGGGCCCAATCTGGTGAAGTAGATGGCTGTCGGCCCCCTGCCGGTGGGGGTGTTTCGCCAATCTATCGCGCTGTCGAAGGCGTTAGCGGGGCTCGGGACCCCCACGGCGCAGCCGTGTTCGCGGGCCATTTTCACCATCCCCGAGCTGATTAGGGGGGAGCTCGAGACGGACAGCAGTAGCCTGAGCCTTCCCATGCGTATCAACCTCTCGTAGATGGAACCCAGGGGCCTGCCGAGAACCAAGTCGGAGAAATACCTCGCGTTCCTGACCGACGAAGAAGTTCGCGTCGAGGAGAACGCGTCAATTTGCAGCATCGCACCGCAGTTGGCCCCTTTGACCCGCCTGCCGATCCTATCCAGCATCCACATGCACTCCAGAGACTCAGATGTGCTGTACAGGAAGGCCGTCCTGTCGGAGGCCAAGCCCGCCAGAGAGCGGTAGCGAAGGAGCGCACCTCCCTCGACATCCTTGACATGAATAGACGAAAGTGGTCCGAAGGTCAGGACCCTGTTGAGGGTGGGATTGGAGTTCAACCCGCCGACGCTCAAGCTGCACGCGTATTCCAGCACCGATTCGACGTCCTCCATGGGCAGTTCACAGTATCTGCTGGCCTCCTTCATGCTTTGGACGATGTACGAGCGGGCCCCGTCGACGGTGAAGCCGGTTGAAGACAAGATCTTCGTCACCCACAGCAGAAGATTGGCCTGGGGTAGGACCAGCAGGGAGATGTCCTCCTGGGCAAAGCACTTGGAAAGGTGGGGGAGGACGTTGTAGTATCTCAGGAAAGCGCCGACCCCTACGTTGATCGGGCACCCCAGCACCACGCCGACCTTTTTCAATCCCTTCCCCCGCCAAGAGCATCGGTCGGATCATCGGAGCACCACCTGCCGCCCCGCCTCTGGACGATTCCCGGGACCTGGAAGGACCCGCTGGAGGAGGGAAGTTCGGGTCTGGCTTTCGGACGGGACGTGGTCATCGAAAGAGTTCCCCCGTGTCCGGGGGAGGCCTTCCGTGCTTTAAGGCATGACGCCATTTGGCCTTGATGGCAGCGGATGAGCAGCTCATCTCCAACTTCCCCCCGGTTGAAGTCGCACCCAAGAAGACATCGAAAACACATAGGCCTTCTGTTTATTAGGGGCCTAGGGCCGTCTCCGCAGCGGATGAGCGACGTTCCGCGGGACAAGGAGGTCCTGTGGGAAGGGCCTCAGCCAAGTATGTGAAGAAAACATGAAGCCAACGGAGGAGTCATCTTACTGGCGGGGGCTGGCCCTGCCGTTGACGCTGGTCGCGGCCGTCACTCTGATGGCGGTGAGGAGAGAGTGAAGTACGTCGGAGCGATGACCATCGTCCTCCCCATGGTCGTGGCTGGGGCTGCCTACTCGCTCTCCTACTCAGCGTCACCTGTGCCGGTGGACCCCTATTCACCCTACGTCTACGTCTCCGCCCTCGAGGGAAGGGCGAACCTCCTGAGCCTCCTTATCAGGGGGGCTCTGGGGCTGCAGCCTTCGCTCGTGATGCTGTGCCTGGCGGTGGCCTGCACGGGCATGCTCTCCGTCTCCGCTTACTCCGTGGCTAAGTGGGCTGGCCTTGGCCCCTACGCACGGCTCCTCGCGGTCCTGGCGGTGCTCATCTTGCCGATGTCAAATTACGCCGCCTTCACTGGGCTCTCTGCACTTGTGATGCCGGCCGCCCTCATTTCTCTCGGCCTCTCCATCGCCCTGTGGGGAAAGAGGATATACGTGGCCGTTGGCCTGGCTTTCATAGTCCTCTCCGTCTTCATCGATCCCACGTTCTCCTTTGTCGCGTGCCTCGTGGCCGCGTCGTGGTCAGCGATAATGTGGCAGAATCGCAAAGACGAGGCTTTCAGCTACGCCATGCTGTCCAGTTCATGCTTCCTGGCCGGCATCGCCGGCCTGACCCTGACTCAGCCGGTAAACGTGCCACTGGCCCTTCCTGACTCGTTCCACCTGCTAGGCGACCCGCTCCTGTATACGGCGGTCGTAGCCGTCGCGATCATCGCTAGCCTTCTGTCATACAAGGAGAGGGGCAGCCAGGCCGTCAAGGGCACCCTCTGGATGTTCATCCCTCTGGCCCTAAGCCTGGGGTTCGATGGCGCCACCGCGATGAGCTTGGTGCCCATGGCCTTCTTCTCCGCCTACGCCTTCTCCTACGCTGTTAGACGGCTGGTCTCCAGGTCCGCTGAGGGCGGCGAGGCCGTCTTCGACATCGACGTCTCCAAGTTCTTCGCGCTCGTGCTGGTGCTGCTTGTCCTCTCCTCGTCGGTGGCCTCCACACTGACGCTGGTCCATTCGCAGGGGACGGAGAACTCTGACTCCACGGCTATCTTACAGGCGGCGTCCTTCCTCAAGGGAACGGGCTCCACTCTAATCGCTCCGATTTCGTTGCTGCCTTGGCTGTCGGTGTACTCCGGCCAGGGGATACAAGCGCTGGGCGCCGACCAGTCGGACTTCTGGTTGCAGACCGATTTCAGGTTACAGAGTCCCCTGGTGCGGGTCGACGACTGGGAGCCCTTCTCGGTGGCTCGATCACCCAGGATAGCCGTGTCTGACGGGTCCGCATTCGAATACATGCTCTACATTGATGATTCTTACGCGAAGTTCACCATGTCCATGGGTAACGACTCGTGGACCGAAAGCCCCTATGGAATGACGTATTTGGGGTACAGGTGGCTCAATAACTCGTCTTATGAGCTGGACTACAGCAGCAGCTGGCTCAACATGGCGAAGGTGATCGCGGTCAACGGTTCGGATGTAAACATCACGTACGGATTCACCGCGCTGGGAGGTGCGAGCGTGTCTGACGCCCAAATATCCATCTTCCCCGATTCGCAGGACATAAGCTACTTCAGCACCAACGGGAGCTCGGCAGTCGTGATCGTTGGAGGCGTGGGTTTCAACCTGCAGGGTGGGAGAGGCTCCTCGTTGGCATTAGGGTCGGCGCCCCCCAGCATAACCCTGGCCCTTCCTCTAAATGCCTCGAACGGGACCGTCTCCCTGACCATCGGATGCCTCGACGCCGTGGCCGGCCCTGAAGCGGGATACGCCGCCTCGCTCTTGGACCTATTCCGGGGGCCAGGGCCCGAGTACGTCGTCACGACCAGGGGTGCATTCCAAAGTCAATGGAACCTTACGGCGACATTGCTTGACTCGCTGGACCTCATCGACGCATACCAGTCCGTGGAGTTCTCCGTCGAGGAGCCCACCTCAATGATACTGGGCGATTCTTACGTAAGGGCCAGCTTCTACACCTACTCCAATGATACGGCCCCGGTCTTCTCTGTGAACGATTCCTTCGTGAAGGCGACAATCGTGGCCGGGGGAACGACCTTCAACGAATCGCTTCAGAATGGCACGGTGGTGAACGAGGCGGTCAATGAAACAGGCAGGTTCGTCGAGTACGAGACGAACTCCTTGATGGTCAATAAGAGCCTGTCCCTTACGGGCGGGTCGCTCTCGCTTAGGTACGACTTCGCAGCTATCGGGGGCAACGTGACTTCCGTCAGCGCATTTCTATCGTTGCCGTCCGACCAAGGCTACTCGTATTCCCAGGGGAGAGGGTTCACCGTATTGGCGATGGCCATGGGTTCGTTCAACTTGACCTACGGCCAGCAGTTCCAGGCCGTGGTGGGGTCGGTGGGTCCCGGAGGGCAGCCTGGCATACTGATCAGCGGGCCTGGGGGTGCGATCGCCATATCAGTGGATGCCGTTCAGCCTCTATCGTCGGAGTACCTCCCGGCTTCCAGGCCTGCAATGAACGGGTCAGACTACCTGCAGGTGAGCGCCCCCTTCCTCAGCGGGCCGTGGATCGAGTCGCCATCGGGGGCCGCCGTGGTGGAACGAGGGCAGGGATTCGTGGTCGCCCAAGGAAAAAACTTGGTCTACAACAAGACGTACGAGTTCACAGCGCAAGGCGCCACCGTCACCTACAGGTTCGCGCCCATAGGCAGGACCATCATTATTGGAGGCTATGCCATGCTCGCCATCTACACCGACTTCTCTCAAGCGAACTACAGTTACACGAGCGATGGCCTTTCGTTGGAGGGATACGACATCTCGATATCGTCAGGGCTGGTTTCTACGGCGCTCACCACCTATGGGAACGATCCCGTCCTCAACATCACTTACAGCGGAGACGCCCTGGGCGTCATGGTGCAGGGCGACCTCAACGCTTCATATGATTCCTCCGGGTCCGCGCCATTGAACGACCAGATGGTCCTCGCCGTCCAGCTGCCCAAATATTACTCGGAAAGCCCATACGATGCCCTTGTGACCAGCGACCAGGTTTCTGATGGAGTGAGGACCGTCGTCTACCAAACCGAAGGGCTAACCTTCACCAAGACCGTCTCGATTCCTGGCAACCACACACTCCAAATCAGCTACGAAGTGCGAACCAGAGGGTCGCAGTCGATAAAGTCCATTTCGTCGGTGGTCTGGATTCCGTGGGAACGGTTCCTGGTCAACTACAGCGGGAGCGGGGCTATGATCTCGCTTCAACTAGACTCAGGCCAATTCAACCTCACGTTCGCGCCGGCGCCATCCAACACCAGCTACGTCGTCGACCCCCAGCCTGCCATCATGGCCGTCTTCCAGAGCCCCGCCGTCAACGAATTCAACTACTCCATCACCATCACATCGGCGTCACTCCTTTCGACCGCCTTTGTAGACACCTCTAGGCCTCAGGAGACGGGAAGCGACGCCATCACAGTCTACTCCTATAGCGGGTTCCTCCAGCCCGTCTATCAGGTCGGCGATCTAGTTGTGTACAAGGTCATCCCGTTGGGCGATTTGAATGGCACCCTTGGTCTTCCATGACATGTCGGTGGCGAAGTCCGGAGGCTGTATGCCGACGTCCTGTCAGACCGTTCAGGCGTTGGGAGCGAAGCCTGGGCCTTGCACGTTCCCAGAAGCTTGAAGTCCGGGTCGTCTTTGAAATGTTTGCACTGAAATGGGTATGATCGGGTTCTTCTGTGGTTGAAGAACGCTTGCCTCCTCTGGTAATTCGCCTTGTTCCACAGCCTTGCCGATGCCTCAGTGATCTTGTGTAGTTCCTCTTCTTGTTCTTCACCGGGATGTAGGAGCACCGTGTTCGTCCTCAGCAACGTCTTCAAACGATAGAAACGTCCCAGGATATTTAATCAGCCTCGCTGACCCACGGCTGAAGCCTGTGGGCTTGCGATCGGCATTGGTCAAAAGGAAGCTGAATTCTCTCGCAGAGGAGCAGGTAAAAGACACATCGGTCTACGTCCTCGGCGAGGGACGTCGCTACCCCTGGAACGTCGCCGCCCATGCCATCATGAGGTCGAGGATATCCTGGCTCGTGTCGAAGTACTGGATGCTGTAGACGCGACTCTCGTTTTGGTAGAAGCAAAGGGCTACCGCCCAGTAGTACGGTGCCCCGTTTGTTTCGGCGCTGTACGTCCGATACAGCCATGAATTGCCATCGATAACAACGGTGCCGTTCGTCAGAAGAATAAGGTTGGAGCTGGACGTCGCGGCGCCCGCCGCAATGCCCCCCTCAACGTCCCCCTCGATGCCCTCGAATCCCGCGGTGTAGTTGTACGCATCAGCGGGGAGCCAGAATAAGGCGAGGGACGTGTTGCCTCCGTTCCAGGTCCAGGCCACCCCCCCGCTGTCCGTGTCCGAATAGTTCTCCAGCAGGCCAGTATACTTATCCTCCAAGCCCGCTGGATGCTGAATGCTCATCCCCCACTGGCTCCAGGTCGTCACCGTCGCGGGGGGTGCGGGGGATGCGGGGGGTGTCAGAATCGAGCTGAGCGCTAGGTAACCGAGGGATCCCCCTACCAACGCCACCAGGATGACGATGATGACGGTTATCTTGCTCCTTCTCCTTTTGGGAGCCTTAAACTTCGGCGTCTGATGCCACCTTCAGGTCGTACGTCCTAGGGCCATAATAAACCAAGCGGCCTTGCAGGAGCCTTGCAAATCAACGAAGGAGATCATGATTCGCGGGTGATGCGCTCTAAGAAGGGATCAGTCTCTTCATGGAGGTAGCTTTCGCTAAGGATCTCATGCTCTTGGGGGCAAGACTCAGACTTGGGAATCGGAGCCCTCGTCTCGGCCGATGTCTTTCCCTGCTTGGGACTACCTCTCTCCTCCAATAGACGATCCTCACCATCGCCATTGGGCGGACGTCGCCCTGAAGACTGACCGAGCGGACTCCTTCCTTAGAAAACCTTCCCTTCCGTGAGGCAATCACCCTAGCTTGGGTTTCCCTTGGCTTTCACCATGGCGATGGCCCTGAACGCCGCATCCTGGACGTCGGGGTCATCGTCGAGGGAGGCCCGAGTCAGCGGGCCAAGACTCCTCTGATCCCCGATCTTGCCGAGCACGACCGCCGCCCTAGTCTTTATGTCTCTGTCTGAGTCGTTGAGGGCCGCGATCAAGTCGTCGATGGCCGGCGTCCCCACCCTCTCCAGTGCAAGGGCAGAAGCCATCCGCACGTTCCAATTCCCGTCCCTGAACGCCCCCATCAGGTCCTCCAAGGCCGGAGCTCCGATGGTGCCCACTATTTCTGCAGCCCTCTTCCTTACATCTGGGTCGTCGTCCCTGAGGATGGAGATCAGGGGTCCGATGGCAGGAGGACCCAGCTTGACCAGGCTCTCTCCCGCCACCAATCTGACGTCAGCGCTGGCGTCCCGGAGGCTGCCTATCAAAGGTTCCACTGCCCTCTGGTCTCCTATGCGCCCAAGGAGCTTGGCTGCCGTGACCCTCACGGAGGCGCTGGAATGGCGCAGCGTCTTCAGGAGCGGGACCACTGATGGAACACCCAGCCTCAGGAGAGACCCTTCAGCGGCCTGCCTCACTCCCACGTCCGGATCTCCGAGCGCCTCTGCGAGAGGTTCGGCGGCCTCCGGGTCTCCTATCTTCCCCAACGAAGTGGCGGCAGTCATCCTGACCTCCCAAGAGTCGAAGGCCATGCTCCGAACAAGAGGCTCTGTGGCCTTCATGTCTCCCCTCTCTCCCAGCACCATGGCCGCCTGCTTCCTGATCTTCTTGTCCTTGTGGTTCAGAAGGGAGATGAGAGTCTCTATGGATATCCTCTCCTCTGCCACGCCTTCGATGGGGTTCTCTTCACCCGGGCCGGCCATGGTCTGCCATCCGCTAGAACGGGCGGCCGTTATTAGCCGTAACGCTCTGTGTCGCCCGCGCCGGGTCAGGGCCTCCAGGGCGCGAGCTTTTTTACTTACGACCTTCCTGTCATCAAACATAGCGATGAACGTCATCTCCGAGTCTTCGACATCGACCACTAGACTTGATGGACTCGAGACGGCGACTCACGCTGGAGAGTGTCCCTCACATGTGGCCTAGCGGAGCCAAGCTCGCGTTCGCCATAAGGGACGACGACATAAGCTACTTCACTTCGACGGAGATGTTCAAGAGGGTTCACAGGCCGGCCCTCTCGAAGGGGTTCCCACTTTCCTGTGCAGTCATACCGGAACATAGAAGTTCCAACAATCCCAACGTGCCACCCAAGATGAGAGCCCTGGACTCTAGGTTTCCGGTCAGCGAGAACGAGATGCTTGTCGACCTCCTCAAGGAAATGCTGCATTCCGGCCGATTGGAGATAGTGCAGCATGGGCTGGCTCATAACGAAGACAGGGTTGAATTCACGAGGTCGGAGTTCGAAGGCCTGACCCTGGACGAGACCAAGGCGCGGGTCAGGAGGGGGAGGGAGGTCCTGAGACGCGTCTTCGGCTGTCAGATTGCGACTTTCGTGGCACCACAGGAGCGCCTCACCCGACCCCTTTTGAGGGCCCTCTCCGAAGAGGGATTCGCCTGCTACTGTGGAAGCGCATTCAGCTCTCCAGCTGAGCATCGGCTTCGTCTGCTGGCACACGGCGATGACCTTTGGCGGCTTCGCTGGCGCCTCAAGGAGGGAGGTCTCAGGACCAGGCCCGTTCATCTCATTCCGTCCTTCGACCTCTACTCGGGCCACCTGTCGAGGCTCTTCAAGGCCGGAAGGGATGTTGTGAAGGACGTTAGACAGGGCATCCTTGAGGCGCTAAAGAGGGAGTCTTACTTCGTTGTTATCACACACAGTTGGAACTTCTACCACGAGTGGGATTCCATTCGGCCCTTGATGATTGACACGTATGAGAGTATCCTGGAGTTCGTCGATTCATTGGGAGGAGACGTCTGGAAATGTCGTCTCTCTGATGTCGCGCGAGCAGCGACGGAAGGCGTCGGGGGAGTCCCCCCCTCCTAATGACCCACGGCCTCTGCTGTTGCCGGCTCGAAGCCTGATGGAACAATTAATAGCCCGGAATGCTCTCTTTGGGTCGCGGGATATTGCGCATACTCTACCTTTCGTACTATTACCTCCCACACGTCGGCGGAGGGACCTGGACAACCTACAACTTGAGTTCGCAGCTCGCAAGGAGGGGCCACTCCGTTGACCTCGTGACTCCGAACGTCGTGCACACGATGACGGTGTCCGACGCCGAGTCATCTAAGTTGGAGATTGGGAATCCGTCCCGGCTTCACAGGGCCCCCAGGGTCAAGCTCCCTCGGTCCCTCGGGCCGCCGCTCTCCGCCCTGCCTGTGTTCCTCGAAGCCCTCAGGCTCCGAAGACGGTTCGACGTCATAGTATCGCAGCATCATCCGCATCATCTCACGACCTGCGTGTCGGTCCTTCTGGGCAGGGTGCTGGGCGTTCCTGTGGTGGTCAGGGCCGACGATACATACAGGGAGATGCGGGTGAGCTTCGGCTTCTATGATCCCTTCGTCAAGGCCTTCAACACGATCAACGAATCCTTCCTGAAGAGGGCATCCAAGGTCTTGGTCGTCACGTCGGAGAGTCGTGTGAGGTTGGGGGCGAGGTTGAGAGGAAGGGTTCCATCTTTCGGCGTGGGCCTGAGCCCGAACGGCATCGACCTGCAGGGTCTGGAATCCCGGAGAGACGGGCGAGGCAACAGAGAGGAGCTAATGCCCTCTTCCAAAGGTGGGGTGATACTCTTCACGGGTCACTTTGCCGGGATACAATATGGTGTCGAACTTCTTCTTAGGGCACTATCGATAGCCAGGGAGACCGTCCCCGGGGCCGAGCTGCTTCTCGTGGGAGATGCCCTGACCCCGGCCACGAAGTCTATCGTCTCATCCCTGGGCCTGGGCGCCAGCGTCAGGGCCTATCCGCCGCAGCCGCCCGCGGAGATGTACAGGTTCATTGATGCGGCCGACGTCTGCGTGGGCCCGTTGATGCCCACTCAGGCGCTCCCGTTGAAGGTGATAGAGTACATGGCCTGTGGCAAACCTGTGTTGACGGGGCTCCACAGCGTAACCAGAGACCTGGCAGTGGATGGCTTCAACTGCGTGGTCGTTCCTCCGGAGCCTGGCGCCATCGCGAAGGCGCTCGTCGAGCTACTCACCGACGGAGACCTCCGCGCGCGGCTCGGTTCCAACGCCGCTCGGACGGCTTTGGGCTTCACCTGGGAGAGGATCGCCCGCGACTTGGAAGGCCAGCTGCTTGAAGCGGTGAGGCGATGGAACGCGCACTCCAGGTGAGGCGGCGGGAATTGCAGGGACGCAGGCTGAAGGTCCTCTTCCTGGCGACCTGGTATCCCAATGAAGAGGGCCGAGTGGCTGGCATATTCATCCAGAGGCACGCGGAGGCGGTCTCTCGGTACTGCGAAGTGACGGTACTGTACATCCACCGAAGCAGGCGATTGAAGCATGCCAGGGTTGAGAGTACGGTCGAACGTGGCATGCCCACCGTCCGGGTTTACCTGAGGAAACCCATTATGGATAACCGATTCTTCAGCGAGCTGCAGCTCCTCGACTATCTCCTGAGCGGCTACCTCGCCGGCAGGCTCATGATCAAGGAGTTCGGCAGGCCAGACCTGATCCACCTAAACGTCACGCTCCCTGTGGGGCTCGTGGGCCTTCTCCTCAGCCTCCTGAAGGGCATTCCCTACGTCGTAAGCGAACACACGGGACCGTTGGCCACGATGCTCGATACCCCGCTCGCCCGGGCCTCGGCCAGGCTGGTCCTGGGCAGGGCAGAGGTCGTGCTTCCGGTCTCCTCGGCTCTCAAGGGCCAGATCGATTCCTTCTACAAGGGCTTGCCCTGCCTTGTGGTCCCGAACGCCATCGACACCCAGAGGTTCTTTCCGCTGGCCAGTGCCGCAAGTCCCAGAGGGAGAAAAGTGATCCTATTCGGATCGAGGCTCGAAGACAGGGAGAAGGGCGTCTCCGGGCTGCTCAGGGCCGTGAAGGTTCTCAGCCAAAAGAGGAGGGACTTTGAGCTCCACATCTTTGGCGGAGGCAGGGACGAAGAGAATCTGAAGCGGCAGGCAGAGGAGCTCGGCCTAAAGGATATGTTGATCTACTTCGATGGAGGCATCCCCAACCCCGAGCTTGCCCTGAGGATGAGGACATCCGACTTCTACGTCCTGAATAGCCCGTTCGAATCCTTCTCTGCAACTTCGGCGGAGGCCCTGTCTTCGGGGATCCCCGTCATCTCCACCCGCTGTGGCGGCCCCGAGGACTACCTGAACGATGACGTCGGCCTGTTGATTGAGCCAGGCAACACGGAGGAGCTGGTGCGAGCGATTGACTATATGCTCGACCACCACAGGGACTACGATCCCACGGTGCTTCACCAGTACGCCGCAAGCCGGTTCTCATACGATGTTGTAGGGGCACGGCTGGTTGAGATCTACCGAGCCGTCTGCCGCGCAGCTCAGAGACGAGGCTAGAACTTCGTGCATCGCCAGGCTGGCAAGAGGTCTCTCAGGGCCGCGCCGATGTCGTATCGAGGGGACCATCCCAGCTGCCTTTCAGCCTTGTTGATGGAGAGCTTCATCGAGACCCGTCGCTGTTGAGTCTTCCTCACCTCAATCTTGCTCCTGGAGCCCGTCTCATCCACGACCTTCCGGGCAAGCTCCAGGGTGCTGACCGAGGTGCGCCCGGCGATGTTGAAGACTTCGAACCTCCGCGCTACGTCGAGTTCGAGGGCCCTCTTGATCGCCTCCACGACGTCCTTCACGTAGACCAGGTCCAGGCGTTCGAACCCCGAAAGATGCCTAAACACCACAAGTGACTGATCTCTCAAAGCATTATTCAAGAATTCGGCCAGAACGAGATTGCAGGGCATGCCGGAGCCGTAAACCGACGACATCCTCAAGATGATGCAGCTGATGGGGTAGGACTTCGCATACCTTTCACATATCCCCTCGGCAAGAAGCTTCGACTTGCCGTAATTCGTGAGGGGAACGGCGGGGCCTCCTTCGCCGACGACCCCGGGCTGACCGCCGTAGACCGCCATGCTTGACGCCAACACGAACCTGGCAACGCCGGCCTCGATGGCCATGGTCATGGCGTTCACGGTCCCCAGTACATTGACGGTCGTGTTCTCGGTCAGCGTGTCCTCCCTCTCCGATCGGACCATGGGGCGATACGCCGCCAGATGAACAACTGCCTTGGCTCCCCTGGCGGCCCTTGATGCACGATTGAAGGAGGCCTTGCCGGGCCTGCCGATGTCCAAATTGATCCCCTCGTGGCGTGAATCTGTTTTCGCGTTCCTGGAGATTCCGACGATCTCCGAGCCCTCCATCGTTTCCACCAGGTGGCTCCCTATGAAGCCCGTGTGCCCGGAGATCACCAACTTCAAGGAAGGCACCTAGGGGATCAGGATGCCCTTGTCCACTTCGTCGGCGTCCACGAAGAGGGCTCCGTTATCTGTGTTCCTGATGGTCATAACCCCTGCCTTCATGGGGTCCTTCCTACGCGGGAGCTCCACGGGCTCGTCCAGCGCGAGCTTGGCATAGAGGTAGGGCAGGTTAAGCCCGGCCGCGGTATAGGTGAAGGAGGACATATGGAACCTTCCTGAGTTGATCTCCGTGACCTTGGGGAAGCCGTCGCCCTTCAGGTCGATGTTGTAGACGCCGTTGGGGCGCTTCTCCAGCGCGTTGACAACCTTAGTCCCCGCCCGGTTCAGCGTCCTGTCGTTCATCGTGACGCCCAGGTTTATGTTCCCCGTCACCCCGGTGGGGGAGATCTTGTCCATAAAATAGCGGAGTCGGAGATAGCCCCCCATCGCTATCAACGCACCGTCCTTGTAGAGGCCTATCCAGCCCAGGTTCCTTCCCGTGAGGAACTCGGAGGCCGTGAACTCCCCGTACCCCCGCCAGTACTCTATCCAGAACTTGGCCTGGCCTTCATCGTAGGCGATCAGTGACCTTAGGCCGCCGGCCCCCCTGCGTATTCTGAGCCAAACAGGGCTACCTATCTCTGCAAACGCCCTAGATATGTCCTCCTGTCCCCGGACCAAGAGGGTCCGCGGCTCTTCGACTTTGCCGCGAAGTGCGTTGTATGTCAGCCACTTGTCCCTGGTCACCTCTATCGCCTCATGGCTGGGGAGGAAGACCCTGCACCCGACTTCGTCCCTATGTTTCGAGACCTCGTACACCTCGGCGTCGGGCGAGGGCATGACCAGGTCGATCCTCTCCTTCCTGACGATCCTGGACACGGCGGGGATGTAGCCCTCGTCGGATGCGGGGGGGACGAGGTAGTTCCTCTTGGCGTAGGAGAAGCCGAACCTCACGTTGTATCTGTCGCTGTCAGCGCCGATCAGCCTGAACTCTTTCGGGTGCTTCAGGAGAGACCTGGCGACCCCCTGAGCCGTGTTGCCGCCTATCCCAGTGAGGAGGATCCTCTTCATCAACGTCCCTTCCCTGGCGCTCGACCTTTATTGGTGTTTCACTCGCAACTCGCCCCCTCTCTCCATCGAGAGAAGAAAGCTCCGCCGTGGCTTCTATGATGGCCGCCAGGGTGCAGTCTACGGCACCTGCACCGCGGTGAGTTCAATGCTGTAGCTATAGTAGTCGGTCGCGCTGAAGTGCACGCCTACCGACGCTTCATATTGGGCCCCTGGCTCCGCGAAGGATGCGACACCCACCCCCTCGGCCGTCTGGTTCACTTGCAGTGGAGAAGTCGAGTTGAAGGGTGGCTGCCATTCCATCGTCGCAACATCGAAACCTCTCGAGATAACCTCTACGTATTGTATGGGCTTGCCGAAGTTGTTAGTCACATTCACCATGACAGTAGTCGTGCCGTTCGAAAGGGAATAGGTTAGGCTCACCTGGATGTCGGGAGTGAAGCTGTTCTTAGGCGCAAGGTAGGGGAGGATCAAGAGACCAGCCACGACGATGACGACGATGACTGCAGCGGCGAGGGCCAAGAGCATTCTCTTGCTGCGCCGCCTGCGGTAGGGGACCCAGGTCAACTCTGCTCACCCGCGACCGCGGAGCACGTAGAAGCCGATGTCGCCGCAGATGCCGGGCGCCGTCTTCGCACCTATTTGGTTTCCATCTTTCAAATCGCCGGTCATTGTTGAGGGGCCCCGATACGCCATCCGCCTACCTCCGTGGCTGCTAATAAACTAGACACGGACTCAGAACCCGCCTCATGGGTGGCGCTCAGGACGGAACGGCCGCCTTTGGGTTCATCCCTCGTGGGCAAACCGAATTGATTCGTGTGGAACGCAAGATCACTTTGCTTATGCCGCGGAGGGGTTCGGCGATGGCTGGTCTAGCGGCGGGGGTCCAATGTGGCCCCGCTCGTTGTGTGAGGCGTACGGCCTCACACATCCGACAGCTTATTAGAGCGGGAACTTGTGCAGGGTGTTCGATGAGCGGGACGGGGACCCCCAGAGGAAGGATGGGCTGGTTGGCTACGAGGGCGCTCATCTTCGCTCTCTCTTTGATCGTCTTCCTCGAGGGCTGCGCCGCGGTCCTCTGGCTATTGAGGCCCGTTTATGCTTCGGCCTTCATGCCAGGAAGCGCTGGGGCCACCTTCCTCGATTGGACATCTTCAGGGCTTTACCTCCTTCGAGGGGTAGCTTACGCTTCAGTTGTGATCATGCTCTTGGCGGGGGCCATTGGCTTCCTCAGGATCCTTCTGGGGCCTGTGGGGCCGCACCTCTCTTCTGCGAGCGGAAGGCTCAAGCAGGTCAAGGAGGCTCTTGGGGTCGATGAGGTCTTTTCGACCCTGAGGCGACGTGGAGGCGCACCCTGGCTACCGGATGCGCTCCTGCTCCTTTCGCTGGTCTCTGCCATCGTCATAGCCGCCTATCCCTACCTTCCCGGGTTCAGCCTTTCGAGGGGCTTCGTGGGTGTCGACGTTCCCTATTACGCCCTTTGGTTGCAGGGCATGAACTCAGCGGGGAGTGCCGTGGGGACCCTGTCAAACGCATTCCACCTCGCCTATGATAGAGGTCTGAGCCTGATACTCATGTTCGCATGGTGGAAGCTCTCGGGGCTCTCCGCGATGCAGACCGCCCAGTACTTCCCCCTGGTCTTGGCCCCCGCGCTCGTATGCGTAACCTACCTCTTCGCAAGGCTCGCTGGTGTTGGACCGCTGGCATCCTCCTTCTTCTCCCTCTTCACGGCCTTCTCATTTCAGGTTACGGTGGGCATGGCGGGGGGATTCCTGGCCAACTGGACAGGCCTTCTCTTCTTCTGCTTGTTCTTTGGGTCGCTGCTCCTATCTCTTCGCGCAGGCTCTCGGCGGGCGCTCCTTCTGACGGCGCCCCTCCAGGTAGCCATCCTGCTTACGCATTCCTACACCTGGGCGGTGGCCTTGGGGGTCACTGGCCTCCTCCTCGTAATCTACCTTCTGGGATGGCTGCGGCGAGTCAAGGTCGGAAGGGAAGTGGCCATGCTGGCTTCGATTCTGGGCTTGGGCGTGGCTGCCTACCTGATTCGCAACGAGGCCCTCAGCGTCCCAGCCGTTGGCTCGGAGGTCCTCAGTTTCGCCGGCGGTGCCCTGGCGTCGTCGAACCTGCTCAGCTTCGTACCCACGCTTATGGAGTCCGTGGGGGAATCCAGGGACTTCGTCTTCCTGAACCCAGCGCTGCTGTCCCTGGCGGCTGTCGGCGCCGTTGCCGCCGCCTCCGATGACAGGCTGCTTTCCCGATTCCTCACAGCGTTTCTGGCTGGGGCCTCCCCTCTCTTCTTCTTCGGAGACGTCGTGATGCAGACCAGGATCCTCTACGTCCTGCCCGTCCAGGTGCTCGCCGTCCTGGGCCTCTTCACGCTGCAGCGAGTCGTCGCTCGTCGTATCAACGGTAGGCACTCTGCGTTGGTGGGGTGCTTGCTGGTCGCCGCCTTCGCGCTCATCTCCCTGAACTTCGCCCTCGGCTCTTCTTACAATCTGACGACCCTCGGTCCGCTCTTCTAGCCGACGCCCCTCCAGATGCCCTGCCATCATGTGCGAAGAATCGCAACGGTCGAGGCGAGATTCGTCAATCCTAATAGCGAGCAAGACGCTTTAGACAGTAATGCTTATTAACGCTTCAGGTTTAGAATCGTACGCGAAATCGTTATGAATGAAAGGATCAAGAGAATACTGAAGAAAAACACTTCTATACTGATTGCACTGGTATTCCTATCGTCCGCTTTAGTGGTACCAGCCTACGGATTCATCAGCGGACTCACTTCTGTGAGCACCACCAACGCGGTGCTGCTCGAAGGAGTGGCAAGTCTAGACTCCTATGATTCAATGCAATACTCATACAAGATCAACCAATGGGCTTGCGACAACGATGTACACAACGCGACGTCCTCGCCCACAGTGGCTTGCGACTACACCCCCTACACTGACTACTTCAATGCTGGCAAGAGCCTGCGCTTGGGCATGACTGCATTTGGAGAGTTCACATCGAACACCACCGGTGGTATCACGGGCGGCATCGCATACGGCGCTAACGCCACCGAGTGGAACACAACCGAATCCTGGGCTTCGAATTACATCAACTCGAAGGAATGGATTCAGGGTTGGACGTTCTCTATGAACTACACCAGGCAGA
>JBEKZX010000032.1:0-17264 GCA_049509455.1 Conexivisphaerales archaeon
GGATCCTTGATGACTTCCGGAGGGCGGGCGTCGACCTCCCCATCATCTATCCTTACGTCCTTGGAGACGACACATACAAGATCACCTTGGTCGAAAGGCTCGCCTCCATCATAGCCTGAAGCCATGCCTAGGGGAAGGGCTCCGCGCAGCTTCTTGAGCCAACTTTCTGGGCGCCCTCCAAGACAATCTTGTGTCGTCGTCGGCCTTCCTACGATGATATGAATACAGACAGCGCCGAAGACGTCTCAGAACCGGAGTGCCCTATCGACTTGGAGACTGAAAAGTTGGGTCAGACCTTAGTATAGATGCCCTCTAGACAGTACACTGACAGCTTCCCTGGGACAGGGCACCTCACTCCTAGGTCACACCTAGGGCACAACGATTCTGGCGTGCTATCCAAAGTGCCCCCCTCCTCATGTAGCGCGTAAAGTAGCTTCAGGTACTTGCCCTCGGCCACCCGCGGGACGGCGTCCCTATTCTCCAGGCCGTACCATTCGTAGAGCCTCTTGCTGCCCTTGCTTGAGTTGCAGCTCTTACATACCCACACGGCGTTGTCGGCGACGTCCGGGCCGCGACGGGCCCTGGGCAGGACGTGTTCCAAGGTGAGCTGCGCCCGAGAGCCGCAGTAGACGCAGGAGCCCCCGATCTGGCGCTCCTTGACGTATTCCCTTATGGCGGATGACCATTCTATGTTCCCGGACTTCAGCTCCTTGAACCGGTTCATTATGAAGCCGTAGTTCTCCTTCCCTTCGCCCGCCGAATTGGAGATAATCTTGGCGTACTGCCAGTAGATCTGGTCCCTTATCGTCCTGACGGCCGCTGGAGGCATGCATATCGTCTCACGCGGCACAGGGACATAAGGCTTGCATCTGGACGGATGAAACCGATGTCCAGGACCAGGCCTGACGTCCGTTCGTCTAGCCCTGTACCCTTAACTAGTGTGAGCTGCTAAATGGTTGAATGAGAATGTCTTCAGAGTTCAGGAAGGAGGTCTTCTTCGACATGGAGACGACGGGGCTCTCCCCCTTCGACTCCCAGATCATCACCATCCAGGTGAGGGTTGACGGCAGGAACATCGTCTGGCCGGTGTGGGAGGGCTCCGAGAGGGAAGTCGTCGATGACCTTAGCCACTCGTTGACAGGCGCTCATAAAGCGCCCAAGCGGCGCTCAAGGCTCCGTAAACGACGCCGCCTGTTTCTCGTCCCCAGGATATCACTAGGGCGTCTCCTGGGTCGGGCGTGACAACTTTCAGGACGTTTTCGGCCAGGTCAGGGTATTCTCTGGAAAGATTCGAGAGCCCTGGCATCACGAGCTCTCCATCCCTGTAAACGAGCGTCATGGCCCCGTCTGCACCCGCCCTGACAGCCTGATCCCTTTCTGAGAGACCATTTGCCAGTGCTCCGCCACCTCTGACGCCTACGCCGCAGCTCGTTTTGCCGAGAAAGCCCTCGGACCGAGGCTTGAACAGATAGAAACTTCCCCTTACCTCATCATAAAGGGTTTTGCCCTTGGAGGTAAGATGACAGCCATTTCGGTCCGCCTTTATCAGTCCTCTTAAAGTGAGCCTCCTCAGCAGAGTGCGGGCGGTCCCTTCACCTACGGACAGGCCGGCGGCCAGCTTCTGACGGCCAACGTGGATGTCATCGATTAGGAACAGGGCATAGAGAACATGGGCTATAGTGAATGATGCGCGTGGTCCTGGCGCTTGTTCCTCCAAGAGCCTCTTCATTTCGGGGAGGAGCATCAGCCTCCATTTCGGCTCGTGTTATATAATGGTTGATGGATCGGCCGTGGCAAAGGTTTATTTGGTCGGATTATCCATCCAACATTGATGAAGAAGCTGGCCATGCTGGCCATGCTGGTCGCTTTGATCGTCGGGACCGACTATGCAATGTTCGCGCTCCCGAACGTGAAGCTGATGGACATGCTAGTGTTCCTGACCGGCGTGTGGATGGGACCGTATTATGGCGCAGCGGCCGGGGCCCTTTCGTGGATGGTCTATGGAACGGTGAACCCGCTCGGCTTCAACTTGGTGACATTGCTCACCGTCGTCCCCATGGAGATGCTTTACGGTCTGACTGGGGGATTGCTTCGAAAGCATTTCCTCGTCACCCCCACGGAAATGTTCTGGAAGTTCGGCTTGGTGGCGCTCGGAACCACACTAGCCTACGACCTGGTCACCAATGCCGTGACTGGCGCGCTCTTCTATCAGAACATCACCATTGGTATCTTGACCGGCATCCCTTTGAGCGCGGTGCACATCTTCTCTAACTTTGTTCAGTTCACAGTCCTAGCGCCTCTAGTAATTACTGAGACGAACAGGGCCTTCTTCAAGGGGGTCTACAAGATTGTCTGATACCGGATGGAAGGTTCTGGCGGTCGTCCTGCTGGTGGGGCTGATCCTAGCTTCATATGGCTCCATCTACTTCCATCAGGAGGTTTCCACATTGCAGTCGGAAAACGACTACCTTCGGAGCAGGCTGGGCTCTGTCAGCGAAACCGTCGACGTCGCGGTGAGCTTCGGGAACAGCACCACGCTGTGGTACAACGACACATACGTGCCCGTGGGGTCCTCAGTGTATAATGCCACGTACATCGCGACAGGTGGCAGTGTGACGACTCAGCTCTACACCTTCGGCAACGTTACTCAGGCCTTCGTCACTGGGGTCCTGGGAGTTCAGGGCACCTCCACCTCCTATTGGCTGTGGTACTACTACGATAGCTCGAGCATGAGCTGGGTTGAAGCTCCAGTGGGGGCGGGCGAGTACCTTGCCATGCAGGGCGGGATGTATCTCTGGAACTTAACTCAAGGCTAGCGCCATTTCCGGCGATCCTTGACTGTTCTCTCTGGCCAGCAGCAACCCCGGAACCTCAATTGTGAAGCGACCTGCACTGGAGCACGCTTCGCGTCGGTTGCCATCGGGCCTCCCCCCACGATGAAGGGGAATGGAGACCCAAACTAGGGCGAAGCGGAAGGGCGTCTTCCCGATGCGCCATGTCAGACGAATCCGTGGCATAGGTCACTTGGCGACCATCATGTCGGCCCGGCGGACGGCAGCAGCAGTCTCCAGGGGCGCCTTCAGGGCTGCAAGATTACATATAATGGCTACGATTATAACCAATTATATCGCGTCAACGCATCCAATTTATGCAGTTGATTTACGACTATCTAACCTTTCGTGATAATCTTTTTAACCCTAGCTCATCTATGGAAGACGGATACACATGAAAGATGTTAGGAAGGATCCAGAGCTAGCCGAATTGTACATGAAAGGGTTCGAAGAGGGCGTTTCTAAGCACATCGTTCACCAGCAGATTTCGAGGAGAACTTTCGTCGCCAGCATGGCAGGACTTGGCGCCTTAGCCGCAACCCTGAGCCTCCCTTGGGTCAACTCCACTGAGGTCTCCAAGGAGATCGAGAAGATGACAAAGAACGTCCGGGCGCAGCGGACAGTATATGCGTCAACCCCGCCTCCCGCTCCATATACCGCAGGGAAGGGCACCATGCCTTACACCGTGGTGACCACGCCGCAGAGGTTCAACTACGACCTCCGAAATGGACCAGAGTTCTCACCTTTCGCGACAGACCCTACTACCCTTCAAGGTCAGTACTACGCTGCTAACCCCGCCGTCCTCCAAAAAGCCGAGGAAAACATGGGGTTGATTCCGACGAAGCTGGCCAACAATGTTGAGGGCTATACCTGGCAGGCCCAGGCTTTGGAGACCGGCGCGGGTCTTTTCTTTGACAGCTCAACTACCATTGCAAAGGCCATCTATGGTGGGGCGGCGGTGCCCAATACCTATGTGGGGACCGATGAGGGGCCATGGTTGCCGGTACAGGGAGGTTCGTTGGTCCCAGGGTCGAAGTGGCAGGGAAGCACCGCCGAAGCGGCACACAAAGCAAAGAAGGCTGCCAGATTCCTGGGGGCGGACCTGGTGGGGATCACAAGGTTGAACCAGTCGTGGATCTACTCCCAGAGGAGTGGTCTTCAAATAGAATTCCAAGATGTTACGGCGCCGGCGGTGACGTTAACCAATGGCACCCCATCCGCGCTTGTGATTCCCTCAAGTGTGAACAACGCGATCGTCATGGCCTTTGAGGAAGACTATGGCGTGATGAGGAGCAGGAGCTCTGACCACTTCTCTACTTGGCTAACTCTATCTGGAGTCGCTAGATGCTATTCCAATCAGATGTTTGTCTCAAACATGGTCGCCGAGTACATCAGGGCTTTGGGGTACAACGCAATCCCCTGCGGAAATGATACTGGCCTGAGTATACCGCTGTCAATAGATGCCGGATTGAGCGAAGGGGGGAGACATGGCCTGGGAATCACTCCTGAATTTGGTCCACAGGTGAGATGGGCGAAGGTCCTCACCGACCTCCCGATGGACGAGGACCCATGGATGACGTTCGGTGTGAAGGAATTCTGTGATGTCTGTAAGTACTGTGCGAATACGTGTCCGACACTCTCGATTCCCTTGGGCGACATGGCGAGCACGGCACCGGCCGAATACTACTCGCAAGACGGCGTCCTCAAATGGAGGGTCAACCATACCCAGTGCAACTTCGGTCAATTCGCGGGAGGTTGTTTCTGCACGCTTTGCCAGCAGAACTGCCCGTGGGGAAGGGGGCCATCGTCCTTCCACAGCGTGGCGAGGTGGACGGCGAAGAACGCCTCAGGCCTCGATTCCGCATTCGTCTGGCTCGACCAGAACATGGGCTACGAAGACTCGGTCACAGAAAGCTACTGGTGGGACAACATCCCTGTCGAATGGAAGCACGGAACAAGGATCTTCAGGACGCCGGAGCGCCCTGAGCATGAGGAGTAGGGGGTACAAGAGAACATGGCTAAGATAGGCGGAATCATGGTAACGCCCAAGCTGGTGCTGCGAGGAGTAGTATGGTTGGTCTGGTTCATACTGTTGCTGTTAGCCGCATGGTTCGCGTCCGATGCCTATGCGGAGTATGTACCGACGATGGGCTTGACGGCGACGATATTCGCTGTCGTCTGGCTGATCCTCGGCATCGGCGTCTTTGTCTTCAACAGGCGAAGCAGATTCTTCAAGAAGAAAGCTCCTTAGTAACCTAGTCTAGGCTGGTGGTGGCGGGGCAGCTGCCTGCCACCGCCTATTTTTTGTTTCCGTCCTGACATGGTACTGATTAGCCTGCAGAAGATACCTCGATGGATGACGTCTAGAGTGTAACAAGGTAAGCTTCTTCGCTTCGGCTGGGTCCCTGATGGACTACATTTCCGTCCTTGTCGACGATTCTGCTGCCTCCCGTAAGTCCGATGCGCCCCTTTTGGAACGTGTATGAGCCGACCCAGTTAGACAACACTTTGTGATACCCCGTTCTAGCGGACCCGTATGACGCTGAATCCTTAGGCAGGCTCAGTGCCGCAGGAACCAGAAGGGCATCTATGCGCCCCTTCAGATCTTCCAGCTCGGACGTGTAACCTGAATCGAGGCAGACCACGGAGGAAATCGCTGTCTTGCCCACTCTGACTATGTCAGGACCGCGCTCTCCTCGAGTGAAGGTACCGATCTCGTGGCCGAAGAGGTGCCTTTTCCTGTAACGATAGGCCACCTTCCCGCATGAAATGACAACGCTGCAGTCATACAGAAGCCCCTTCTCCTCCATAGCTTCGCCTGAGACTATGGTGTTATTGTGCTCGGCAGTAAAATCTCTTAGGGCTTCCACATGCTTGCCCCCAACTTGTTTGATCGCCCGCAAAGCTTGGTCGCGGGTCCAAGCTCGGTAGCCTATGTTCGCCATCTCTGGG
The DNA here is from genome assembly GCA_049509455.1 of Conexivisphaerales archaeon. GTDB lineage: Archaea > Thermoproteota > Nitrososphaeria > Conexivisphaerales > DTJL01 > DATKKG01. The sequence goes on from JBEKZX010000032.1 coordinate 5,784, forward strand.
AGGACTATGAAGTCTGCATCCGCTATCGAGCGCGCAAGGGCCAAGCATCTACCCATCGCTCCCTTTCCGTCACCCTTCATAAGCCTTGGCTGCACAAAACCGAAGGAGAGTCCCATAGGTTGGACCTCATCCTAAGAATTGAAGACGACGACCACGGAGAGAATGGGGTAGGTGCCATTGCTTAACTCAGCCAGAGACCCCACGGCAATCCCCTCGTTCAGGGTGAGATTATAGCACACCATCGCCTTGGTTCCTTCTCCCAATATTGGCGAAAGCCGCCCAGCCAGGGCCTCTGGAGGGTAATCTTCGTCGCAGAGAATGACGAGATGTTTCCCGTTCTCATAGGCCATCTTCATGAAGCCGAAGGACTCCTCTCTGTCTGCCACCTTGTGGAAGGACACGATGACGCTATCCTCTAGACTGATGCGGGCTTTGGCGGCTGCGACCTGAACGGAGCTTATCCCAGGCACCAGTTCCACCTCGAACCCTGAAAACGGCTCCAAGACCTTGTTGATGGCGGACGATACCGTAACATCACCTGTCCTCAGGACGCAGACTGTTAGCCCCCTGGTCCTGGCTTCCTCTGCGACTTCATTCGCGACTTCCCAGACGTTGGCCTCGTTCTGGACGCGCGGCGATGCCTTTAGGGGCAAGCCCTTGACAACCTGGATGGCCTCGGTCCAGCCTACGACTAGGTCAGCTGAAGTTATGATTCGTTTGGCCCCATCGGTGAGCATGTCTGGAGCTCCCGGCCCCACTCCCACTACGAATAGCTTCGGCAACGAGGCCATTCCTCCGTCTCATGGACTTAAGGTTATGCTTGTGATCTATCTCATAACTGCTTCCATGATGTTGGCAAGCATCGAATTGCGATGGAACCTAGGCTGGATGACCGCCACGTAACGAACAGTAGCCCCTTCCGCTAAGACGAAGCCAATAAGTGCAAACGTAAGGGCAAAGCCAAATTAATCAGCATTCAGCTGAGTTAGAATGACCATGTCCAGCTTCAAAGGCCTAAACAGGGTTGGGCCTTCATTGATGCGCAGAGACGAAGCTGGTTCCCCTGCGCCACTCAAGATGGCGCTGCTCATTGTCGACCCCATCAGGGGCATGATGGAACTTCGACGTGGAACGGGGCAGATACTGCCTAACGTGGCTGCGTTGGCAGACGCTGCTCGGGAAAGAGGCATTCCTGTCTTCTACGTGACCCATGTTATGAGGGACGGTAGAGATTCCGAAATCTTGGCAGAGCTGAGGCCTGGCAAGGGGGACATCAAAGTGGACAAACGGGACTACAGCGCGTTCAGAGGGACGCGACTGGAGGAAATGCTCAAGATGAAGGGGGTGACGACGATCGTAATCGCGGGGATCTATTCCGACCTCTGCGTCCGTTATAGTTCGGAGGACGCTATCAGGCTGGGCTTCAAGGTTATCGTCCCGCTCGATTGCATCAAGAGCTACCAGGTGGAAGAGTCAGAGGCCACCGTTAAGCTGCGTGCTTTGGAAGGCCTGATTCCAACTGATTCGGCCTCTTTGATTGAAGCCGATTTCGACGTAAGCAGACTTGCGTGAATGAATGAACCCAAGGTTCCGTGACGTTCAGCGGAGGCTGAAAGTCGGGTTTCTTGCCCCTTTGGGGTCGTTGAATCACAACTAGTCTGCCACGTCCTGCAAGAATGGGAATCGAGAGAGATCTTCACACCTGCAGTTGCGGCAAGGACGCTCTACCGTCGGAATCGTTCATCGGGTGAATTGCTTGGCCTAATCAATGACACTGTGGCAGCAAGGGCCCCTGTCGAGTGCAGCTGTATCTCGTCCCGTCCTGCGAAAGGTAGATTAGAGTTGGAGTATAGCGACATCCTGGTGGAATGCTTCGAAGGTTGCGCTCGTGGTCCCGCCTCTCCCTGGCGGAGTTCTACGTGATTCTGTCTGCGTCTCGCCACCATTGAACGTGACATATTTAGGGGCGGTCTTGAGGTCCGGTGGTCACGAAGTCGCAATCGTCGACTCTCCAGCCTCACGGCTTGACGAACTCAAAGCAGCGGAGAAAGTGAAGTCTTTCGGGCCCGACCTAGTCGGCATATCTTCACTTTCGCAGACCTACAACAGTTCCCTAAAAGTTGCACACGCCATCAGGGAGATCCTTCCAGATGTTCCCATTTCCACAGGCGGTCCACATGCGACCTTCTTCGACCGTCAGACGGCACAACACCCCGATGTTGACATAGTCGTACGTGGAGAAGGAGAGGCCACCATCGTGGACTTGGCGAACCAGCTTGAAGCGGGACATGGGTTAGATGCCGTCCTCGGAATCACCTACAAGGAAGGCGCCAGAGTCATCTCGAACGGGGATAGACCTTTCATACAGGACTTGGACTCCTTGCCTTTTCCCGCTTACGATCTTATTCCCCTCTCTCTGTATGGAGCCTTGCGAGGAAGGAAGATCTTCCTCCTGCTCTCAAGCAGAGGGTGTCCCTATGGATGCGGTTTCTGCATTATGTATAAGATGGATGGCAACAGGGTCCGCGCTAGATCTCCAAAGAACGTTGCGGACGAAATCGAGCTTCTGATCAGCCTTGGCGCCGATTCCTTCTCCTTCTGTGACGAGACTTTCACCTTCAATGCGAAAGGGGTAGAAGGCATTTGCGACGAAATCCTAGCCCGTCGACTCGAGATACCTTGGGACTGTCAAACGCGCTCAGACTTGCTCAAGCCATCGTTGCTAGAGAAGATGAGGAAGTCTGGCTGTGAGCTCATCTGCTTGGGCGTGGAATCAGGCTCACAGCGGATACTCGATAGAATGAAGAAGAGGACAACCGTCGCGATGAACCTGGAAGGCGTTCGCGCGATCAAGAAGGCCGGAATTGCCGTTTCGACGAGCTTGATTATTGGTTATCCGGGGGAGGACGCGGAGAGCCTGGAAGAGACCATCAGGTTCGTCAAGACGACATCGCCGGACATAGCCTATCTCAACATAGCTACGCCATTTCCCGGGACGGAGTTTTACGATGAGGTTTCCTCTTCGGGGCTTATTCAGGAATTCGAATGGCAGAAATATGACATAACGATGCCCGTCTTTGAGACGACTACGATGAAAAAGGAAACATTGCTTAGGGCACGGCGGTCCTTCTACAACTCTTGGTACTCTCTTGGCTACGTCCTTAGGAACCTCACAAAGGAGAATTTCTACAATAGGACTATGGGCTGGTTCGCGCTGAATTACATCAAATGGCGGTTTACGAACTCTCTTAAGAAGGGCGTATTCCGAAGCTTCAGATGAGATATCTGACCCAGGTCAGACCAAACCATACTCAGCAACTTGGCGAAAGGGTGTTGCTCTATTTATTTTACCCCACAGCATACTTATAAATGAAATGACGCCGAAATTGGCAGGAACGCGACTTGACTGGTCGTACGCGGTTCTTCCCTCCTTTAACTAAAAGCGCGTACGACCACAGCCTGTCGCGATACGTGCTGAAGGATGGCGCCGGCGTACCAGTTGAATCTTATCAGGAGATGTTCCGACGCGTGTGCGATTATGCTCTGAAACGTGAGGGCAGTGGCGCCGGCGGAGAGGTCGTCGCAGATTTTCGCAACTTGATAACGGGGTTAGTGTTCCTTCCCGGCACCCCTGTGTTGGTCGGTGCAGGCGTCGAAGGTGCCCAGCTCTTTGCAGCGGTGGCGTTCCCCTTCAGGCCCTTCGCCCTTACTCGCTCCTTGCTGGTCACGTCTCAGCGTGGGGGCGCTGGGACCTCCTATTGTATCAGGTCGCGTCACGGCGAACAATGGGATCGAATACGGTATCGCATTAGTCAACTTGACAAGGCCACTCGATCCGTTAAACAGGGCGGGTGCAGGCAAGGCTGTAGCCTCGCGGTCATGAGGGCTGATGACCCAAACGTAGACCAATTCGTTATGGCTAAGCTGGATAGGAACCTAGCGCCTAACACGGGCACCAGTGTTGCCCTCAATGATTCGCAAATGGAGGAACTGGCTGGGGGAGGTGACGAGGATCTCTTTTCTAGGATGACTGAAGCCATTCATGAAGTCGGCGAGCCTGGTGTCATATTCAGTGATGAAGTCAATAGGGAAAATCCAATCTCGCATTTAGGCCATATTGGCGCTTCCAGCGCCTGCGCAGAAGTCCCTCTGATGGATTATGAAGCGTGTCAGTTGGGGGCTGTCGACGTAAGCAAGCTCATCTATGATGGTGATTTCGACTTCGACCTCCTGAAAAGGGCCACCAAATCGGCCGTGAGGTTCTTGGACGACATGATCGATTTGACGTCATACCCTGACGAAAGGGTTCGATGTGCGACCATGTCGTCTAGGAAGATGGGGGTTGGAGTCATGGGCCTGGCTGACCTGTTCGCTTCACTGGAACTGCAGTACGGAGAGGATGATTCTGTCCAGCTGTGCCGTGAGATAGCCTCCACAATGCGCCTCGCAGCAATGGAAGAAAGCAAGACGTTGGCCGAGGAACGCGGGTCATGCCCTGCGTTGGAGGAAATCGGAGTGATGAGGAGGAACGCAACGTTGCTCGCCATCCCGCCCTCAGGTTCGATAAGCCTGATTGCTGGCTGCTCAAGCGGGATAGAGCCCTATTTCTCCTTTCCAGTGACGATGCATCGGGTCGAAGGTACAGGCCGGCTCGAAGTTAGCCGAGTCCTTGTGGAGCGTCTCAAGCGTTTAGGATTTCGAGTTTCCGCGGAGGGTCTCCTAGACGTGCCGACGTCGTCGCGCTTGGGCTTGGAGCTCCGGAGTGCTCATCACATCTTCAGGACAGCCACTGAATTGGCCCCAGAACGGCACTTGGCGATCGCCAAGGCATTTCAGACATACTTCGACAATTCCGTCTCCAAAACGGTCGCGCTGCAAGAAGAGTCCTCTCCAGAAGAAGTAAGCAAGATAATTGTCCAAGCGTGGAGGATGGGCTTGAAAGGAATTTCGATTTTCAGGCCTGCGAGCGGTGAAAGGCTGATCTACAGTTGAGCGATGTCCAGTCGCGTCATGGTCGGTCGTGTATCGGGTGGGTACGAAATACTTGTGCATCCTGGCCCGCATGGTCCTGTCGAAGACGCTAGGCGACGGTGTCCGGTCCGTACTGACTGCACGAGATCCCTTGGCCCTGGGTCAAGCGGGGTACGCGCCACATACTCGACAATAGTTCTTTCCATGCTCGACTCCGCTTCCGCAGCATCGGCACTTCTTCTCCAGGTCCGGGTAGGCGGGTTTGTCCCCAAACTTGCTAACATAGTACCGATAGCATATCAGCTGTTCCTTGTTCCTAAGGGCAAGTCCGTTGCGGGCCAACCTCTCCTTCTCCTTGGCGAACTCCCCGTCGGAGATCTCCTCATCAGCGAGGACTTCGGCATAAGTCGTCCCCGTTCCCGCCTCTATGGGGGCCTTGGGCCTCCAAAGTATCTCGTCGGGAAGAAGGCCCCTATGCGCTTGCCGCACGATCCATTTCCCCCACCGCTGCCCGTTGACTTCTCTCACCTTCAGATCGGCTGGGACGCTCTTGGAGAACTGTAGGAAATCGGCGTGCAGGGCCGGGATATCGACCTCGATGCCCACGTACCTTCCCAAATCTCTTGACGTGAACGACATGACGGCCCACATAGCCTCAAGCGCCTTCTGCAGGTCCCCGTAATCGGTCATGTCCACGAAGAAGCTGTACCCAGCATAGAGCTCGTCGAAAGCATCCCCTGTCAGCACCCTGCGCATGCCGTGATCCTTCGCCAATCTGAGCGCCAGGTAGATGGAGGCGCTGTTCCTGACTTCGACTGGGTCGAAGGTATGGAGGGCTTCGATGACGTGATGTGAAGCGTCCGTGTACTCTTCAAGGTCGAACTCATGGAAGAAGTGTTCCATCCCCAGCAGTGACGCCACCCTCTTTGCGTAGGGCGGGTCTGATGGGCTCCCCATGGTGAAGGCGACCGTGGCCGCCTTAGGCCTAGAACTGCGTGTTGCCGAATATGAAACAACGCTCGTGTCAAGGCCGCCAGAAAGCAGTATGCCGTCGGCCTTGGCTTCAGCCGTAGCTTGGTTGAGGATTGTCCTTAGAAGTGCGGAACATCTACGTAGACTCGATTCGTCCGGCAGGCCCACGAAATGTGGATGTATCCTGTGCGCAGATAAGTCTTTAATCACCCGGGATGCCCCACAGCCTACTTCTTGTCAACTGCATTCGTCCAGCCTGTCAGTTGGCTTCACCGCACTCACTTCTCTCGATCGGGAATTCACACTAGGGAGTTGAGGCCCGCCAAGCAGGGCAGGGCGCTTGGTGTTAGAGTCACCCGACTCGGACGGTCAGGTTCTATCTGTTATCTGGATTCCGCCGGTGTCCCTGTCCTTGGGGTCCGAACCGGTGATACTGAACCCTCTACACTGACCATGTGGTGCAGGCTTAACTAACTATCCGCTCTATTATTAGTGAAAGGTATGTCTTCCGAGTTCAGGAAGGAGGTCTTCTTCGATATGGAGACGACGGGGCTCTCCCCTTCGACTCCCAGATCATCACCATCCAGGTGAGGGTCGACGGCAGGAACATCGTCTGGCCGGGATTGGAGCATAGGATGCTATGTTTAAGCCGGGGCGGATTCGTGGCTATTTCGGCACTAGACTGCCGTTCTCCGCCAACTCGGACATTGATTCTAACCGAGTTTGAAGCATAGGATACTGTGCTTTTGTCTTCAGACTCTGGCTTCCCGCTTTCCAGAGGCCAATGCGAGATGAGGTCTCAATCCTTATTACTTCGTCCTCGCCACTCTCATAACAGAAGGTGTCTTCGGATGTTCGTGGTGTGGGCTGACTTCTCCAGGCTCCGTATCGTCCTTCTCCTCATGACCGTGATCGCCGTCGTGGTGCTTCTCGTAACCGCTTTCTTGAAATGAAGCCCCTTATCCCAGGCGACTCTAAACACGCCGTCGCTGTCAAGGTCTGTGTAAGCTGAGATCCATGCTACGGGGAAGAATCATCAGCTCATCGAGCCGGGACCATTGGGTCAAGATGCCAACCCAAGTTACGGTGAATCAGGCCTCAAGAGCCTTCTTGAGGTTCTCTAGCATCTTGTAGTCTGCCTTTTCCAGTTCCCTCCGGGCCACCAACGCCTCGAACAATTTGCCCAGAACAGAATATTTCATTTCATAGTCTATAGAGTATGTCGCCTTGGTTCCCTTGGTCGTGGGTTCAAGGGTAAATGAGTTGGTCGAATTGAGGGCGCGCCTGCGTGTTCCCACGGCGCGCATCGTCATCCTCTGGTTCTTGACAAGTTCGGTTACTCTGATGTCCCACTCTCCTCCTTTGTTCCTGCCCACGCCAACCACATGCGCAGTTGAGCCGACTGCAATGGGTCCATCTGAGGTCCACTTGATCGTTGTCCACTCCTTCCATATGTCATTCATCTTCTCGCTCATCAAGAAAGCAAAGACTTCCTCGGGAGTCGCTAGGATTTCGACAGTCGCAGTTGACTCTGTCATGCAGTTACCTCATGATCCTATTTGCGCGCTGAATTTAAAAGACTTCCTGAGCCTGGTTCCGCAAGCTCCGCGTTTGGCAGTCCTTCGCTCCTTTGGTGGAGCCACCTACACCCTGAGCGTGGTACCAGATTCAGGCCGGGAAGGGAGCATAGGATGCTATGCTCAAACCAGATTCTGATGACGTCGCAGCCTGCGCTCGACGAGTACGGCCATGAGCACGCCGATGAAGACTGTGAAGAACGGGAGGGACGCCGGGAACTCCGGTATCGGAGTTGCCGTTGATATTTCTACCAGGTGGGGTCCAGGGGAGAGCTGGAACACTATCGTCGCGTAGGTCGCGTTCTGGGAGATCGTGTAGGATTGGTTCTCGCCGTCGACGCTGAGGAGGAGCGGCGCTGGAAGGAGCCCGGCCGGCACCGCGACGGACGTCTGGATCGCGCCAGCAGGCGGCCTATGGGTTCGAAATGAAATCAGGCGGGAGCCCTGGTCGAAGGTCAAGTTGGTCACCCATGCATTCGCCTCCACTGCCACGGCGGGGGCCTGGAGCAGATAGGTGCGGTCAGGCAGTGTCAGCAGGGCGTTCCGCACTGTCAGCAGGCTGTCAAAGAAGAGGCCTTGGGCCAATTGCTGCTGGGCTAGGGCAAGCGCAGGGTTCCCGGGGCCTAGGATGGGCGTCGCCCACTGCATCATGAACTCCGGATTTAAGGCCGCCATGAATTCGTCCGGTGAAAGCACGACCCCACCCGCACGTTGGAGGTCCCCTGCGAACTGTGGCGTCTCCGCAAAGCTCTGACCCGGCTGAACCAGGGAAATCTGTATCGCAGCAAAGACCGGAAAGTTCAGGCTTTCATCCCTAGTCGTGTTGATGTAATCGATGTACAGATTCGTGGAGTTGTAGTAGGTCATCTTGATTTGGATCCCCTGTGAAAGATCGCCTAAGGTGAAATTCACCGTGAAGTCTTGGAATTTGCCAGGTTGATCGAAATCGCTGGACGAGACGGTTCTCTGGGCCAACGTAACAGGCGACGTCGAATTCTCGGTCACCAGAAGTGAGGCGACCGGGGCCGTGGGTTGGTTATCGGTGACTTTCAACCGATATACCGCGGTGTAGTTGCCCGGCGCGAGGGACATCCACACTGGACCGTAAGTGCCGAAAGTTGGAGCTCCCTGGGAGAAGAGGACAGATTGACCGCTGAGGGCATCCGTATCATTGACTACGATCCCGCCCTGCCACGGATAGGAAGCCATGTCGATGAAGACTTGATCGGATCTGCGGTTGAGAAGGTCATCTATTATCCACGCGCCGTTGGTCATGTTCAATGCATAACTCTGGCGCACTCCAGGCGTGGGAACCCCCCCATACTCGAGGTTGAGGCCCCAATTGAATCCATAGTCGCTCACGATGGCACCTAGGTAGCCGGAGTCGTGTAGGTACTCGTAGTAGAGGGGCGCCACATCCTCCGCAACAATACGAGTATTCACGGATCCGATACATCTCTATGAAATCGAGCCCTTTGATCGCACGTAGAATCTGACGTGGTGGATCATAGACACCGTTCACCCCTCGGTTGATCTTTTTGGGGGGTTCGGTGTAGGTCATGCAACCCCGGGTGACTTTTTGCTCCCCTTTCCATGTGAGGGGCGGTTCGCTCTGACGTCCAAGGTAACATGGATCGTGATAGGTCACCTTTCGCCTGACAGGATTGGGCAGGCGCACACGGTCATCAGCTATCAACTGCGCCAAGAACTCGGTGATATGCAGGACTTTGGCCTTGGGCGCCCTCGCATACTCAGGATACTTGGAACGGAAAGCTCCCAGGCACGACCCGGACAGGACGACGACCGTCTCGATCTTCATATCGTCGAGCATATCCACCAGATGGTTTGCTGTGTTCGCAAAGACGTCTCTGTGTCCTGTCCAGTAAGCTGGCAGCCCGCAGCTCGTTTCATTCTCTCGCAGGATGCCGAAATCCACCTCTGCCTGCTTCAGAAGGATGGCGCACTTTCGGGCTACTTCTGTGGCTCCCGGGTCGCATCGCATGCAACCCGTGAATAGGAGAATCGGCGCTTTTTGGGCCGGCAATATCTTCAATCCCAGGTCCTTTGCCCAACTTAGGCCCTGATCCTCTGTCATTCCCCCTGGATTTCCATATTCTTGAAGATTCTTTATCATGGACCGATGGGCGGGCAAAGCAAATCCTTCGTCCACAATATGCTCTCTGAGCGCCATGTTCACTGCGTGGCGTTCCGCCTCCATGATGAATTTGCAGGAGACATCGCAGAGTCCGCATGCAGTGCAGGCGAACGTGATATCGGCAAGCGCCTGATCGACCTGGATGCGGCCATTGACCAATGAGAGCGCCATGATGCTCTTGCCTGACCCTGAATATCCATGGAAATGGTACAAGTGGCTGGCTGGGCAGCCATCAGCATACTTTGGGTTCAGTACCGTTGGTAGCGGCACCATTTTGCACAAAGAGCATCTAATGCACTTCTGCATCTCCGGTTCCAAATCCTTGAGTCTAGACAAGGACATGCTGTTCACTTCCTGGCTACGTGTTAAGCAACAGGATTCTGAGCTATATATGGAATGCCTGCCCGAGCAGAGGCCTTCGACAATGGCTTCAAGGCCAGGGTCGTGTCCGGAGGCAAGTGGTGGCTGATCCGAACATTGGAGGATCAGGGTACTGTGTTAGAAAGGGCGGTATTAGTACCTATTACGGGTTCAAGTCTCATAAATAATGACATGATATATTAAGAATGGTGCGAACCTTTATCAATATACCGGCAGCATGGTTTACTAAACTTGTAATACTCCTACGTTCGTTTCATCTCAGGTCTCTTCGAGCCATTCTTTGTGCCACTTGGTGTGATAGTCTGTCTCTGGGATGATTACTCGGAGACCCTTGCTTGTCCATAGGTAATGTTTAAATATAATCCATAATCCATAGACTGTGGAGATGGACATGGAACGGCCAGAAGGAATAGGGCAGATACTCCCGACATTCCATGGGCAGAGCGCTCAAATCCTAGCGTACGCGGCAGCCAGAGGTATCGTGACCCCCGAGGAAATAAAAAGAGATTTGTCTATTCCCAGGTCTACTGTCTACAAGCTTCTCGCACAATTCGTCGACGAGGGGCTTGCAGTGAAGGAGAAAGATGGGAATACCAACCGGTTTAGCGTCCCAGATTTCGAGTTCATAATCAAGAACACCGCATTCATAGCCGAAATCAAGGTGACACCGAGGAACGTCTTGGCTTTCGACGCAATTGACACAAATGTGGGCAAGGCCTTCACAGAACAACGTGGTCCGGAGAAGTTCGCTAGATTCGTGGAACTCTATGGCGACTACGCAAGGGGGAATACCACGGCCCAGATCATTGCCAGAGAGCTTGGCGTGACCCGATTTGAGGTCGAGCTTCTGCTTAGTAGCATCAAGTCAGTGAACCCCGGTGTAGTTGTACATGAACGTGCGCGTCGTCGACAGTAGTCTGCTAATCGAAGCTGACTATCGCAGGAAGTTAGGTGCGCTAGCGAAGTACTTGGGTTCTGACTCTAGAGCAATCGCTCCACCTGAAGTGTACACAGAGACCGTGATCACACCAAAGGCACTCCCATACTTGGCTGCATCGGCAACCCGTATCGAAGGGCTCTATTCCAGAGGAGTCATAACGACTCAGACTCCCGATTATACGAACAGTCGAGTCTCTAAGATCGTGGACAGAGTCAGAGGCTGTATTGCGAACAAGGCGAACAAACCGGTCCATGAAGTGGAAATAGCCGACCTTCAAATTGTGGCCTTAGCAGTCACAGCGGCTTTCAAAGGGGAAGCGGTTGAACTAATCTTTCGTGACAGAGCACTCAGGGACTGCTTGGAATCCGCTATGAAACGCAATAGGGTTTCTAGTATTGTGATGATTGACTCATCAGAACTACTTGATCGAATCTGATGAAGTGCGTTGTTGTAAAGCGCATCAGCAGTAGCTTCGTGAGAGTCGG
>JBEKZX010000033.1:0-16327 GCA_049509455.1 Conexivisphaerales archaeon
TCCGAGGGACTTCGCCAAGTCAGGGATCTTGCCGGCGCCGAAGATCAGGACGACCACGATGACGACCACTACCAGCCATTCCGAACCCTGCAACAGCAACGGTGCGAACAACATTAGCTATCCTCCTCGCAGAGACGAGGCGGGAGATATAGGCTTTATGGATGTGGCGGAGCAACTCCTAAAAGCGAGCGCGGTCCACTCCCTGAATTATGGCCACACGGACAAGCGCCCTGCCGGTCGATCAATCAGATTTCGTTCTTCGTGTTTTCCAATCGTAGCTGGGGGGAAGAGAGACGGCCAAATCGGAACCATCGCTTGAGTTTAATTCTTCGCACCCGTATCTGTCGGAGTTCATCCTAGGGAGCCAGGACGGGCTTGTCGCCCTGCTAGGCGTCCTATTGGGGGTTTCCGCGGCGACGAGCGATGTGAGGATAGTCTACGCTGCGGCTCTCGCAGCTCTTTGCGCCGAATCGATTTCGATGGGCGCTGCCGCCTACACTTCTACTGAAGCCAGGCGTCGGCACTATATGAAGAAAGTCTCTCGGGAGCTGCTTGAGATGAAAGAGGTTCCCGCCTCTGAGCTTGAGGAGGTCCGAGATATCTTGAAAGGATGGGGTTACGAAGGCAAAGACATCGATGACGTGGCCGACCACATCGCGTCGAACCCTAAAGCGATGCTGGAAGTCATGATGTCCTTCGAACATAAGCTCGCTCCGGTCGACAAGGGCGCGGCCAGGCGCAGCTTCGCAGTCGTGCTGGCCTCCACTGTTTTCGGCTCGATCATACCGTTGATTCCGTTCTTCTTCGTTACGGCAGCGACGATATCTTCCGGGGCGATCGCGTCAGCGATTCTTGGTGGGGCGGTGCTCTTTTTCATCGGTGCATACGAAGCGAAAACGACGGTGGGCTCTATATGGTGGAGCGGCTTAGAGATGACGTTAATCGGACTATCAGCCGGGTTCGTGGGCTACCTGATTGGACACCTCATTGGGGCCATTCCCGTATGACCTCACAGGCATCTGGGACCAACTGACGGCCATGGAGACAGAGTTGGTTTCCTCCTTACGTGAGTCTGCCTGTCGTCACCTGAGGGGCCCGGGTGGACGTGTATCCGCTTCTAAGCGGGACTGACGTTTGGCCGGCTCAAAGTGGAACTACAAGGCATACTCTGATGTGAAGATATCATCTGATGCTTCGATGGGTAACGACACGGCAAGATATCACTTGAGACTTGAAGCGCACGCCAAGACTATCATGAGTGCGGGGATAAAGGTCCCACCGTTCCGGTCAGCCAAGCCCTGAACCAGAATCAAATCTGGTTCTGGTCCTGCCGGCTACGCCTCAACAGTACGGGGCACACCTTTGGACAATTGATTCTTCGCGCCCAAGAGGTCGAGGCCGGCGCCGTCCGCAGAGAGTCCTGAAGCGCCCTAGACGCGATGAAGGGAGTGGGACCACAATCCGACGCGATGCTCCGTGCCTCTCCCGGGACAAATCGATCCTGCTGGACATCAGCATCCATTCAGACTGCATCTGCTTTAATAACATACGTTGAAGTCAGGAGCCATCTTTAATAATGACTTAGTAATAGTTATTAGAACGTCAGGACGAGTCGAGTATGATGGGAGCAGAGGGCACAGGAGAAGCCAGGACCGGACGCCTGTGGGCGGTTATCGTCATCCTTTTGATAATGACCGCGACGTTCGGAGCATACGTGTTAGTCTATACGAGAGGCTCGACGTCGTCCCCCGGCCCCAGTTCCAATACCCCCACGCTCAAGGTCCTGGCCTCCTTCTTCCCCCTCCAAGACTGGGCCCTGAACGTCGGAGGTGTCAAGGTCAGCGTTTCGCTCCTGGTTCCCGTAACAGAGGACATCCACGATTTCGAGCCGACCTCGGCAGCCATAGAGGCCATTGCGTCGGCGAACGTCCTCATACTGAACGGGGCAGGCCTGGAGCCTTGGGCGCAGCAGGCGATAGCCGCTGCCGACAATCCAAACCTTGTGGTGGTGGACTGCAGCCAGAACGTCACCCTCATAACGGTCCCGCCGCAGTTCCAGGTGGCCAATCGGGCCATCGACCCCCACATCTGGCTCGATCCGGTCGATGCGATGACCATGGTTCAGAACATATTGAAAGGGCTCATCAAGGCGGACTCCTCTGACGCGGCCTACTTCACGGCCAACGCCAACACATACGACGCGAAGCTCGAATCGTTGGACCAGCAGTTCAAGAGCTTGGCCAGCTCGAACCTCGCTACGAGGGACTTCGTCACCTTCCACACGGCCTTCGGCTACCTGGCCCAGCAGTACAACTTGACGCAGATTCCGGTCTTCGGTCCCTTCGAAGAGGAGCCCACTGCTGCTGACATCACCAACGTCGTCAACGCGATAAACCAGAACCACCTACTCTACGTCGGCTACGAATCGCTTGAGAACGCGGCCGTGCCCGAAGCGATAGCGAGCCAGACCAACGCCACGCTTGTCCCGATGAACCCGATAGAGGGTCTCACGCCCCAAGAGCAGGCGCAAGGGCAGACCTACCTGACCCTGATGGCGCAGAACCTGCTGGTCCTAACGTTGGCTCTGAACCACTTGGGAGGTTGATTGGCTTGAAAGAGGGGAAGCCGGAAATGGAAAGCGTAAAGTCCGCCGAATCGATTCATGACGGCGGACGGCAGAACTTGGCTCAGGGTTCCGCTCAGCCCGTCGTGGAACTCCATGACGTTCAGGTGACGTACCCAGGAGATATCGTCGCCCTCGAACACATCTCCCTGAAGGTACAAGCAGGCGACTTCCTCGGCCTCATCGGCCCGAACGGCGCCGGCAAGTCAACTCTCCTCAGCGTCATAGTTGGGCTCGTGAAGCCCACTGCAGGCTACGTCAAGCTTTTCGGAGCTCCCGTGTCGGCTGAGAGCCTCAGGAAGGTAGGGTTCGTGCCTCAGACGCCTCATACCAAGGACTGGAACTTCCCGGCGACAGTCTACGAGACCGTGCTCTTGGGGAGAGTTCCCCTCTCCAATCACTTTCCTTGGTTCGACGCGGAGGATCACGCCAAGGCGGCCCAGGCCCTGGAGCGCCTGGGCATCGGCGACCTCAGACGAAGGAGCATCAACGAACTCTCAGGTGGACAGTTGCAGCGGGTGTTCACGGCGAAGGCCCTGGTTGGCGACCCCCAGTTGCTGATATTCGATGAGCCCACCAGCGGGGTGGACGCTCATGCTAAGAGCGAGTTCTACTCCATACTTGAGCATCTGAACAAGGACCTTGGAATCACGACGATCCTCTCGCTGCATGATATCGGAGTGGTGACGAGGCTTGCGAAGACGATAGTCTGCGTCAACAGGACGCTGTACTTCGACGGGAAGACGAAGGACTTTGATGCGGGCTCGATACTATCCAGGGCTTACGGGTACCCCATAGAGGTCGTGGAGCATGGAGAGCATCCTTAGCTCCCTCCTCGGCTACCTGTCCGCCGGCTTTGTGCAGCGGGCGTTCATCATAGGAATCGTGGTCGCCCTCCTCAGCTCGATGCTGAGCGTCTACATCGTACTCAAGAGGCTTTCGCTGATAGGGGATGGGCTGGCCCATACGGCCTATGGCGGCATAGCCATCGGCCTGGCGGTGGGCAGCCTCTTCCCGTCTCTCTCCGGCCTTAACCCGTACTGGATAGGAGGCGCGATAGTCGTCATGGGCTCGATCATGATCACCAAGGTGATCCGTTCCCGGAGGCTGGCAGGAGACGCGGCCGTGGCGGTCTTCCTCGAGCTGGGCCTCGCTTCGGGGATATTCATCACGAGCGTCACCCTGAACTACGGGTTCGCCCTGAACAGCCTGCTCTTCGGGAGCATCCTGCTGGTGACATGGCAGCAGATCTACGCTGCCATCGTCGTGACCATCGCGGCCGCCGCCTTCCTCATCTTCTTCTACAAGGAGCTCCTCTACACCGTGTTCGACGAAGTGCAAGCTCAGGCGGCGGGCATCGTGACTTGGAAGTACGATTACCTCCTCGCTGTGCTTGCGGGGATAGCCGTGGTCGTCTCGATCCCGATAGTCGGGATCCTCCTCATATCGGCGCTCCTGGTGCTGCCCGCCCTGTCGAGCATGCAGGTAGCCCGCTCCTTCAAGCAGACCATCTTCATCTCCCCGGTGTTCGGCGTGGCGGCGGTGGTCCTTGGGCTTCTCCTTTCGCTGCTGATGCCGAACGCAGCTCCGGGGGGCGCCATCGTCTTGGTAGCATTGGCGATGCTTCTGGTCGTGATGCTCCTCAAGAAGCTCGTAGTGTTTCTGTCTCAGTGATGACTGAATAAGAAGCGCTTGCACGTGTTCAGATGATCAGAAGTCTCACGCTGCGTATGCCGTCCTCCTTTTGAAACTCCTTGGTCATGGAGGTCACGTAGGAGCCGGCTCCCTCCAAGAGGAAGAGCTCGACGCATCTCTTCTTGGCGGTCTTGTTGTGGATGTGGGTGCGCACGATGCCGTCGAACTTGTGCTTGATTCGCGTCACCGCCTCCTCGTCCTCCTCGTTGTGGGTGAGCACGACCACGGCGCTCACGTTGCCCGTTATGGAGCTCTTGTCCCTGACATCCTGAAGGAGCAGACGGATGCCGGACCTAACGAGCTCGGACCGGCCGGTGAAGCCCAGCGACTTCTGGACTTCGTCCATCTCCTTTATCATCTGCTCTGGGAACGAAAGGCTAACGATAGGCACGACAGAACCAGTTATTAAAAGGGGTATATATTGTTATGTTGTTCTTAGTAACATGCTAGCCGGCTCAGCAGGGCCAACAATGCGATGGCGAACCGTCTTCCCGTCAGAAACCAAACGAATCAAATCAAAGCCAGGGGAAGCATCACACACATTGCATGTATGACGACGAAGACGTTGGCGGCAGCTCCAAATTGAAGGACGTCCGAGATGAGGACCACGGCGCTAAGGATAATCAAGAGCTGATCGGAGATGCAAAGGCCTCCGGATTGGGTGCGTCCGCCAGCAACAGAATCCCTGATCCTACCGGTTTCCGGCATCTGGGCCCCCACTATCGAAGGGTCAAGGCTCCACTTGAGGGGTGCTTACCTGCAGGATACGAAGCGATGAGCCTCCATCGTTCGGCCGCCTGACGTGCTGCATGTCCTCCACCTCTTTGAAGCCCGAGGGGTGTTCCCGTTCAACCATCCCGACTGATATGTGCCTTGAGGGCGGTCCAGTGGCGCCGCTGGCTATAGGCTCCATGCGGTAGGCGGCCACAGCGCTTGGCACTACTGGCCGTATCCCTGTTCCTCGGTGTACTTGAAACGAGGGACCTCGGGTAACTTGTCCTTCATCCTTTCTTCGGCTAGCCCTTCTGCTTCCCTCAGGATCCTTTCGGCGTCCTCGTTGGCAGCTTCGAAGTTGACGCCGGATTCGCCTACGATCCCGGCATCGCTGATGACGCTACTGAGGAGATCGCCGACCTCAGATATCTCCCGCTCTGCCTCGGGGATGACTCCTTGAAGCCCTGGCCTTACGTTCTTCAAGATGACCTCGGCAGGTGCCAGTATGGTCACTACGTCGCCCAGATCCGTGGCCGTCTTCAGGCGCTGCAGGATGCCTTCGAAGGCTACCTGCACCGATGAGATGAGCCTTTCGAGCTTCCTGAGCTCCACGAGCTCGTTGGCGTAGACGGCAGCGTGCTGACCGTCACGGGTTTGGATGTAGTGGACCACTTTGGAGAAGATGACGGCGTCTCGGTCTCGCAGCTTGCTGCTGGTCGAGTCAAGCAAGGCTATGTAAGACTGGAGGCCCCTGCTGGCGGTCTCTATCTTGGGTTTGAGCGGTCCGTCCGACCTGAAGAACCCGCTGAGCCTGTCCTTCAGGCCAGGCTCCTCCGAGGCTTTCCATTTCCTGCTGAACTCTGCCAACTCTACGGCACCTGGAACGTTTTCGATATCGTAGAGGCTTATTATGACTTGGGTAACCGGCAACGAGCGCTCAGCAGTGACTCCCTTGGAAGGCACTCTCTGCCAGCCTTAGAGGCACATCCGAAGCCGTCGCCTCCTAGGTTGAACCGTCGCCATGGGCTGATCCTTCAGTCGTAAGGGGAAGGGAGCGCGCCCAACTTCACCCCGGCGAGAGCGTTCAGCCTGACGTCCTCGAAGTTCTGCTCCTTCGCCAACGCCATGGCGATATCTCTTGCTGCGATGATGCCCACTATGTCGTCCTCCTCCACAACGGGGAGATAACGTATCTTGTAAGTCGTCATCTGCTCGCAAGCTTCTTCGATGGAGGCGGTCGAAGCGACGGTGACCAGCGGAGTTGACATGACTTCGGCGACGCGGATCTTCGAAGCGTCCACACCCTCGGCGACTATCTTCCGCACGATGTCCCTTTCGGTCACGATGCCCACTGGCCTCTCGTCGACGACGGCGAGTATGCTGCCCACGTCGGCCCTACTCATCAGCTCTGCTGCCTCCCGGACGCTGCGTTCGATTGCTAGCGAAGTGACCTTCTTGACCATGATCTCCTTCACCTGAACGACCATGCCCAATCGGGGATTCGTTCCCCGCGGAGGGCTATAAACCCTTCAGCAAAGTTCAGGCGGCGTTCGCGGTGCCTTCGGCGGGCAGGGGCTTGGACTTCCTTCTCCAGAAGGCGACGCGACCTGGCCTCCTAATCTTGAGTAGCGTCACGAAGAATACCGCCAGGAGTATCTTGGAGCCGTAGTTGAGCGCGAGGGCCACATGGTAGGGGTCGGCGGTGTGCAGGACGGGTGGAATGAAGAAGCCGCTCGCAAAGTATTGCGGGAAGCCGAAGAGGACCCAAACAAGCATGCTGAGGATGAACGCAGCGAGTGCGCAAGCGCTGACCCTCTTGAAGGAAAGATGCTTCCTGACGAGCAACAACGGGATGACCATGGTAAGCTCGACGACGAGGAACTTGACATCGGTTCCCTTGAGGAACGGGAACTGGAGGGAGTATATCGGAAAGGTGAAGTGATAGATGATCTCGTAAGCCTCGAGGAAGGCGTTGGCGAAGAGGACGCCGAGGATGATTGAGTCCCCTGTTCCACGGCCTTCGCGCGCGAACTGATACTGCGACAGGAGGTAGAGGACGCTGGCTGAGCCCACCGAGAAGGGGCTGGTACCGCCAAGGGGCGAGATCCAGAACTGTTGGCGAGGAATAAGGTATAGCGAATACAGTAGGGCCAGGAGGGCGACCACTCGGAACGCCCACACGGTGAGGAACGCCGGTCCTCTGCGGATGAGCTGCAAGGACCCTCTGGCCCTTCAAGGATGGCACCTACGGTTAAAGATTGTCAGAGACGGCGGCCAGAGGTGCGGATGTAAGGATAAAATCCCGGCAACTTTTTTAGGCCGGGAATAGACACCATCGAGCTCCGCGGCGGGCTTAAATGAACAGTGAAGCTGAAGATGACATCGCTGCGCTCCTTGATAAGAGGAGGAAGCAGTGGGAGAAGGAGAATTCGCAGGCAAAGGAGGGGACTTCAAACAATATCGTGGAGCTGACCGACGCCAACTTCGACAAGACGTTGAGCAGTCAGAAGCTGATGCTGGTCGATTTCTGGGCGCCATGGTGCGGTCCCTGCCGTTGGGTTTCACCCATCTTGGAGGAGATCGCGAAGGAAAACGCAGGAAAGCTCGTCCTGGGGAAGATGAACGTGGACGAGAACCCCAGGACCTCGTACCGCTTCGGAATAGAGGGGATCCCGACTATACTGATATCGCAGAGCGGGAACGTAGTGGACAGAATAGTCGGCGCCGCTCCCAAGGAATCCCTCATAGGGAGGATTGCGCCGTTCCTGAACGGACCAGGCTCCTAGGGGAACTGGGGGATCCTTCTCGGATAGCCCTCCTAGTAGGAGCATTCAGGTATGCAACGCGCTCTTCGTCCGCTGAGGGCGTCCTTTGCCGGCCTGGCTTCGCGAAAGCTGCTAGCGGCAGTCTGCTCTCAAGGCGCTCAAGCAGAGATATAGGGCTAAAGGTCCGCTTCTGCAGGTCAATCGGATTCCGTCTTGAGGAAGGATACTCTGAGCTGAAGCACGCCCCTCAAATTCCTGAGGTTTCGTTCTAAGACTTTCATCTCCCCGAACCGCCCACGGAGGACTATTATCTTCAGACATCGCTTGGAATCCATGTGTACGTGTATGGAAGAGGTGATTAGCCTCATACTATGGTGCTCCAAGTCCGTCAGCGCCGCATCAATCCCCCTCGTTTCGTGGTCATAAAGGACCAAGAGCGAACCGGTGATCGGGCTGTCGTCTCGTAGAGTCTGCGCCTGCTCCGTTATGAAGTCTCGCATCGTCGCCTGCAGGGCCTTCGAGCGATCCTTGAAGCCAGCCCTGGTCGCCGCCTCGTCGAACTTGGACAATAGCTCGGGTGGAAGTGACAGGCTCACTCTGGCCACACCTCCTCTTGGGTGCATCAATCTGCCTCCGGTATTACTCAAGCAAGCTATAAACTAGATTAGTATTACCAACGACAAAGATTTTAATACCGTCGCAGCGCCTCGCATGGGTCGTGCACATTCCCGACGGATACCTTGGACCACTTACGTGCGTCTTCTTCTTCGTCATCATGATTCCCTTGTGGTTCCTCGCGTCCAGGAAGGTCGAAGGGAGCCTCAAGACCAGGCAGATACCATGGCTCGCCTTCGGCGTGGCCTTCTCGTTCATCATCATGATGTTCAACTTCCCCGCCCCCGGCGGGACGACGGGCCATGCAGTGGGCGCGGCCATCCTGGCCCTGACCCTGGGCCCGTGGTGCGGCTTCCTAGGGGTCACTGGCGCGTTGTTGATTCAGGCGCTCCTGTTCGGTGACGGGGGGATAACGACATTCGCAGCTAACTCTTTCAACATGGGCCTCGTAATGTCCTTCGTCAGCTACTTTGTCTACAGGGTGCTGGCTGCGCGCGCACCTCTCCTCTCTCGCCGCCGTTGGCTGGCTGCGGCCGCATCCGCATATATCGGCCTGAACGCCGCCGCCTTCTGTTGTGCTGTGGAGCTCGGACTCCAGCCCTTGCTGTACCACACCGCGGACGGCACTCCACTGTATGCTCCCTTCCCGCTGTCGGTGACCATTCCTGCCATGTTCATATCGTACGGGCTCATCTTCGGGTTAGTCGACGCGGCGGCGACTGGTTTCCTAGTGTCCTATCTGTTACGGTCCGACCCTTCCCTGCTGGCCCCCAGCATCACGAGGAGCATCCCGAGCCTTTCAGCCAGCGTGCCCGTCGCGAAGGTGGAGGGGATGACATCGTCCGATGGCCGTTCCTGGACCAGGAGGCTTTGGATCCTCCTGGGCGCGCTGGTGGTGCTGGTCCCTCTGGGCCTCCTCGCCCCGGGCGAGGCCTTCGCCGAATGGGGGGCTAGCAAGCTGGAGTCTCTGGTCAGGTTCGCTCCTGCTGGGCTCACGGGCATGGAGGGACTGTATAGCGCTCCTATGGCGGGCTACAGCCTGCCGGGGCTTGCCAGCTTCACGTCGCTGAGCCTGGCATACGTGCTCTCGGCCGCCGTGGGCACATCCGTCCTCGGCCTCCTTTTGTTTGGGTGGTACAGGATCCGCTCTAAGGGGGAGGGGGCCCAACGCGATTCCTGAATGGTTGAAGCAGGGATCAGCCACCGGTCCCTGTCCACCCTCCACCGCCTCCGGCCCAGGCAAGAAGAGCACTCTAGACTGGATGATAGGAGCCTTCGCCAGTTTCTTCAGTGAGTCCAGCTATTCGGAAGGATACGCAAGGGCGGAAGGGCTGCTGCAGTCCGTCGATCCGCGCTTCAAGCTCGTGGGAATGCTGGCCCTCCTCGTGTGCGTCATCTTCGTCACCCGCGTGGAATGGGTGCTGGCCGTCATCGCCGTCACCTTGCTCCTGGCGGTCGCCTCGAGCGTAAGGCTCGGTTACTATCTGAAGAGGGTCTGGCTCTTCGTTCCACTGTTCACCTTGGTCATCGCAGCGCCAGCCATGTTCAGCTTCGTAGTCCCGGGGAAGCCTCTTCTTGTGCTTTTGACAAGGGGGCAGGTTCTGGGCCCACTGGTGTCCCCCTGGACGATAGCGTTGACGGTCCAAGGTGTGACCGGCGCGATCCTCTTCGTCATGAGGACTGGCGCTGCCGTATCGCTCGTCGTGCTTCTGGCTATGACGACCCCCTGGACTGACCTGCTGGCCTCGCTCGAAAGCCTGAAGGTCCCCAGGGCCTTCGTCATGGTACTCGGGATGACCTACAGATACGTCTTCGTCCTCGTCGGAATCGCACAGGATATGTCCTTGGCGATGAAGAGCAGGATGCTGAGGCCCGAGCGGACCGGGGACATGAGGAAGCGGCTGGGCTCCATCATCGGAGTTCTGTTCCGTCGCTCGATGAACATGAGCGAACTTGTCAACCTGGCCATGATCTCCCGGGGTTACGACGGCAGGGTGAGGAAGGCCACGGCCTTCCGATCCGAGCCGTTCGACTGGGCATTTCTAGGCTTCCTCATCATGATCGCACTCATCCTCCTGACAATTCGCAACGTCGCGGTGATATGACATGGCCCAAGAAGGAGAGCCCGTCTACCGGCTCGACGGTGTCTGCTATGACTATGCCGGAGGCCGTCCCGCGCTCAGGAACGTCTCCATGGAAGTCAAGCAGGGGGACTCCATCTCCATACTGGGAGCGAACGGATCTGGGAAATCGACGCTCCTCAAGCTGATGGACGCTCTGATCTTCCCCTCGCGGGGGACCATCAAAGCCTTCGGGTCTCCTCTGACCGAAGGAGGAATGGAGCTGAACAGAAGTGAGTATGCCCGCTATTTCAGACGTAAGGTGGGGATGGTGTTCCAGGACGCCGATTCTCAGCTCTTCTCGCCCGTGGTCTGGGAGGAGGTGTCCTTCGCTCCTTTCCAGCTAGAGTTGGACCAGGGCGAAGCGCAGAGGCGTGTAGACGACGTCCTCTCGCTCCTGGGGATATTGAGCCTCAAAGACAGGAGCCCTCAGGCGTTGAGCCAAGGTGAAAAGAGAAAGGTGGCTATTGCGGCCGTCCTCTCATCGGCTCCCGACGTCCTCCTGCTGGACGAGCCCAGCGCGGACCTCGACCCCCGCACTCGCGTTTGGCTACAGGACTTCCTCAGGGAGCTGAATCAGGGAGGCAAGACCATCGTGACGGCTACGCATGACCTGGAGCTAGCCTACGAGACCTCCAACCGCTGCATAATCCTCGACGAGCAGCACAGGATGGTCGCCCAAGGTCAGACGGAGGAGCTCCTTGAAGACACTGACCTTCTCCTGAGAGCCAATCTCATTCACGAGCATGCGCACAGGCATGGCCCCCTGTCCCACTCTCATCCGCACGCGCATCCAGAATAGAGGGAGGGAGCCCCCGGTCTGGGATAGCGAAATCCAAGCTTGCAAGAGATATGGGGTACCCCGTCCATCGGGACGGCGACTCGGTCGGCAAGGGAAGTCTCTATCGCTCGGCCCTGGCGAGATCGAACTCGGCGTGGATGGCCTGTATCGAAGACGTGCTGTCGGACTCCTTGACGACGAGTGAGAAGCCCATCTCCGAAGAGCCCTGGGCTATCATCCTCACGTTGACCCCCTTCTTGGCGACGGCCGAGAACACCCTAGCCGCTACGCCTGGGGTGTCCTTAACCCCGGCTCCCACCACGGAGACTACGCAGACGCCATCTTCAGAGGTCACTTCGCGAATCAGACCGCTCCCGAGGAGCGATATCTCGAGAGCGCTGACAGCTTTCTCGAGCACGCTGTCCCTGATCACGAAAGAGATGTTGGCTTCTGACACACTCTGTGAAATCATCATGATGTTGATCCCATTCCTGCCCAGGATCTCGAACACTTTCGCTGCGGTCCCGGGGACGCCAACGATGCCCGCCCCGCTGACGGTCACGACCCCCACGTTCCTGGCGACGGTCATGGCCTTGACGGGGCTGTGGGCCCTAACCTTCTGATCCTTGACTATGAGCGTCCCCGGGTTCTTCGGGTTGAAAACGTTCCTTATTCTGACGGGGATACCGGCTTCCAGCGCCGGTTCCAGCGCCCGCGGGTGCATCGCCTTGGCCCCGAAGACGATCATCTCGACGGCTTCCTGGAAGGACAGCTCCTGCAGGACGGCCGAATCAGGCATGATCCTCGGGTCACACGTCATCAGCCCATCCACATCGGTCCAAATCCAAACTTCATCGGCCGATACGGCGGCCCCTATCAGCGTGGCCGTGTAGTCCGAGCCACCCCTTCCCAGGGTGGTGATGGCGCCTTCCTGGGATTCGCCGATGAACCCGGCGACGACCGGAACCACGCCTTCCGCCAGGAGCGAGGAGACCTTACGTTCGACCTCAGCGTAGGTCACACCCTTCAGCGGATGCGCCTCCCCGAAGTTCGAATCCGTGAGAATCCCCGCCTCACCCCCAGTAAGGGACCTAGCTGGCACGCCCAAGGAGCTCAGGGCTGCCGCGACTATGGGAGTGGAGAGCCTTTCGCCGAACGAGAGGATGTTGTCCTTCGACCTGGGGGACACCTCTCGCACGTAGGCCACTCCCGTCAGCACCTTGTGCAGGTCGGCCACCTTCGTCGTGATGTCAACCTTGATCTCGTCCAGGGACCGGCGGTCCGCGACGGCACCCTCGGCCACTCCCAGGTGCTTGGAGAGGATCCCGTTCCTGAACTCTTCTATGAAAGGGCCGTCGCCCTCCTGGCATCGCTCAGCCGCCATCACGAGGTCCTCGGTGACTCCGTCCAGCGCTGAAACCACGGCGACGACCTGATGGCCCTGGGTCCTGTAGGTCTGGATAAGTTTGGCTACCTTCCGTATCCTAGGGCCGGTCGCGACGGCGGTTCCACCGAACTTCATGATGTACTTCATCTTACTCAACTCTCAGCTCAAGGCGGAGGTCGTTTCGGCAAGGGTCTGCTTCACTTCGATGAGGTCCCTGAGGATGGCGCTGGCGGTCTCGGGGCCTCCAGCGCCCCTTCCCACTATGGTCTCCTCGCCGGCGAACTCCGACACGAAGGTCACGGCGTTCAGCACGCCGCTGACGGCAAGCGGGTTCTGCCTGTCCATCTCCGTAGGCCGGACCTTCAACCCGCCGTCTATGGTAGCCAAGAGCTTGATGGTGCGGCCGGCGGCCCTGGCGCGGCGCATGTCATCCAAGGTGACCCCGCGAATGCCAGTCACGTCGACGTCCTTCAATGTGCACTTCCTCTTCATCGTCCAGTTGGCGAGGATCACAAGCTTCGCGGCCGAGTCCACTCCATCCACATCACCGGAAGGGTCCGCCTCGGCATAGCCCAGCTCTTGCGCCCCGGCTAGAGCTTCATCGAAGGAGATGCCCCTCTCGTCCATCTCGGTGAGAACGTAATTCGTGGTGCCGTTGAGGATGCCCCTTATCGCCAGCACCCTGTCGCCCTGGAGGAACCTCCCGATCTCCAGCACCGGGGTCCCTCCCCCCACCGTGCCGCTGAATCTCAGGGATACGTGGTTGAATTTGGCCAGCCCCTCCAGAGTCGGCAAAGCCAGCGCCAGAGGTCCCTTGTTGGAAGTCACCACGTGCCTCCGGGCCATGAAGGCCGCCTTGATGTGAGAAATGGCCGGCTCACCGCTACGCAAGTCGGTGGGCGTGGCCTCCACGACAGCCTCGGCGGCTACGTCTCGTATCACCTCCATCGGGCCTAGGGAAGGGTGACCGAAGCCCGGAACGGCCGCCACTGTTCCCTCCTCCGCCTTGCTCCTGAGGAGGGTCGCAAGATCTAACCCCTTTGGGTTCACGGCGGCGCCTCCGCGGTCGACGACGGCGACAATCCGCGGGCGGAAGCCATGGAGGTCGAGCAGCTCCTCCTTCCTCGTCACCAGCATCTTCACGAGGCTCTGGTTGACCACGCCGAAGCCGAGCAGTACGATCCTCAGCTCACTTCCCTCCCTGAGAAACAGGCGCCTTCGATGCTTCGAAGAGGCCGAGGCATCGTTCGATGGACTCCATCGAGGCATCCATCACCAGCGGACTCGACATCCCGGAGACGGCGCCCGGGTCCTTTAGGCCGTGGCCCGTTGCAACGCAGACGATGTTTTCGTTTCGATCCACCTTGCCGTCGCCTACCAACCTGGCCAGCCCCGCGATGGAGGAAGCGCTAGCCGGCTCCACGAATATCCCTTCGAGCCTTGCGAGGAGCTTCTGCGCCTCCAGTATCTCGCCGTCTGAGACGGCTTCCGCCGCCCCTCCTGAATCCCTGATGGCCCTCATCGCCCTCTTCCAATTGACCGGTGACCCAATCCTGATCGCAGTCGCCACAGTTTCGGGCCTCGGCTCGGGAACTATCTCCTCTCTGCCCTCTCTGATGGCGCGCACGATGGGCGAAGCCCCCTCCGCCTGTATCCCCATCATTCTTGGCAGGGACTGCGTGAAGCCCAGGTCAACCAGTTCGTTGAAGCCCTTCCAGTAGGCTGTAATGTTCCCCGCGTTTCCGACTGGAAGGAATACGCTGTCCGGCGACGCCGGGTCCAGCTGGTCGCAAATCTCAAAGGCAGCTGTCTTCTGGCCTTCGATCCTGAACGGGTTTATCGAGTTCAGGAGGTAGATTTCAGTGTGTCGGAGAGACAGCTCCTGCACAAGGCCCATGGCATCGTCGAAGCTCCCCCTGACCTGTAGTATCTGGGCACCGTGAATGACGGCCTGGGCCATCTTCCCCAGCGCCACGTTGCCCGAAGGAACGAGGACTACGCAGCGCACTCCGGCCTTTGCAGAATAGGCCGCCAGAGAAGCTGATGTGTTTCCAGTGGAGGCACAAATAAGGGTCTTGACGCCCATCTCGACCGCCCTGGTCACCCCGACGGTCATTCCCCTGTCCTTGAAGGAGCCCGTCGGGTTCTCCCCTTCGTTCTTCACGAAGAGTGACCGCAGGCCCAGCTTCTCTCCCAGCCGTTCGCACCTGTGAAGGGCTGTGCCCCCTTCGGCCAGCGAGACTATCTTTGTTTCGTCATGGATTGGCAGCGCCTCCCTATACCGCCAGACCGAGATGGGACGCTCGCGCCAGGAGCTTCGGGCGACCTCCCTGATCCTCTCAGTGTCGAGCCTGATTTCCAGCGGGTCGCCGCACTTGGGGCATCGGTACGCGACGGCATCGGCGTCCTGCTCGTGGCCGCAGGTGACGCACTTCAAGATCAAGCAGGGTCTCCCCTGATCAGCCTGGCTCCTGGCCCTGGCCGGGTCACTAGGGCCTCGCAAGAGATTCCATGGCGCGCGAAGGCAGCGATACCAGCCGAAGCAACTGCGTCCTTGCTCTTCTGGCCGCTTCCAACCAGCACTATCAATGAGGGGCCCGCACCGCTCAGGGCCACCCCCTTTGCTCCCGACCGAAGGACCTCTTCTTTCGCGTCCTGCAACCCTGGGTAGAAGTGGGACCGCGCGCTTTCGATGACGGCGTCGGACATGCCCTTTCCCATCAGCTCCAAGTCACCCGTGACGATGCCCGCCACGAGAGAAGCGACCCGTCCAACGTTATAGACGAGCTGTGACAGCTCGATGCTTCTGGGGAGGACGGCTCTCATGGCAGCCGTGTCCTTCTTTCCAATCGACGGGATGAGAACTACAAACTCCACGACACCACGCGAGGGGAGCTGCACTACGTCGATTGGATCGTACGACCTCACTAAGGTGAAATAACCCAACAGGGCAGGGGCTACGTTGTCGGCGTGTGGTGCGCCTGCCGACGCGACTTCCCCTCTTGCGGCCACGGGCACCAGCTCCATCAGTGACAGGCCTAGGCCGAGAGATTCATTCACCGCCACGGCGGCCGCGGCCGCGCTCGCCGCGCTGCTACCGAGCCCGCTTCCGGGAGCTATCCCCTTCTCTATGGTCAGCTTGAGCCCGCGCCTCTCCCGCGATGCCGCCAGGAGCTCCTTCGCAACAACTCCGGCCGTATTCCGACCCGGATCGATTGGGACCGAGCGCGAGCCCTTTCCGGTGGCCTCGATGCGCACTCCTTCGCCGCTGACGACCTCCACGCCTACGACGTCATGGAGGCAGTCCAGGGCTACGCCCAACACGTCGAAGCCAGAACCTAGGTTGGCTGACGTGGCTGGAGCGAGAGCTCTTGAAAACGACGTCATAGCATCCCCTCCGTCGAAGCGAGAATAGACAACGAGTGGCCTAGCCATGCGTTCTTCCCACGTACGAATATCCTGATCGAGGCCAACACAAGACCACTCCCTTTCAAGAGGAAGGTTTGCCAGTTGACAGCCAAACAGAGAATGAATGCGGTCAGGTGTTCACAAAGGGAGTTTGGCTGCCGACCGGTCCTTCAGCCGGACGTGGCCATAGTTGACTTCCATCCCGTCGATGTTGCTAAG
>JBEKZX010000034.1:0-16160 GCA_049509455.1 Conexivisphaerales archaeon
AAATACCAAGTCAAGCCGGAAGTCATACACCATCTCGATCCGGGCCACAAGATACTCTGGGTTTTGGAAGCACCCAACGCTGAAGCCGTCAGAGACATGATCTACGCGAGCGGCCTGTCACAGTGGAACGACTTCGAATTCTACATGGCTTCGACCATGGGCCAGATACTCAGCTGGACCGAGAAGCTACAGCCTGTATGGTAGAGTAAACGGTCGCCCAACCCCGTTCTTTTTGTATCTCAGGAAAGCTGGATACCGGATGGTCTGTTTCGCATTTATCTTCTACTGTCAGCTCATTCTTCGCAGGTCCAAGCCCACGTCCAGACTAAGAGCAGGTCG
Organism: Conexivisphaerales archaeon; assembly: GCA_049509455.1. GTDB lineage: Archaea > Thermoproteota > Nitrososphaeria > Conexivisphaerales > DTJL01 > DATKKG01. Next base: position 340 of record JBEKZX010000034.1, read on the forward strand.
CATCGTATAAGAACGTGAAGACCCATTGAACTGTGTGGAGGGAGAATAGTGCGAAAGAGGAACGCAGCAATCATCGCGTGCTTGGCGGTAGGACTGGCCTTGGTTTTCTTCTTCGCGCCGATAGTTGCATTGCTCATGGCGAGTGGCTGCCTGGGCGGAAGCGGGCATGGCTGTACAATTGCTGGAACGTTCAGTGTCACTAGAGTCGTCTCTCCTAGCGGCGTGCTGTTGGGGTTTGGCGGAGTCCGATACGAAGCGCAATACGGAGAGAACTGTCCTTCAGCTGGAATCTGTCTTCCTTACCGCACGACAGGCTTTTTGTTCGCTTGGAACTGCTCTGACTTCGCCCAGTATCTGCATTGACACCCTGGGCTTCTCCAGCTCTAGGCGACCTCGAAGACTGAACATGAAAAGGGTCTCTACTCGTCTAACCCATTGTTTTCAATAACACAAAGAAGGGGTCAGCCCATTCGCAGGTCCAAGCCTACGTCCAGGTTTGTCGTTTGATGATATTGACTTCTTTTCTGGCGGCAACAGACGTCCAAAAGTAGAATGATGTACTGCTTGTGCAACTTTCTGTAGCTGAAGTTGACCTTCAGGCCTACTGGGTGCCTAGTTCTGGGACTCGCCGCGTCAGCTCGGCCCAGTCCCCAGCGACAGCCTCTCTGATGAGAGGTTTGAGCCCGGCGAAGGCCTGGGGAGGCATCAAAGACATCCAGCCTTTCGCAACCACGGCACGGTCGTCATGGTTCAGTAGGGGGAAGAGCCACCGGACAAGGGTGGGCATTCTCTCAGGCGGCACCTTCCTTGCCATGGTTCCGACGATGGATGCCTGCTGCTCCTCTGTCGTCCGCTCTCGCAGGATCGGATATAGATGGGCGTCCTCCTTGTCCAGATGAATCCTCAGATGCGTGTCCAGGGCCGCCGTCGCCCGGGCTGTTATGAGAGGGTCTGGCGCTGCCCTCATCGCTTCCAGCCTGCCGACCAAGGCATCAAGGTAATGATGATCCATGAGGTAGGCCTTTGCCACGAGCGGCGTTAGGTTGTCGACGGCTGGGAAGACCGCTTCCTCCTCTCCCCTCGCGTGGTAGTCCAGGATCTCATCCATAATATGAAGCCGATCCAGGACTGGAGCAAGGTCTCCGCCACTGCGCGCTATCCTATAGACAGCGTCGTCAATCTGAAAGATGTCTTGACGAAACGCATTATGTATGGATAGCACAATGTCAATAGGTCCAGACATAGGTACTTTTTTTCGGGAGCGTCTTATAAAGCTGTGTTGGTACCCTAAGATACGAACACTTAGTTCTCGACCAATTCAGACTACCAGATGTGATTTCGGGGTTCGGCACCGACTAGTATTTATTCCCAAGTCTGACTTACTGCTATGCTTCGACGCATGAATTCCATACATCGTTGATGTCTGGAATTCGCTCATGGGAGAGAGATGGCTGCATCGGTACCCTGTTCTGCACAGCAGCCCATTTTCGCAGGTCCAAGCCCACGCATCAATAGGCGTTCAATTCGGGAGGGCTTACGGTGCTGCAATCTATGGTCAAGTAGACAAGAAGAGGCCAGATTCTAGTTCGGTCTTCGGCGCTGGGAAGGGCTTGTGAATCTCAACCCCGTGTTGATTCCCGGTCTGGGTCGAAAATGGATTTGACTTCCACAGGCTCCCAGGCGAGTTGAGATTAGGCGTGACCGCCCAGGGGATTTGCAACAGGTGAGACATTCTCAGCCTGAAAGGACAAGCTCATTCCTCCGATGGCATTATGGAAGGGTTGAAACGTCGTCCGACGAATGTCCATCCGGCAGGGAGTGGACTTTATAAGAACGGCGATCGAAAAATGGGTGATGCTCGAAGAATCTGAAGGAGGGTCGACTTTGGAAGAACTCAACCACAGGCTGACCAAACTGTCCTATCGCCACGTGAGGCTCTATCAAGACGATCTCGGGCTCATTTGGACTCACGACCGAGATGACGGTCGGGCATGCGTTGAGACCTTGGAGGACGCCGAGCAGTACGTTCGGCACCTTGAGCACGAGGATCGCTCGATCTCTGTCATGACTTGACTCTGAATGCCCATTCGCAGGTCCAAGCCTACGTCTGAAGTGCGCGATGGATGACATCTACTTCTTTTTCAGCTGCGATAGATATCTAGATGCCTTTCGTTACAGATAACCGCCATTCTTCCCAGATTCTTCATCTCCGCTTAAGTAGCAGGAATTGACCGCTTCGCCGGTGTCTCACATGTCTGAATACAAGGAGACTCTGAAGGACATAGAAGCAACACTGGGCTTCGTCCCAGGTTTCATGAAGGCGCTTCCGCAGGACGCGCTTGTATTCGAATGGCCATCGTTCAAGAAGTATCAACTGGGAGAGAGCGTGATCCCGAGCAAGTATCGAGAACTCATGGGTTTGGCCGTGGCGGCTAACATCAAGTGCCCCTACTGCCAATACTTCCACACTGGAGCGGCAAAGATGAACGGGGCCTCCGACGAAGAGATGGCGGAGGTGTTCTACTTAGCAAGCATGACATCCAGATGGAGCTCCATGATACATGCCCAGCACTACGACTACGACACCTTCGTCAAAGAATTCAACCGGATCGGCGCACACCTTCAGAAGAAAGCCAAGAAGTAATCAGCCCTACCCAACGTTCTTTTTGCTATTCCTGATGGCTTAGGCTTACTGACCGTCCGTGAAGAGCAGAAATAGCCGGCACAAACGGCTTTGAACCTACGACGTCGCACCAACTGAGAGGTTAGGAACGGAAGACTAAATACTGACGACGACGCTCCGAGTGGGCGATTGGATTGAAGGCCTCGGATCAGATTTTCTACGCTGGCTTCCTGTGTCTCATCGTTACGCTGGTGGCGATGGGCATCGACCTCCTGAGGGGGACCGTGAACCTGAGCAGCGGCCACGCCCTTGCGGTGGCCCTGATTCTCATAGGTGCGGTGTTCACTTTTCTGGGATTCCAGGGGAAGGCCAGAGGAGCCTAGGTCAAGCTTCGTCGGTTCGGTCGTTAGGTCGCCCTTCGGCGCCCGGCTACCCCTGCCGCTACTTTGACGAGGCGTTGGCAGCTCTGCGTTTGACCATTTCGGCCTTCATGGCGGCGGGGATTTCGGGCCGGTCGTTTATGAGAGCTGCGAACGCCCAGTCGGTGAAACTAGCGCAGCGTGTTGCCTCGACGGCGACGACGTCGGCCGACCTCCGCTGGATGTCCAGCACGGCCATTTCGCCGAAGAAATCACCCTTGCCCAGCTGCGCCAGCACCTTGCCCTTCCGCCTGACTTCTACCCTACCAGAGAGTATCACGTAGAGCCCGATTCCAAGCTCTCCCTCCTCAAGTATCGTCTGGCCCGCTTGGAAGGATAGATCATAGCCCAACTCCACCGCTTTCTGTAGCCACTTCTTCCCGTAGCCGGAGAAAAGAGAAACCGAGGCTATGGCGCCACCAAAATCAGCCTGTCCTACGTCCTCTTTCATCAAGCGAAGGGTTTGAGGTGGAGATTTAAACACATCGTCGATTTTCCCACTTCGATCCGCGCGAATCCGCCCCTGCCCACCCGACTCCCTTGCACTTGAACATACCATCCTGTACCCCTATCCCGGAAGGAATTCTTTAGCAAAGGTTATCACCCCACAGTTTAGCTTCGGCTTTCACAATGTCCCAACTTTCCGAGGAACTTACGCACCTGAAACACCACGTCTCCTACCCCGCCAGCAGGGCGCAGGTAGTCGCAGCCTGCAACAACATGATGGACGTACCCTCTTCCGACAGGGACTGGTTCGCGAAGAACCTACCTGAGGGGACGTACAGGTCTGCGAACGACGTCGTGTCTGCACTGCTCGGGCGCCTCTAGAGCGTTCGGATTCAAGAGGGTTTTTTTCCATAGACGCGACCTACGCCAAGCTCGGGATGACGGATGGTCAGCTTCATCAGGGGCGTCTTCTTTCCAATAGCGGCCATACTGGTCGCCGGAAGACTAAGGGCTCCAAAGCATCATGAAAAACCTTCTTCGCTGTGGTTCCAACGGTGCGTGACACCCCTACGACCGCTCTTTAGACAGCTCCCAGTTCATTCAACATGTTGTTTTCAATAACACAAAGATGAACGAAGTCAGCCCATTCACAGGTCCAACCCCACGTCCAAGATTGGCGGTTGACGATATTGGTTTCTTTTCTAGCAGCAATAGATATGCTCCGCCGTTCACTCGAGAACGTCTTGCGGCTAGGTATCGCTTGACGGGCGGTTGTAGCTCTTCTTGCGACAATAAGGGCAGCGCGTAAGGTACCAGCGATATCCTGGCACACTACCGAACAGAAACCATGGAATGACAAGCTTTCTCTGTAATCCGCTGATCTCAAACTCAAGGCGGCAATTCTTGCAGGTGAGAGTAAACTTGCCCAATCCAATCAGTAGCTCTTAATACCGCGACGGCTGGCCTTCCATATCCTACTCGCTAATTTAACCAATTGTTTTCAATAATTTGAAGATGACTAATCTGTTGAAGTGTCAACTCACCCCATCCGCCGGTTTGAACCCGCCTCCGATGCTCCTATCCCGGCTTGTGAGAACGATCCGAACGGCAAATCCTTATCACTTCGACCAGGTAAACTGTGTGTTGGCTATTGAACAAATGAATCAGAAAGCGGTGGCGACACTCGTCATCATGGCGTTCGTAATCGCCGCTTGTTCTGTTGTCTCAAGTCCGGCATGGGCGGGGGGAGCAGTGGGCACTGTAGTGGGCACCGTGACTGTTGGCGATCAGCCACATAGTGTAGCCTACGACCCCTCAAACGGCTACCTCTACGTCGCGAACTTTGGTCCAAACACCGTGTCTGTCATCGACGGGGCCACGAACAAGGTGGTAGGGAGCGCCATAGCGGTGGGCGTTGAGCCGATCGGTATAGCCTACGACCCTGCCGACGGCTACCTCTACGTCGCGAACTATGGTTCAAACACAACTCCGGACCACAACGGTGCGACCACCACGGGAGTGGGCACCATTGATGTGGGCAAATAGCCTGTTTGGATAGCCTACGACCCCTCCAACCGCTACCTCTACGTCGCCAACGTGGGCTCAGGCACCGTCTCACTCATCGACGGAGCTGCAAACTCTGTGGTGGGCACCATACCGGTAGGCACATATCCGGCCGGTATAACCTACGACCCCTCCAACCGCTACCTCTACGTCGCGAACTTTGGTCCAAGCACCGTCTCGGTCATCGACGGGGCGACGAACGAAGTAGTGGGGAGCCCCATAGCGGTGGGCTCTGGGCCGATCGGTATAGCCTACGATTCCACCAACGGCTACCTATACGTCATCAACCTTTATGCAAACACCGTATCGGTCATCGACGGGGCGACGAACGAAATAGTGAGGGGCGCTATAACGGTGGGCGCTGGGCCGTATGGGATAGCCTACGACCCTGCCGACGGCTACCTCTACGTCGCGAACTATGGTTCAGGCACCGTGTCTGTCATATCGACAGGGCCTCCTCCGCCGGCGCTTGCCTCCCTGCAGGTCTCCGCCAGCCCCACGACCGTGACTCGTACTTCTTCGTCATCGGGCTCCACCGTAACGGTGATGGCCCTAGACCAGAACGGCACCTCCTTGGCCGGCGTCAACATCACCTTCACGGCATCTAGCCCTGGCGTCCTGTCACCATCAACAGTCACGTCTGGCTCCAACGGCCAAGCCACATCCACCCTGACCCTCTCTGGGTCGATCACTTCGGCCACGGCCGTAAGCGTTTCGGCCACCTCTGGCGGCATCAGCAGCGAGTCCGTCCAGGTAACCTTCGTGCCTCCTCCCTCCTCTTCGACTACCGCCTTGGTGGGCGGTGCTGTCGTCGTCGCCCTGGTTGCCGTGGCAGGCGCGGCGTTCTTCGTCCTGAGAAGGAGGAAGCCTATCCCCATCATCGTCGGTTCGAAATGATAGGCCTCTAAGCTGGGATTGATCTTCTCCAGCGGAGCCCCCCCGCAGATACCCCGCCTTGTCGGCTGGCTCTGTGGGCGATCAAAGTGAGATTGAGGATATGGGTATTGGATATGCTGCCGCCTGGCTTCGTTGTGTATCTCGAAGGGGGAGGAGTGCACCCGCCGCATTGCGTGGTCTGCGCCCATGCGGCCCACTTCGAGGGATGGCTGATCTGCACGGAGTATGGGGCCTACGTCTCTCTCCATTCATCGTGCGGGTCCTTTGAGAGAGCAGAGAGGGGACAACCAATCGTTTCAGAGAAGGAGGTCGAAGCCAGATTCAAGTCTGGACTTGTAGATTTGAGGGGAGGGAAGAGATGAGCCAAGTCTAGCAATTCATAAACCGTCTTAGTAATTCTATACATTCTTGTAATTCAAGGCGGGGCTGAGCGGTCGAGGCACGTTCCCCTGTGCCCGCTCCTAGTATTTATCCGAAGACCTAGCCCACGCTCGTACCGGTAGCTCTCGGTCATGAGGCCATCTCTTCAAGCATCCTCAGCCCCCAAAGGAAGACGAGGACAGCAAGGACGCTGATGACGCCGAACCCCTCCACAATCTGGACGCTCTGAAAGTTGCCTGCGAACAAGTCACGAGTGGCATAGACCGCGTAGGAGAACGGGTTGACCTTCGCAAGGTCCTGAAGCCAGAGGGGAGCGAGCGTAAGAGGAAGGATTATTCCTGATAGGAGTGAAACTGGCAGCGTTATGGTATTCAGAGTGGGAGCTAGAGGGTCCTCGATCTTGTAGACGAGGGCGAACCCGTACGAAATGGACGCCATCGAAACTCCGATCAAGGCGTACAGCAACAAGGAGAGCAGGAATCCGCCCGCGTTCACGCTCAGCCCGAATGGGATGGCCACCAGCGTGATCAAGGAGCACTGGATGAGCAGGACAAGGGCATCCCTAAAGACCCTTCCCAGGAGGATCGACGTGCGCTTCACCGGAGTCACCAAGAACCGTTCTATGACCCCCGTCCTGATGTCGTCGATGAGCGAAAACCCCACGAACGCCGTGCCGAAGAGCGCCTGCAGGACCAAGAGCCCGGGTATGAAGACGTCCACGGTCTTGCCTGATGGCAATCCAGGTACTCCGCCGAGGCTGTTCAGGAGAGGCATGAAGAATAACAGGTACATAAGGGGCTGGAACATGCTTACGAAGACGAAGACCGGGCTTCTGAGGGTATGCCGCATGTTGCGAACGAACATCAACCTCGTGTCACGCAGGACACTCAATTCGTCCTCTCATCCTCCCTAAGCGAACGGCCCGTGTACTTCAGGAAGACATCATCCAGGCTGGGCCTGGACAATGTCACGCTTTGGGCGCCCAGGCTCTTCGAATCGAGCAGGCGCAGAAGGTCGGGCATCATCCTCTCCCCGTCTCTGATTGTCAGATGGACCGAGTTTTCCATGGTGTGAATCCCCTCTAGCTGAAAATTCTCCGTCAATAGCGTTTCGGCGTTGCGAGCGGTCTCATCTGATAGGAAGCTGAGGACAATCGCATCCCCGCCGACGTGACCTTTCAGCTCCCCTGGCGTTCCCGTCACCATTATCATTCCGTTGTCTATGATGGAGATCGTATCGCAGAGCTTGTCGGCTTCGTCCATATACTGAGTGGTCAGGAAAATGGTAATCCCTTCATCCTTCAGCTTCCTTATCTCCTGCCACAGGTACGCCCTGCTCTGTGGGTCGAGGCCAGTGGTCGGCTCATCGAGAAGGAGAAGTTTAGGATGGTGAATCATCCCGAGGGCGATGTCTAGACGCCGCTTTTGGCCGCCGGAGTAGGACCCGGCTGGTCTCTCTATGAACGAGCCCATCTGGAAACGCCCGACAAACTCTGCCGTGTAATTCTTAGCGGTGGCGGCGTCTAGACCGTAGAGCTGGGCCTGAAGGACCAGGTTCTCCATGCCCGTAGAAGCCAGGTCCGCTCCGCCCGTCTGGCTCACGCAGCCCACATTCCTCCTGATCTGCTCTTGCTGTTCCGCAAGGTCATATCCGAGGACCTTGGCCTCCCCGCCGGTCGGCCTCAGCAAAGTGGAGAGCATCTTCTGTGTGGTGGACTTGCCGGCGCCGTTCGGGCCGAGGAAACCGAAGATCTGTCCCTTTCTGACGGCGAGGTCTATACCCCTGACGGCCTCAACCTCCTTCTTCCCGCCCTTCTCCTTTGAGACGAAGGTCTTTCGAAGCCCCTTTGTCTCGATAACAAGGTCTCCGCTCATTCCGAATCAGATGAAACGAGGGGTGGACTCGCTTCTTTAGATACTTTTTGCGGACTCAGAGAGTACCTTCGACCTACCTAGACCGAAAATGGTTTTGACTTTCGCGAGCTACTAGGAGCCTGTTGAAGTAGCGGTTCTGCTGCTTCTGCGAAGTCTTCGACTACCTCACTGCCCATGAAAGGACTGTTCCTGTTTGCCTAAGCTACAGGTTGGGCAAACTGAGACTAGAAAAGGCCCATTTTCGCAGGTCCAAGCCTACGTCTGGCAATGACGGTCGTGGGTATCGCGCTTCTTGTCTAGCAACATGTTGGCACCATCTGGCAGCCGCGTTCTTCTATCGACCCTTCAGTGGTACGGTGAGCCCCATGTAGCCAGTTATCTCATTTCCTCGTTTGAGAGGGCGCACTGTCAGGACCGCCCTGAACCTCGACCCGTCCTTCCTCACCATTGTTACTTCCTCCTCGAACTTCCCTGACTCGGCAGCGGTCTTGAGGAGCCTTGGAACCAGCGATTGAACGGCTTCAGGCTCGTGGAATATCGTTACCATCTGCTTGCCGACGACTTCCTCTCTCGTCCAGCCGAAGAGCTTCTCCGCACCCTTGCCATAGGACGTTATGAGACCTGTCATGTCACATGCGATCCCCGAACGAGTTCTCTCCTCTTTCTCTGGCATGTCAGCAGTTGTCAGTGATGATATCATTGAACTAAAGGTTTTCGGATGGTCCGATTCCTGGATTGATGGAGGTCCTGGGCCGCGGCCCGCTGATAGCTCTCAAATCCACGCGGGTATTCGCCCCACCGATATTCGATGCCTCGGCTGATAGCCCCGTGGGGTTGATGATTATTGATTTCTTTTCCAGCGGCAATGGACATCCAAAACTCCCGTTCAGCATTCAAAACCCTCATGTATCTCCGCCTGCCTTATGGCTAATGACAACTCGGGCAACGAATTCGACTCATGGAAGGCTCCTTTCGGTCAGCCTTCATAGTGCAATAGCCTCAGTCGAAGCACGGTTGATCAAGTCCGAGCCACTCGCCCGACTCCTAGCCTATCCTCGACAAACTAGGAGGGGGTAATCATCAGCGAGAATTAGGTCTCGTTTTCGCCAAGGGTACCGCTTAAAGGTCCGGGGGACGGATCGCGTTGCCAAGGAAAGAATCTTGAGCGAACTCGATATCGCCTTCTTTTTCGTCACGGCCTTGATCGTGGTAACTTTAGATGACCTCTCGACTTGGTCATGCTTGATCCTCGCTTCAAAGCTCTATCGTGAGCCTTGGAAGGGAGAAGCCGGATTGTTCAGGTTTGCTGTCAGGCGCTTCGGCGTTCGCAGGCTGGCGTTTGCCTTGTGGTCGCCCGTCGAATTCGCATCCTTCTTTCTCGTAATGCTCCTCTTTGATGCTTCCTCCCAAACACTGGGACTTCCTCTTGGTTGGTTCATGGCCGGTTTCATATGGGGATTCGGGGCTTTCGTCGCTCGTAACAACTACTACATAGCGGGCAACATGCGGAACAAGCTCGCTGGGAAGCCCGACCCATATGCTCCAGATATCGAAATCAGGGACAACATCAAGAGTTGAGCACAAACCCCGATTCGCCAACGGTGAAAGATAAGAGGGATGCCAACAAAAGAGTCTGGCTTGGGATGACCGAGGACACCGTTCAACTGATGATGCGCGATGCAGCTGACAGGCGGCGGGATGTGCTTGATTCTCTTGCCCAGCGATTCTCCTCTTCACCGCTTGAACATCAACAAGAGCAGGGCCGACGAAAGGATGGCCAAGGAAGCCACTGTTCCAAATCCGACGGCGGGCGAAAGCACGGTCCAGAGCACCCCTATCATGGTGCTCGAGACGAAGTCCCCGACTCCGTTGACCGTCTGAAGCACGCCGAATCCTGTGCCTTTCAGAGCCGGGTCACCGATCAGGTCTGAGGCGTAGGCCCTCTCAACGGTATCTACGATTGCCGTCTGCAACCCCGCAAGGATGAAGATTGTGAGCAGGATTGCGACGTTGGTGGTTTCGAAGACCGAAGCAAAGCAAGCGAGGGCGAAGACAAAATAGCCGAGCGCTAGGAGGTTCCTCTTTGAAGTCCTGTCTGCGAAATAGCCGGCTGGGAACGAACCGAGCGCATAGGTGACGTTCAAGACCAGGTAGAGGGAGACGGCGAACTCCGAAGCAGCGCGGGCGCCCAGCGAAGGCAGGAGCACCTGCTCCGCTCTAAGAGTGAAGATGACGTTGGAGAAGTTGGCTACTCCAAAGAGGCCAACGCTCAATAGGAAGACCCTGAAGTTCTTGGGAAGGCTCATCACTGACGAGAAGAAGGATCTGCCTTCCCCTTCCCTGCTGGTCCTCCCTCCCCAGGAGCGCCTCCCTACATCCCTGACAAGGAATACGACGCACGCCATACAGACCACGCCCGGAATGAAGGAGACGAAGAAGATCTGCGACAAGGAGATGTAGGGAATAAGGAAGAGCGCGATGGCGGGCCCTATTACGGCTCCGACCGTGTCGAAGGTCCTCTCGAGGCCGAACGCCTTGCCCGTCGTGCCAGGTGGTATGGAGTCCACCAGCAGGGCATCCCTCGGAGGTCCTCTGGCGCCTCTTCCCATCCAGGCCCCCATCCGGAGGGCCAGCACTTCCACCCACGAAGTGACGAAGCCGATGGCGGGGATCAGGAGGGTTGTGAGCAGATAGCCCAAGTACATTATCGGAGTCCTCTTCCCGGACTTGTCGGAATAGTAGCCGGAATACGACTTCACGAGGCTGGAGGAACCGTCGGAGGCCCCCTCTACGAGTCCGACTGTGGCGGCATTCCCCCCGACGGCCAGGATAAAGAAAGGAAGGATGGAGGTAGCCATCTCGTGGCTCATGTCCGAGAACAGGCTTGTGAGGCTTATCCCTAACACGTTGTGATTGAGCCACGACGAAGGCGGCGGAGCGATGATCCCTTTGTCGTCCTCGTTGCCAGGCAAGTCCGGTCTTCTCACTCTACGACCGGCTTCCTTCGGAGCCGACTCGGGTTATAAACTTACGAAGCCTCCTTCGGGTACGGTTCAAGGCGCGTCGCACGCCTCGAGCAATCGTAGTAAGCGCCGCTTCAAGCTGAATAGGCCTCGTGCCTGAGATTGAAGATCCAACCTAATGAGCCTTGGTAATCCTGTACGCTTACGATTGTTCACAGCCCCTCGTCGTGATGATTATTGATTTCTTTTCCAGCAGCATCAGATGTCCAGGAAGGCACCTTACAGCGGGGTCAGGTCCCGAACGTGGAGAACCTCTTCGAAACGAGCCCGTAGACGGGGACCGCTATGAGGACAGAAACGATGGTGAGGAAGATCCATTCGAAGGGGTAGACCACGAATGCGAGCCTCCAGATGGCGGCCCAGTCACCGGACGATATGGATCCCTCGTAGGCGCCGAGGATCCCTTCGTACAGGACGTATGAACCAACAAGCTGCTGCAGGAGGAGGCCGACGAAGGCGATGGAGGCGGTCGTCAGGGTGAGCTGCCTCAACCCGGATGAAGGAGTGGGACGCGCCTTCGTCGCGAAAGTGTAGGCTATCAGCACCGCCAAGGCGATGAAGTGCAGCCAGGTCAGCGGGAAGGCGACCCTCAAGACCGGGATGTAGATGAAGGGAAGAGTCATCGGAGAGAGGTTGAAGGCGATGAGCAGCGCTGCGAAGGCCACTATGATCATCCAGAGGTGCTTCCTCCGGGCCATGAGGCTCATGGCCAGCACGGCCGTTACGGGCGTCAGGAAGTCCAGCCCTAGGAAGATCGGAGGGTGTCCGAAGAAATAGGCGATGACGGTGCCCAGGATTACGCTGATGGAGCCGGCGACGGGGCCCAGGAGGAGGGCGTAGGTGAGAGCGAGGGCATCGCTCAGTGGTATGAAGCCGCTCGACCCGATGAGCATGGAGATGGGGACCACCCTGAATATGACGTATGGGGCAGCGAAGGTCGCCGCGTAGGCGATCAGCTTCGTCCTAGGTCTGCTGAGCGCCATTCCAGGGTCGGAGGAACCTCTCTCTATGCTGATTAAAAGGCTGCCTTCTTGACGAGGGACGGGTGGAGGAACCTCTTCTTCATCCTCGTCTTGGCGGCGTCCCAGGAGGAGAGAATCGAGATGGCCTTGGAGCTGCCAATCAAGTCGTCGGAGAAGACACCCTTGAAGAACGGAATCAATTGAAGTCTGTCTTCTGGTTGCCCCTGTAGCCCAGGCTTCTCATGAAGACGCACTGGTCGACTGGGATTGCGAAGTCCTTCATCGTGTATCTATAGTCGCCCAAGAGCGAGGCGTCCAGCCCTCGGACCAGCACTATCGGAGTTGCCTCGGCTGCCTCTCCCATGACAAGTTGAGCGCCAGAGCAAAGGTCATCCGCGATGGCCTGTCGTGTTACCTTGAGAAGGTTACCGAATAGATCAGGTCTCCCTCGCATGTCGCGAACTGCTTGAAAGCCGACCGCGGCGAGAGCGACCCCCGTCGTGCCCATCCTGGTGGGCATCAGCCTGCTATCAGATACGACCACACCAATGCGAACGCCTCGGCGAGATCCCATCTCGTCGACAATATCGGCTGCAGATTTCAGCGGGTCCATCGGATACAGCACGACCCTTCCGTGTTCGATATTCGACTTGTCTATGCCTGCGTTCGGGGTCAGAAGGCCGCTTTTCAGTGTGAGAATGAACCCTGACACTCCCCCGATGATCTCATCCGACTCTCTTATGATAAGCTCACACAGCTCTGGCGGAACATCGTAATCCTTGGATAACTTTGTTGCGCGTTCTGTTGGGTTGACCGATTCCAAAGAGACAACCCTACCTTCCGATATGGCCATGAACTTGCTGGAGATCACAAGGACATCGCCGTCATGCAATTCCTTTCCAACTAGACCGTCGACAAGCTCCCTTATGTCAAAGGCGGAATTCTTCCTCTCTGCGCTGATCGGTGTGAATGTAATCATCATTGCGTCTCCGTTCTTCATGTAGATAAAGTCAAGCAAGCCCTTGAGCTCGTACGACGACGGAGCTGGCCACGATGGAACTGCAGCTGGGCAGGGCTTGTCATTATAGGGCTTGAAGTCTCGTGGCTAATTCCAGTCCGCTGACGGGTTCGTTAAATCGATGCCACTTCCGCATCCCGAAGCCGCCTTGCTAGCTCCGTGTCGATCACCATGGGCACGTCGGGGAAGAGGCGGACGAGGGCCTCGAAGGACCATCGGGAGGGTGCAAAACAACGGGTGGGCTCGATGGCGGTGACGTCGGTCGGTCGTGGCTCGCCTTCGAGCACGGCCATCTCGCCGAAGAAGTCTCCCCTGCCGAGCTCCGAGAGCACCCTTCCCTCCCTCCTCATCTGGACCTTCCCCTTCAGTATTATGAAGAGGACGATGCCTCCTTCGCCCGCTTCGACGATCTTCTCGCCCGGCCGGAAGGACAGCTCCTTGCCCAGCTTGACGACCGTCAGCAGGTCCTTCCGCCTCAAGCCTGTAAACAACGCCGTCGAGCCTAGAGCATCCACAAAATCGCCTGGCGGGTCTGCTTCCATCGTTTCTAATTCCTCCCCGGAGAGATTTAAGTCTCCCGCGCCATGGCTTGGAGAAACAGGGCTTGCGCCCCTTCCTCGAAGGCTTTCGGCCCTGCCGGACCGGGCCCATTCGCAGGTGCAAGCCTACGTATAACAAGACTAGGTTTGTCCAAGGAGCCACTTCAAGACCTCAAATAAGCGACTAGTACTGTTTGTCTAAACTATAGATTGGGCAAACTTAAACTTCTGAAATCCTGCCTACGTCTGCCCAAAGCTGCAAGTGAAGATACCAGTCAAGTGAGCATATTGGCGATTGATGAGCAGGCGGCCACCACCTCCTTGTAGTTCAGAGCCGTAAGAGAGACCACTGTCAGGAGCGGGATGAGAGCGTACGGATAGAACATCGTAGAAAGCCCTGTGCTGAAGACCATCTCCACGAACCCCGCGCCCATGCCGAAGAATAGGAGGGGAAGGTTGGAAACGAACAGGGTCGCGCCAAGGGAGACAGAGGCTGTCCGAATCCTCCTCCGGTTGTAAGCCACGAAGAGGGGAATCGCTACAAGCGCGAAACGGGGGTCGTAGAAAGTAAGCCCCAGGAGGGCGCCTGAAAGCACTGGCCTCCCTTTGCGGCCGGAGTAGAATGAGAGGAGCAGCAGGAAGGTCTCAAGCACCTTCGCCTGCCCTTCCTTCCACTGCCAGAAATACGGGATGGACAGTCCCCAGCCGAGAGCGGGCGATGGCAGTAGGAGTACGATGACGGCCACAAGCAGGATAGCCCAGATCCCCTTGTCCCTGACTAGCAGATAGACCAGGAGGCCCATCAATGGGAGGAGCAGGAACTGGATGACATCGAAAAAGATTATCGCCTGCTGATAGCTCATGAGAAGGAGCGGCGAAATAAGAAGGAGGAAGGACGGGAGATACTTGTACTGCCCCTGGACGGGATAGACATGGATCTCACCATCGGGGATGAAGCCACGCGTATACACTTGAGAAGGGTCGTTGAGCAGGCGATAGACGCCCACGTAATACGCGGAGAAGTCCTTGGAAATGGTCTTGTTCGCGCAGCATTCGCCCTCCACGTTCGCGACCTGGGGATATGCACCCAGGAAGGTAACCAGGTTCAGAAGGATCAGTCCGAACATGACTGTGAAGAGAACCCTCTTCCTTCTGCTGGTCAGCTCCGCCACGGGTGACATGGCCGGAGGGGGGAAATCAAAAGGTTGCGGTGAGCCAACCTACACCCGACTTGCTTACTGAGCATTTGGGTCACGGTCGCAAACCAATAAACAAACTTACTTTGCTATTAGACGGTTAAATTAGACATATCATTTGGCCGAAGTTCACGACCACTCCACCGTCTGGAAATGGTTGAGTTGCCTTCCGACATTGATATCTCTGAACGATCCTGCGACCGAGCGCTACCGGGGCCCCACCTCGGCATGGGCAACTTTGTCATCCGAAGTATTCGCTGGCCCGGCCAGCTCTCCCCGCTGAGCCGACGTCGGTGATCCTCTCCCGGCTCTGTAGCGTGAAAGTGCCGACGCGAGGACGGAGAGGGCCATCAGGGCGGCCAAGGCGATCTGCCCTGAGGAAATGGCATCCAAGGCCAGACGCGAGAACCCGTAGGTGACCAGCCCTCCCAGCTCGGGCTCCCCCGCCGCCAGCCACGTGAGGGAGTACATCGACAGGAGGGGGAGGACCATCAGGAGGTTCGCCCTCTCCCCGTCGAAGAGCCTCCTCAGGTCTCCCGAGCGCCACATCATGAACAACATGAGGAGAAGGGAGCCGGACTCGATCAGGGAGTCCGCCGCCGACGGCATCCCCAGCTCCAGCCCGACCCTGACGGTGGCCAAGGGAAGGAGGAGCGGAACGCTGCTCGCCAGGAAGTCCCCCACCAGGACGTGCTGCAGGACGCCGACGACGTAGGGGAGGGAGTCCCTCCTCCACCACACGACGGCGGCCGCCAGCGGAAGGAGGAGAAGGAGGGAGTGGGTGTAGGTGTGGTGGACCAGCCCCAGCCCCGAGAAGAAGATGTCGAAGTCCGGGAGGATCCCCGCCACGAGCGCCAGCCACAGGGTGAGCTTCTGGTG
>JBEKZX010000035.1:0-16131 GCA_049509455.1 Conexivisphaerales archaeon
GAAAGCAGGAGCAGGGTGGGGATCCCCACTTCGCTTGCCATGCACGACATGGGCTTGGCTACGGTCATCGGCTCGGAGAACAGGGATGCCTCTGGAAAGAACCTGGCTGGAAGCGTAAGGACGGCCATGGAGAGGCTCAGGACGTGGGACGGGAGGAGCCAGGTCCACGAACCGGTGGACAGGAACCTGCGAGAGGCCTTCAGCGAACTGGATAGGTTGGCAGACAAGCTGAACGTATCCGACGTCATCGTCGAAAGATCTGCCTACATCTACAGGAAGGCTATGGAGAAGGGCCTCGTGAGGGGAAGGAGCATCGGCGCCCTCATCGCAGCGTCCACCTATGCCGCCTGCAGGGTGACGGAGACCCCGAGGACGTTGAAGGACGTGGCGGCTGCCAGCAGCCTGAAGAAGAAGGACGTAGCCAGATGCTACCGGCTCCTCCTACGTGAGCTTGAGCTGAGGATGCCAGTCACGGACCCTGTGAAATGTGTCTCCAGAATCGCCAGCAAGGCAGGCCTGACTGAGAAGACGCAGAGGCGCGCCGTTGGCATATTGAAGGGGGCCATCGAATCCAGGACGAGCGCCGGGAAGGACCCCATGGGACTGGCTGCGGCGGCCCTCTACGTAGCCTGCGTGCTCGAAGGCGAGGACAAGACACAGAAGGACATCGCCGAGGCTGCCGCTGTCACGGAAGTCACCATAAGGAACAGATACAAGGGGCTGAAGATGGCGCTCAAGATCCAGGAGCCGACGGATGCATAGGCTTAGTTAGTCCAGCCCCCAACTCTCTGAATGGCTTGATGCGGTGAGAAGATCGAGCGGGTGCGTATCGACTATTCGAGGGCGGCTCCATGGCGGATGGAATGGGTATAAGGATATTACATGTTTTTACAAGTCTGCTTGACGTTCTACTAGCAAAGGGACACATCCATTTTGAACACCTTACATCACCTTTTTGAATCTCGAACCCATTCAGGTTTAGAGCCCACCCGCTATTGCTCGTTCACATGCTGGCCTTCACAATAGAGGTTCATCCCAAACGACTCGGCTTCTTCCAAAGCATCGACCAGAGCGCTGTGGGTATGCCGCCTTGAGGTAACGAAACCGAAGCCGTGCATCGCCGCCTTAGTAGTCTCCGACCACTTCTTGCCGAACTTCCTGGTGATGGTCTTCAATCAGAGCACAGCTGAAGGGAGGGGCAGGTCCTTCATCGTGCACAGCCCGGGTTTTGCTTCCAAGACCCTCGGTATCATGTTGATGAGCATCGCGACCGTCCCGTAATCGCCGTGCACGCAGGGGGTTATCTTCGAACGGACGCTGGGCAACCCGTCCACCTCCACGAGGTCGAACTCCTCCTCGGCTCCGACGTAGGCCACGAATTCGTGCTCAATAACAGCCTCCCCTTCCATCATTCCCTGGGCCGCCTGCCTCAGCCCTGCAACCTTGCCTAGGGGCACCTCCACTCCGTTGCTCCTGACGGCCCTGTCTAGCAATACCGGCTCTACCTCGCCCAGCCGCAGCTCGTCCAGCTTCCACCCCAAGCCCGCGGCTATCATCGAGATGGACTCCCCAAGCCCGACGTGGCCCGATATCCTTCCCGTCCGAAGCGCCTCTTTGAACTCCTCCGGAGCCATGCCCGCTCCCACCTTCTTCTGAAAGGGGACCCTCCTCGAGCCCGCGTTAAGCTTCCTGACGACCTTCACGCGCCTTACCTCGACGCAGGGAGCGGTCAGGACCAGAGGCAGGGCGTCCATGAGGAAGCCGGGGTTGATGCCTGTTCCCAGGACTGTGACGCCGTGCTCCTTCGCGACAGCGTCCAGCTTCTTGGCGAGCCCTTCGTTCAACAGGTAGGGGAAGGAGAGCTCCTCGCAAGAGGACACCACGTCCAGTCCCCTTCTTACCAGCTGTTCGACCTCCGGGTAGACCTTGCTGAAGCTGCTGGAGGTGGTGTGGATGGCTACGTCGGCCTCCCTCCCCTCTAGGGCTTCGTCCACCTCTCCTGAGATCTTCACCCCCACTGGCCTACCTAGGCCCACTGCCTCCCCCAGGTCCCTGCCCACCTTCCCCGAGTCTACGTCGACGGCGCCCACAATGCGAATCCAATCTTTCTTCTCCAATATGGCCTTGGCCACCATCGAGCCTATAGCCCCCACCCCGAAAGAAATGGCGTTGACTTGGGATTTCATGAACTCTTTGGGGGGAGAAGGCGACAGAAAAACGTTGCACCAAGACCGGCGTCCTCGCTCATCGACGACGGACGCCTCCGGCCCGTTCAGTCTCTTGCAAAGTTTAACTCTTCACACCTTCTCAGCTCCCCGAGTGAAGGCTTTGAGCTACGAAGAGAGGACGCCGGGGTCCAAAGCGCTGTTCGAGAGAGCCTGCAGACACATACCCGGGGGAGCGACGTACTCCATACGATACTTCGAACCCTACCCGCTCTACATCCGTCGGGCTAGGGGGAGCAGGGTCTGGGATGTCGACGGGAACGAATACATCGACTTCTGGATGGTGCATTTCGCAGCAATACTAGGCCACGGCTACGAGCCTGTCGTCCAGGCCGTCCGAGATCAGCTCCAATATGGGGCTCACCTAGGCTTCTGCAACGAATGGGAGGTGGAGTGGTCTGAGTCGGTCTGCAAGTGGTTCGGTGCGGAGAAGGTGAAGCCAGCCAACAGCGGAACCGAGGCCAACATGTACGCCCTGAGGCTGGCGAGGGCATACACGAAAAGGAGGAAGGTGGGCAAGGTATTCGGAGGCTGGCATGGCGGCTCTGACGACTTGCACGAGGCCGTCAGCTACCCCTACGACAAGCCTGCCTCCCTCGGCTTGCCAAGCATGCGAGACGTCGTCTTGCTTCCCTTCAACGACCTCGAAGGGGCTGCGAAGGCGGTCAGGGGGAAGGAGCTGGCCTGCATCATCGTGGAGCCGATGCTGGGGTCAGCTGGGGCCATCCCGGCGCAGGTGGGCTTCCTAAAGGGCCTGAGGGAGATCTGCGACAGGACGGGTTCCCTTCTGGTCTTTGACGAAGTCGTGACGGGATTCCGGCATCCCGGCGGCCTGCAGAGATACTTCGGAGTTAGGCCCGATCTGACGACCTTGGGGAAGGCCGTGGGTGGCCAGTACTTCGGCGGCGCTGGTGGTTTCTGCGGCAGCTCGGAAATCATGGACCTGCTGGACCAGACGAAGAGGACGAAGTTCTGGGAGCGATCGTTCCTGGGGGGGACCTACACTGGCAACGCGCTCACAATGAGGGCTGGGCACGCAGTGATAAGCGAGCTTCAGAGGAGGAAGGAGGAGGTATATCCCTTAGTCGATTCTTTAGGCGAACGGGCTAGGAAGGGGATTGCCGAGGTCTTCAATGAGAACCACTTCGAAGCCTACGTCACAGGCCTGGGCTCGATGTTCGGCCTCCATGTCACGAAGGAGATGCCGATGGATGGTGAATCAGCCTCCAGGACGAAGGATGTGATTCTGCATAAGGATCTCTTCGACCACATGGTGAGGAACGGCGTGGCCTATATGACGCCGCAGAGCCCCCACATGGCCATCTCTTTCGCCCACACCAGGGAGGACATCGACAAGTTCGTGGCCCTCACGGAGGAGTTCGTCAGGGCTCATCCAGAGAGGAAATCGGTTGGATGAAGGCCTCCGCACCTTGTTGGTGAAGTGGCGGTCGTCAAACATCTTCAATTCCTATGCCGCGCGCCGGACGTATTTGTTGTTATGAACTCGGTCTTCCACAGACATTGGGGATGGCTCGTCGAAGGGGACAGGAGGTTGTCAAGATTGTCGTACTTGGAGAGCTCGCAGGGCCGGAGAGGAGCCTGAGGCGAGCCCGCCGCGATAGCCAGGAGCGCCCTCGTGATGATGGAGAGGAAGAGGGGCTGGTCCAACTCCTTCGCTGGCGGGGATGCCGCGGAGAGGATACTCAAGCCCACATACTGGAAGCTGTCATGATTCTTCCAGCCGGGGACGACCACCGGTTGATCCTCTGGATCAGGGTCATCGGGGACCCTAGCGAGATCTGGCGAGTAGCGAATTGACGGATTGTTGAAGCTGAAACAGGGCTATATCCAAGTGATCAACTTTGTCATACAGTTGAGTCACGAGCATCGAAAGGCTAGTGATGGAATCCAACATCGGAGAGATCTGTGTTTGGAGAGGTATCAGGTTTTGGGCGCGCTCCTCCTTCCTCTGGTTCGAGCTTTCGATTTCGGAGAGAAACTTCTTCGCCAACTCCTGTTCTCTCTCCCCCTTCTCCTTAGCCGCCTTCTTCATCTTCCAGGTTTCCTCGCAAAGGAATCTGTACGTGCTCCTTGAGCCCTCCGGGGTCGGGCCCATTACCTCCTCCACGTCCTTGAGGATGGCCTCTGGCGTGTCATAGTCGCGCTGGTTCAGGCGCGTAAGAAGAAAGTAGTAATCCATAAAGCCTAACGCTGGTCGCTGCGTCGCCGGCGAGGTCTCCACTTGACGTGCTGGCGTCTCAGTTGGCCTGACTTTCTTCTCTGGTTTGACACCTTTCAGATACCTCTCCAAGGTCGAAGGAGGAACATTTCCGAGAAGGACCCCTATCTTCTCGTAAGTCATATTATCTCTCCTCCATTTGATGGCTTTCACCTTCTCCTCCTCGGTGAGCTTACTCCTCCTCCTGATCCCCGGCCTTTTCTCCGTCATGTCTCCGGGATTGACTATCCTTAGTGGCATAACATATGTACTGAGATACGAACGCTATATATACACCCTCCGGCTAACCCTTCCCTAGGTCCGCTGAAACCACCGGATTATTGCGAAGCGGTAATAAGACCCATGAAGGGTCCTTTGTGGCGATGTTATTCATCATCGACCATACGCACGCTGCCGAGCACTGCCCGGCAGGAACGATCCGCCCGTACAAGGAATTCACCAACGACCTGAACAAGGCGGCCACCGCCAACGACGTCAAGATAGTCGAGGGCTACGTGGACGGCCCCGGCCATCACATCTACTTCGTAGTTGAAGCCAAGGATGTCGCCCAACTCTACGCCTTCTCGCTGCCTTTGCTCTCCATAGGGCACACGCACGTGGCCCCCGTATTGAAATGGAACAAGGCTACCGAAGTGACCCGGAAGCTCGGTCGTCAGAAGTAACGCTCCCTTCAATCAACTGTATTTTTGTTCCCCGGCCAGAGAAGCGTGAGCAATCGATTTGACCCTGAAGGGGACCCTTGGCATCCCATTCGATATTTCAGGAGACAGGAGGAACTCGAGGCCGCCAGGGAGCTGGGGAACGAAGAGAACTCCGACTGGATCACGGAGCAGCTGAAGAAGGCCCTGGACCCAAAGGACAGGGACACCGTCGAATTCTAGGAAGGGCTGCGTAGTCGGCTGCCAGGGTTCCGGCCCACCCTGCGGGTCACGGCATTACGGCCACCCCACCATGGCGCTTCAGACAAAGCATAAGAGAGTCAACCTCGAAGGCAAGCCGGGTGTAAATCGCCCGGACGAATCCTGAAGGTCGAAGCTTGGTTTGAACAAGTCGTTAGTCGGTGTTGGCCTCTGCCTGGCAGCCGTGGGCCTCTTGTACTTCTGGTATCTATTCTACAAGGGGGCTATCACCGTCAGTACGGACCCTTGGATTCTGTACTGGGGTGTAACTGGATCCGCGGGGATCGTCCTGGTCCTGATTGGCGTTATCACTAGTCGGGGGAAGGTGGCCAGAATGCCTTCCAGGTTCTGCGTCCACTGTGGCACGGGCATCAGGTTCAATGAAGAGATCTGTCCTCATTGTGGCCTCGTCACCGACCCTCCTGGAGCCAAACCCCGGGCTGATGACGGTTCAATGATGAGGCGCCTTGGAAAGCTCCTCGGAGGACGATAGAGTTTACTGGAACAGGTGCAAGAGAGCTCCGACTGGGTCACGAAGCAGCTGAAGGGGCGCACCGCCGACGTTTCCCTGAAGCTCCTGTGTTACGGATAAAATTAAATCCTGAGCCGACGACATCGGGTATAGTGCAGCCCACCTATCTATCCTACGACAGGGGAACCATCTTGATAAGGAGCGAAGCGAAGGTTCCCCACTCGACTTGGGACGACAGGGTCAGGGCGTTCAGGGCCCAGGCCCTGTATTATAGGGAGATAGTCGAGTTCCTGAAGGAGAGCGACCTGTCAGCGATCGAAGACGACGTCGAGGACCTCCCTCCGTGCCCCGACCTCAGGTGCAAAGGCGTAACCCTGAGGTCGTACCAGAAGAGGGCGCTCGACTCCTGGGACAAGGCGGGGAGGCGAGGGGCCATAGTGCTGCCTACGGGCGCCGGGAAGACCGTGATCGCGATGAAGGCCATGGAGCTCGTGAACAAGCCTGCAATCGTGATCGTCCCAACCTTGGACCTGCTCGGCCAGTGGAGAGAAAGGGTCGAGGGGCAACTTGGCATCGAGGTCGGAGCGTACGGAGGAGGCGAGAGCATGGTCAAGGCAGTGACGATATGCACGTATGACTCGGCTTACATCAGGGCCGGAGAGCTGGGCAACAGGTTCAGCCTCCTGATCTTCGACGAAGTACATCACTTGCCCGCCGAAAGCTTCAGGCAGATCGCAGAGATGTTCACGGCTCCGTACAGGATGGGCCTCACGGCCACCTACGAGAGGGAGGACCTCCTCCATGTCGAACTGCCAAGGCTGATCGGGGGCGTCGTGTACAGGCTCAAGCCGGAGGACCTCGCGGGAAGGTACCTCTCCGATTACGGCATCGAGAGGATGAATGTAGAACTGACGGAGGGGGAGAAGGAGGAATATGAAAGGAACTACAGGGTCTTCGCCGACTACCTGGAGAGCAACAGGATATGGCTCAGGTCGCCGCTGGACTTTCAGAGGTTTATAATGAGGACATCGAGGGACCCTCAGGCAAGGCGGGCGTTGCTCGCTAGGAACAGGGCGATGAGCATCGCATTCAACTCCCAGGCGAAGATGGAGAAGCTCGAGGAGGTGCTGCGCGAAAACCCGGACGAAAGGATACTCATCTTCACCCAACATAACGAGCTTGTGTACAGGATATCGAGGAGGTTCCTACTACCGTTCATAACTCACACGACGGACAAGGAGGAGAGGTATGAGGTATTGAAAGGTTTCAGGGAAGGAAGGTTCAGGGCTATCGTCACGTCCAAGGTACTTGATGAGGGGATTGACGTGCCGGAGGCTTCCATAGGGGTCATAGTGAGCGGGACCGGCAGCTCGAGGGAGTTCATCCAGCGCCTGGGGAGGCTGTTGAGAAAGAGCGAGGGGAAGGCGCGGGCGAGGCTGATAGAGCTCGTGTCAAGGGAGACATCGGAGACGGGGACCAGTAGCAGGAGAAGGAGGGGGAGGAAGATAGATGACGCAGAAGGAGTTGGGGACGGATCTCAGGAAGGAAGTGGCTACGGCGATTATGACGGAGAAGGGGATCAGGCGGTCGGGAAGACGGCAGGGAGGTAGCTGGCGATGCTTCCGTCGAACCTGTTGAGGGCGAAGGTCTCAAGGGGAAAAATACGCCCCATCTACGTGAGCTTGGATGTCGATACCCTGGCGCTGGCTGAAAGGATCACGGGCATTTTCAGAAATGGGATAGGAAGGAGGAAGGGAGAGCTCCTCAAAAAGTTGAGGGAGGTGGAGGATGAGGGCTACGACTTCAAGTTGGTCAGAGGATTATCTGCCCTTCTTGAAAGGAGGTGCACCTTCGAGGCTCAAAGCGCGCTGAATCCAAGGGAGGCGAGGATGACCGTCTTCGAGGAGGCGAGCAAAGCGAGAGCGACCAGCCCCGAACAGAGGGATGATGTGATTCAAAGGGCTTCAAGGAGGTTGGGCGTTTCTCAACAGGATCTGGAGAGGACCCTCTTCAGCGACATAGAGGAGGAGCTAATGCTTAAGGGCTTTGAACCTCTCGACTCCGATGTGCTTCTCAAACGCTACAACTTCTCCTTAACGCAAACGCTCCTCTTCAAGTCACTCAGGATGGAGTTCTCCGCCTCTGGGAATTGGAAGAACATCTTCAGGGACGTGAAGAGACTGGGCCTGATATACTCGGTAGAGAAGGGAGATGGCGACCCGGGAGGCTACAGGGTCTCGCTCGACGGCCCTCTTTCGCTCTTCAAGATGACGGAGCGCTACGGCACGTCGATCGCGAAGCTCCTTCCTCAGATAGTGGCATCGGATTCGTGGCGCATCAAAGCTGAAATCCTTACGAGAAGCAGAGGGGGAAGGGTGTACTCGTTCGAGGCCGATGCCGATGAACTGAAGGGGATCGTCGATGCTTCACGGGAAGCGTCCGATGAAGGACCTCGGACCGACCTCTATGACAGCACCGTTGAAGCGAGGTTTGCGAGGTCGTTCCTTTCATACGGTTCTGGATGGGTCTTGAGAAGGGAGCCAGAGCCTCTGATAGCGGGCATTCACGTGCTCATACCAGACTTCAGCTTCGAGAAGGATGGCGCCAAGGTATACCTCGAGGTGGTCGGCTTCTGGACCTCCGACTATCTGGAGAGGAAGATTAGCAAGCTCAACTCGATTTCAGGGATAGACGTGATCATCGTAGCGGATGAAAGCCTGGCCTGCTCGAAGCTCGAGAGGCTGAAGGGCAAGGCGCTAGTGATATACTACAAGAAGGAGGTCCCTCTGAAGCCCATAATCGAGCACCTTAAGGAGGTGGAAGCCTCCAAAGTCGGGGAGCAGGCGGAGAGGCTGAAGGGAGAAGCCGTCGCCCTGAAGGGAGACGTCGTCAGCCTCGACGAAATCGCAAGGGAGAGGGGCGTTGCGGTGGAGTCCGTAAGGATGGCCGTGCAGGGCTTCAAACCCGAAGGATACGTGAGGGTTGACGAGTGCTTCATCTCGGAAGCGAAGCTCGGGGAGATAGATCGGAAGCTGGAGGGGGTCGAGAGGCTGACCGATGCCCTGGAGATGATCGAGGCATCTGGAGTGAAGGATGGGCACAAAGTACTCGAGGCCTTGGGATACACCTCGGTCTGGGAGGGGATGGAGATGGATAAAGTCAAGATAAAGAAGAAGTCCGCGCCGAACCCTCCGTCGGACACTGCTTGAGTGGTGAGACGCTACCTTGCTTCTCTATAGGTATAGTCAGTCAGGTCTTGTCGTGCCGGCGTTAATTCTTTGCGCGGACTTGTATGCGTCATAGATGTTGTAGATCCACCACAGCGGGACGAGCAGGAAGCCGATTAACACTATTACTAGGACTACACACACGATACCTACCAAAATGAACGCAATCCCTTTTCCTATTTGCCCGTTGTAGATCTGTCCCAGACCTGGGAAGAAGAATGAGAGGACTGCAGCGATTCCAGGATTCTTCAGTGGCTCGGCCACCCGTAGCTGTCCCATCACTCGAACCCCGCACTTGGGGCATATCTCGGCGGCCGCGGCTATCACGGCGCCACAGTGCTGGCAGTACTTGGTTCCCCCTTCGTAGGGCTGGCCTTGCGGCTGAGGTGGGGGGGACTGTGGCTGAGGCGGTGGTGCGGAGGAGCTCATGGGTCTGCCGCAGTTCGGGCAAAACTTCACCGTGGCCTGCACTTCTGCCCCGCAGTTGCTGCAATAGACCATTATGTCAGCTGACGTCTCTTTCCTATTAAAGCGTTGAGAGCTTGCAGCTGCAGCTGCGATGAACACTATCTCCATAACAATTTCGTCGGCTGAAGTTGTTATGCTCTACAGGCTATTACGTCGACTCCGAGGAGAGAGAGACACAATAGAAGTCTAGCCAAGGGCTCCGAAGTCATGCCACATCGAGGGCTCGATGAAGGCTTAAAGGACGCCTTCAATAATCATCCTCCTGTTGTTGTCTCCTTCCGTCATGAACCCAGTGATTCCGTTAGAGGCGTAGTGCTTGTCCGACTTTGAGACTCGCACCATCGAGGAGGTCCAGAGCTCCACCCGCTATCTGCTGAGCTCTTTCAAAGACAAGATCGACCTCCTAAAGAAGGCAGGTCCCGACCTTAAGCGGCTCCTGCGCTTCGGCGTCGATTACGATGCGGCATTCCGTACCGCGACCCGATTCTTCGGGAAAGAATATGTGAAGTACATCGCCATCGACGGCACGGACGCCCTGGATGAGCAACTGGACCTGCTCGTATTCTACGTCGGGGCCTTCGCATACGTCGGCTCCGTCATGTTCTCTCCCACGGGGGTCGACATCGGAGACGCAACTCCCGGTGGCTCCGACCTATCTGTCTCGGCAGCCATCCCCCTTTCAGAGGAGGACGCTGCTCTTGTCTTCGGACAGAAGACTCAGTCGGGTGTCGAAGTGGATCCGGAAAGGCTGCCCGGCTCCATCATGCACCTCTCCGAGTACTATCTGGCCTACAAGGCTGCGGTGGCTGACGGCAGCCTCAGAGTCATCCTCATGGACAGGACACTGGCGGGCGACGTGGGCCACCTCAACTGGAGCACGAAGGAGCTCATCGAGGACCATGACTGCATACTTGAAGGGATTGACACTCCCCACGGCAGGGTGACCAACCTCGACCTCCAGCTTGCGAGGATGCTACTGCCCAACCCTCAGCTCAAGACCCCAGCCCCGCGGAGCCAGCTCCTGAAATACGCCGCCCTGGAGCTCCTGTTTCAGGGCGACCAGCTGAGTTCGCAGCAGATCGTCGGCAGACTGGGGGCCCAGCCGGCGAGGGAGGAGAAGCTACGAGACGACTTCGGGGGGCTCGAGAGCGAGTTCCACGTCTTCGAGAAGGTCTTCAACTACAAGCTCAAGCCCGACGTTAAGTTGTACTGGGATAGGGTCCTCGCGGCGGCCGGCATGGTGGCGGAGCATATCTTCGACCCGAAGGGAAGGCATCCCCTGCGCTTCAGGAAGGGTGCCGGGGAGCGCTGGATTACGGCCGACGACTTGGACTTCATGACGCTGATTTTCATCCACGCCGTCACGAGGAAGGCCTGGGCCGACAACCTCCTCTTAATAGGCATGGTAAAGGACACTTCGGCCTCCGAGCTAGTCAATGCGGTGGTGCCCATCCTGCAGAGCGCCGGCAAGCTCAAGCTGGGCCAGGAGCTCCCCAGCTTCAACAGCGACAAGATGCTCCTGCAGACGGACAGCGTCATCAACGCCGCCGACGTCCCCACGCCATGGCATACAATCGACATGGACGCGGCCTTCAGGACGATGGCGCCGGAGCAGGACCCCAAGCTCAAGAAGGGGGAGACCAGGGTGAGGGGCGCCTTCAAAAACGTCGTCAACGCCGAGAGGACCTACGTCAAGACCTACGTCCAGCTCTGGAGCAGTCAGGCCAACCCCGCCGTCAGGAGCCACGTCTTCAGCTTCGACAGGCCGGCCTTCGCCGAGTACGACCACTGGGACGAGGTGCTCGTCCACCACCAGGACAACAATGTGGACGAGAAGATAGCCCCTATCCTCCACTTCGACAGGGGGTCGGAGATGACCAATTTGGCGATGGCGATGCTATTCCAGATGGGCAAGGAGGTCGTGCCTGAGGCCATAGGCCACAACTACCCCCTCTTCCTGGCCGACAAGAAGGCGAAGGCCGTTTTGAAGCAGAACCGGGAGGCCTACCTCGGGGCCGTGGCGCTGGAGATGAGCAAATCGGACCTGGACCAGCAAGTTCTTTTCTCCAGCCGGTTTAGGGACTACAGGAGCCAGGTGGAGGCGAAGAGGAAGAGATGAGCCTGCAGGTTTTCGACGATTTGGGCGGCGAGTTCCAGGCCCAGCTAAGAGAGATCAAGTCGAACACTAGGACCACGGTGGACGGAAGCTCCACCATCACCTTCAGGACGGCTAGGATAGAGTGTAGTTACACACCAAAGGTCATCAAGAGGTTGGCGGCGGGGCAGCTCCTGGCCATCCCCAACGTCCAGGCCATCGGGGTGAACGACGCCTTCTCCATCTACGAGATAGCCGACGTCTACCCAATGCACTACTCCATGCTGACCCTGGACACGTCGCAGCCGGCGGCCATCAGGAAGGAATTCATGGAGATGATCCAAAAGGAGTGGGAGAAGGGCTCCAAGAGCACGTGGATCGAGATAGTCGGCGCCCCCACCAATTACACCATGAAGGTGGGGACGGACGGCCTTTCCTTCGAGAAGAGGCAGTCGGCTCCGC
Source organism: Conexivisphaerales archaeon (assembly GCA_049509455.1). Taxonomy (GTDB): domain Archaea; phylum Thermoproteota; class Nitrososphaeria; order Conexivisphaerales; family DTJL01; genus DATKKG01. Next base: position 12,088 of record JBEKZX010000035.1, read on the forward strand.
TGACCGGCAGCGCCGTGCGGCTCCTGAGCAAGGACGCCATCCAGAAGCTGCTGTGCTATTCGCCCAAGGCAGGCGTTGAAGACAACACCTTCGGGAACCTCCTCGGAGTCACCGACCAGGAGCTGGCCTTCACGGTTGACGTTGAGAAGCTGATACACTACCACGTGGGCGTCTTCGCCTTCACCGGCTCGGGCAAGTCCAACATGACGGCCATGATTGTAAGGAAGGCGCTCAAGGTCGTCCCAGACCTGAAGGTCGTTATATTCGACGTCTCATCGGAGTACGGCGTGCATCTCCTCGACGTCTTGGACGGAAACCCCAGCAGGGTCATCTTCACCGAGCCCTTCGAGACTGGGAAGGAGGCGGAGGACTACGTCAAGCACCATGCCCTCCCCGAATCCCTGACGGACAAGACGAAGAAGCTGGAGGAGAGGGTAGAGAGGCTCTTCAAGGCGGGGAAGGTGAAGACAGTCGAGCTCCCCATCGTGGGGGAGGAAGGAATACTCAGGTTCAGCACATACGGCGGACTGGTGGAGGTCCTGTCGAACACCCTCAACGACAAGTACGGGGCCGTGAACACCAAGCTCTACGTACCGGTAATCATAGACAGGATAGATCGCTTCGTCAAGGACAACGGCCTTACGACGGATTCGACCTTCGACGCGAAGACTGAGGGCCTCCTGGACGGCCTGAAGGACATCACCGACAAGCTAGAGGACCGCGCCACGCTGAAGAAGGTCTTCGACGCGCTGACGACGGTCGTCGGCATGTTAGCTGAAACGAAGAAGGAGGAGGGAGAGGCGTACACCTGGGACGACGTGGTCGACGAGATACTCTCCACTGACAAAGACTCCCCCAGGATCTTCGTCGTGAACCTGCCAGAAGCCGAGGACGCCAGGCTACAGACTGCGGCCGTCATAGGGAAGGTGTTCAGGAAGAGGAAGAGGAGCTTCACCCTAACGCCTCGCGTGCTCTTCGTGATGGACGAAGCCCAGGAGTTCATGCCGAGGGAGACCAGGAAGGAGGACGGCACGGAGCAGGCCAGCAGGGCCGTCGAGAGGCTGCTCAGGCATGGGAGGAAGTACCACCTCCACGGCTGGATCAGCACCCAGCGGGTGGCGAATCTCAACACCAACGCCCTCCAGCAGCTGCATAGCTACTTCGTGTCGACCATGCCCAGGCCCTACGACAGGCAGCTCATCTCGGACACCTTCGCGATAGACGACGCCTTCATGGAGAGGACGCTGGCATTCCAGAACGGGGACTGGCTGCTCACAAGCTTCAAGGCGACTGCGACGCAGAACATACCCGTCTTCTTCCACGCAGAGAACAACGAAGAGGTACTTGGGCGGTACTTAAGTTGAGGCCGCTAGGGGCTGGGGAACGAGTAGAACCTAGGTCAGGCGACGGCTATGATAAAGAAGAATTCTAAGCCTGATTTAGAGTCACTTCTTGTACCAGAAGCTCTTGTAGTCCTTGCCGGTCTTCGTGTGCGACCTCGCGAACTGGAATGCGTGCTTTATGCTCACGCCGTCCACGACGTACCTCTTGTAAAACATGAGCGAGAACAAGGCGGCGTCATCCCATCTTACTTCGGTTGAGGGCGCGATGAAGTAATCCGACTTGAACGCTTCGGCCATCTTCTTGGTGTTGCTCACGCAGGCGTTGAGGAACACCAGCTTCGCCGTGTGGTCCAGCCTGTCTATCTCCTCCGCTGATACCTCCCAAGTGCTCCCGTTGCCTATCGTCGCATCGCGCGGCCCCTCCTTCAATCCGTGGGCCGAGATGTGGATGATGTCGTACCTCTTGCCGGTATTGAGCTTGCTGAGGAGCTCCGACTTGCTTCTCACAGAATAGCACACCGCCTTCGCCTTGGCCGGTTTGAAAAGGCGGCAGATGGAGAAGAACTGCTTGAGCAGTTTCCCCTCGCTCGGTTCGCCCTTTTGAGTGCAGTCCAGTACCAGAATGGATCGCCCTGTCATCATCACTGGACATGCACGGGCTTACTGAAAAGCATGTACTCCAAGACTGGGCTCGTCAATGAAGGACGGAATAGGAACCATCCTTGACCAGACGTTGGATACGCTAGATGACCAATTGTCAAGAAAGAGGGTTAGATGCACCATCAAGGGAGGCTCCATACATGAATACCGTTATGTCGTCCTTCGTCGAAAAGGACATGAAAGAAACCCCCTCCCGACACTGGGTGTTGCCCACACGTGGGCCTCTCTCCATGTCGAGCCAAGACATAATAATCGGGCGGGACGAGCGTCTCTGAGGCGACATCGCCGTTGTCAGTTTGTCTCATAGCGTCTGGCGTTGGGAGGGGAGGGCGGTTCCCTTGACGGAGTTCAGAGTCCTCGACGTAAAGAAGATACAGCCTAACCGGCTGAACCCCAGGCTGGAGTTCGGAAAGAAGGGCCTCGACGAGCTCTCAGACAGCATCAAGGAGAAGGGCCTCCTCCAACCCATAGTCGTCAGGCCAAGGGGGAGCTACTACGAAGTCGTAGTGGGGGAGCGGAGGTATAGGGCGTCCCAGCAGGCCGGACTGTCCGAAATCCCCGCCGTCATCCATGAATACTCTGACGAAGAGGTCATAGAGCTGAACCTGGTCGAGAACATACAGAGGTCGGACCTGAGTGCCGTGGAGAAGGCCAAGGCATGCAGCATGCTGAAGGAGAGGTTCCCCGATAAGTACAGGTCCTGGGCCGACGTGGCCGCCAGCATCGGCGTCGATTCGGATACCGTCAGGAATTGGGTCAGGACCCTTGAGCTTCCCGAGGAGGTGCAGACGATGGTGGCCCCTAGGGAGCGGAAGAGGGTCCCCGAGGGGAAGGTGGGCTACGCCACCGCCCTCGACGCCGCCAAGAAGATTGAGGAGAGGCCCAGGCAGGTGGAGGTTATCAAGAGGATCGTGGAGGAGCAGCTCCCCCAAGCGAAGGCCAGGGAGGTCATAAGGAAGGCCGCTGAGGAGCCGAAGAAGAAGGTGGAGGAAGTGGTCAGGGAAGTCCTCACGGCCCCAGTTCAGATGTCCTTCAGGATGAACGAGGTCAGACCTGTACTCAGGGGCGAGAAGACCCAGACGTCGGGCCACTACACACCAGACGAGATGGAGAGGCTGAAGCCCGGTTCTGTAATACACGCCTCCATCTGCGAGCCCCACTTCGCCGACCTCAGGGTCAGGAACAGGACCATCAAGCGGCTGAGGGAGTTCACAGATTCCGACGCCAGGATGGAAGGATATGTCGATCTAGAGCGCTACAAGGAGGCGTGGGCCGAAGCGCATGGCTCATGGGACGCCGACGATATGGTCGACATAGTCCAGTTCGACCTCCTGAAGAGATACCCGGGCGTCGAGGGCGTCTGATCAGGCAGATTAGCTCGGTTCAAGTGTGGGATGCCCTAATATGCACCTCTGTGTTTCCGACTTCGAAGACCGAGGCCCCCAGCCATCAGGAACAGGCCTATTCCAAGCCTCGCTGTTCCCGGTTGTAGCCTGAGGCACAGATGCCATCGAAGGAGCTGGTCGTTGGGCTTTGGAGGCCTGCCCGATTCCGCCTCTATATGATGTTGGCTTTGCCCCTGACTTGAGGGGGAGGCCGTCATGAATCCAAGCGGGAAGCCTTGGTGAAGATGCTTAGCTCAGATTCCTGGACAAGGGCTAGTAATCCCCAGAAGTCTTTTATCGTCTGCTGAAAGATAGAGTGAAGATTATGCAGGCGAGAGGCGAAGTCAAGAATCTGAGCAAGGTCGACGGAACAAGGAACTTCAAAAAGGGGCATTTGGAGCCGGTCATCTTGGTCGACTTCCAGGGATTCACCGACTACGCGAAGGCGAGGTAGTCCACGATGGCCAGCCTCTCGGACACCGAACGCGATCGCATCTATTGGGAAGGGAGCGGGAGAAGTTGGACAACGAAGTGCTGAAGGCGATAAGGGAGAGGAGAAGCGTCTACAGGTTCAAACCTGGACCGGTGGAGGACGAAAAAATCCAGGCCATCTTGGAGGCCGGTCGCTGGGCCCCATCGTGGACTAACACTCAGCC
>JBEKZX010000036.1:0-14451 GCA_049509455.1 Conexivisphaerales archaeon
TGGATCATATTGGCGATCATCTTCCTGATCGTGGTCACGAGCTCTACCTCGAAAAAGAAGAAGACGGCATGAGACGGGCGAACGGTGCTTTACGGTTCAGAAACAAAGCAAATAAAACGCTTTCCAGTGTAAGAGCCCGTAGTTGTCGAACGCGCAGAGCGGGCTGACGATCATGAGGAGGGATCTTGATTCCATTATGCGCCAGGGGAAGGCGGAGCTGCCGTCGGAATGTTGTGGCCTCATGATCGGGAGAAGAGAGGGGGAGAGATGCGTCTGCCACCACATCCGTCCCACCGGGAACGCCGACAAGTCTCCTTACAGCTTCACCATCGCACCGGAGGAACTCCTGAAAGGCTACCGTCATGCTGACGACGTGAGCATGGAACTCGTGGGGATCTACCATACCCACCCTGCCCGACCCTTCCCGTCTAGCGTCGACCTGGGGTTCATGAAATGGAGCGCACCGGTCTGGCTGATCGTCTCGAGCCTGAACTGGGCTTACGCCGCCTATGTGCTGGAGGGGGGACGGCCGGTCAAGGTCAACGTAACACTGGTCCAGCCAAGCTTTTATCGACAGTAACGACCTATCCCTTGGAGGGGACCGGCTTTAGAACCTTGGTGGAACCGCAGAGACTTCAAGAAGCTTTTCGATGACCTCGATAAGGAGCCCGAAGACATTCTCGAAATGTTCGAGAAGACGTTGAAGTCGTTCGAGAAGTTCCCCGTCGATAGCGAGTTTGAAGGCTCCTTCTTCTATGGTTTTTCGATTACGCAGGGGCCGGAGGGCAAGCCAGTCATCAGGGAGTTCGGGAACGTCAAGCCATCTGGCTATACCGTCGCCAGGTCGGAGGTTCGCGAGCCCATGGTGGATACCGTCTATGACCACAAACACAACGAGCTGAGGGTCGTCGTCGATATGCCCGGCGTCGTCTCTGACGAAATTTCTTTCTCCGTCCGCCGGCGCGGCGTAAGCGTAAGGGCGTCAGACGGCGACCGGAGATATGAGGCGGAGGTCCCTCTTGACGTGCCCGTGGAAAACAGGCCGCTGAGGAAGACCTTCAACAACGGCATATTGGAACTGGTCCTCAGACCCAAGCCGGAAGCACGAGGTCGGAGGGGTGCAGGGGCCAAGAAATCGAAGGCGCAGCGATAACCTTTTTATCAGGAGCTCAAGGAGCTTCAAACTGGTCCCGCGTCCCGCGGTAAGGACCTCCTTTCAGGGGGTTCCCGCAGGCTCAGCCTGGTAGAGCTTCCGACATGGGCGGTTGCGACCGTCCGTGGGAGATGCTGTAGTGGTTGGCCCTGGCTGACCCGTCCAGCCTGCCAGGCATACACGGAAACCGGAGTGTCGCAGGCTCAAATCCTGCCCGCGGGACCAACATAGCTCCCTAGGCTGGACCACGATTCGAGAGCCGAGGTCAAAGCGCGGCCAGGACGTGGGCGGCGGCCTTGTCGGCGACCATCGCCAGGGACAGTATGAGGAGGTACAGCGCCGTGAACTTGTAAGCCCTCCATGCCATGGCGGCCGAGTTCGTCACCATCAGGAGGTAGTCACTGAAGAGCAGGAGAGAGCCAAGGATGACCGCCACGCCAAGGTAGACGTAGCCGAAGTAGCCGAAGGCGTAGAGGGAAAGAGAAGAAGCGACTAGAGCGACGCTGTTGATCATTATGGCCTTGGAGGTAGCCATGACGCCGGCGACGACGGGCAGCATCGGAACGCCGGCCCCCTCGTACTGCTCGACGCCCTTTATGGCGAGCGCCCAGAAGTGGCTGGGGGTCCAGAGGAAGATGGCCATCCCGATGAGGAAGGCTTCAAGGTTCACCGGGGCGACCGCTGTCCAGCCGGCCAAGAAGGCGAAGCTGCCGGAAGCGCCTCCGATGACTACGTTCCACGACGTCCTCCTCTTCAGAAGATAAGTGTATACAAAGGCATAGGTCACAAGCCCGGCCGCCACCATGGCCCCGCTCAATTGCGAAAGGCCGAAGAGCGCGACGCAGACGCCGAGAGTTCCCATGACAATGCCAACGCTTAGGGCTTCCCTTGGGAGGACCTTCTTCGAGGGGATCGGGCGCGTGCTTGTCCGTTTCATCATCGCGTCGATGTCCCTGTCGAAGTAGTTGTTCAAGGCGTTGGCCCCCGCCGTGGAGAGGAAGCCCGCCGCTGTCAAGAGGAGGATTCTGGGGGCGTCCACGGAGAGCCCTGACGCGAGAACGAGGCCGATGATGGATTCGGCCCACAGGAGGCTGAAGATCCTCAGCTTGAAGAGCGTGATGAAGGCTCTGAGCCTCTCCGATCCGGAGACCCTAGCGGCGACCGGGGCCTTAAGGGTCAATGGCCCGCCACCACGGTGATGCTGCCGACCATCCACAGATGATAGATGCAGTAGTAGCTGAACGTGCCCGTGGTGTTGAAGGTCACCGTGACCGACTGGCCGGCCAGGATGTCACCGGTGTTGAAGGATTTGTCCAACGCGGTGGCGGTGTGGACCGCAACGTCGTTGTTGTAGAACATGACGGTGCTGTTGACGCCCAGGACCAGCGTGATGTTCGCGGGCGAGAAACCCATGGATTGGTTGAAATACGCCCCGCTCACCATCACGACGAGTACGCTGCCCGCCGGGGGCTTCGGGATGTTGCTGGCTGAGTAGAGGTGCGACGAGCCGATGTAGTCGAGGCCTCCGCCGATGCCGGCGGCCACCAGGAGGATTAGCGCGACGCCTGCTAGGGTACGGTTGACCTTCAAACGACGGGCACACCTCCAGCGGTCTCCTTCTGGGCGCGAATCACCTTGTAAAGGTTGTAGAGGAACGGAAGCTGGCCGATGCCAAGCACCAACGCGAAGACGAGCGCCAGGTCGAGCCATATGGCGTAAGTCGTCGTAAAGCCCAGCGTTTGAAGGACCACGTTCGCCTCCCTCCTAGGCGCGCCCAGAAGGCCGAGCACCAAGAAACAGGTCGACATGCCGAAGCTGCCGATGAACGAAGCCCAAAAGTGTATCCTGCCCAGCACCTTACTGGGGAAATCGCGGTGAATGAGCAGCGGGAGGAGGAAGTAGAGGATGCCGAAGGAGGCCATCATGACCCCTGCCAGAGCGTTGAAATGGAAGTGGGCCACAATGACGTAAGTGTTGTGCTGGTAGACGTCGAAGGCGACGGTGCCCGCCTCCTCCCCTATGAAACCGCCGATTATCCAGCCCGCGATGCTGGCCACGATGAACATGGAGGGCGTGCTCCACCTGAACTTGCTCCTCCACATTACGGCGACCAGGGTGAAGACCGTCAGCCCAGACGCAAAGCCAATCAGGTAGCTCATCGATTGCGAGAACAGGTTGATCCAGACCGGCTGGTTGACGTCCATGTACAGGTGATGGCTATAGACTCCTACACCGGAGACCAGGAGCAGCGGCCACGGAACTCTGGCCCAACGCTCGCTGGGAAGGGCTCTGTTGGCGAAGGTAGTCATGAGGTAGTAGTAGAGACCGATTACCATGAAGAAGGCGAAGTATACGATCGGGTGACCGTACAGCCAGAACAAGTTCTTGGCTAGGAGGGCGTTGACGTCGAAGGGAGGGGCGGTGATCTGGTAGAGGCCCAATATCTGTTCGATCATCACAGAAGGAGTGGAGAAGAGGAGGACGATGGTGGCGACCACGACACCGATGACGGGGATGGGGAGGGGTTCGAGCTTGTTCCAAGTTGACGTAGGCATGTACGCGTCAAGGCCGATGCTCTGAATGAACCGGTAGAGGCTCGACTGAGTGTAGAACCTCTGTTGACTTGAACCGGGCATCTTGGTGGAGTAAACCGTCCTGAGCGCGACGTAGGCGAAGACTATGAATCCAACCTCGCTGCCTAGCGCCGACGCCAAGAATAGGGCCGTGGAGGCCGCTGTCCACGCGTTAGCCGAGTAGAACGGCAGGGGGTAGAGGTAGTACCAGCCAGCGGCGAACCCCATGCCGATGCTGACCAGCATCGCGTAGAAGCTGAACATGGTGATGACGCTAGCGGCTAGCGCCATCCTGTAGCTGTAGAGGGGCCTCTTCAGGAAATAGGCCAGGAGGAAGAAGGAGATACCGTAGGCGAACGGGAACTGCCAGCCTACGAACATCCCCAAGCCGTGCGCCGTAAGAAGCTGGTAGAAGACCTGGGCTGTAGTGGCTGGGACGCCAGCCTGGTCCGTGCGCATCAACAATGCGAAGGAGCCAGCGATGATGAAGTTGATGAAGGAGATAACGATCAGGGCGAATGAGAGCCGGCGGATGTTGGCGGGAACCTCCCACTTGGTCTCCACCGACACCGCCGTCTCCTCGCCCAACTAGCCGCTCACCACTGTGAACGTCGTGACCATAAAGGGGTGTCCAAAGCCACAGTACTCGAGGCATCTTATCGTGTATACGCCAGGCTCCGTAAATGTGTATATGAAGTCGTTATCGTAGCCCGGCATCACCTGTTCCTGCATCAACAGAGTGCCGTTGGGGCTGTAGACCCCGAACCCATGGGTGACGTCCTTGGAGGTGACTATCCATTCGACGGGAGTGTTCGCTATGACCTTAGTGGAGTTGAGGGTCCAGCTGAACTGCTTAGCCACGACGGTGATCGCCTGGGTGGGCTGCAGCCTCCCGAAGGACAGCACGGGGATAAAGGGGAGGGTGAACGCCCAGAACCCTATGAATACGACGGCGATGGCCAGCACGTAGAGGCCCTTCTTGTGGTACCAGCCAGGCACCTTGTCGGCGTTCCTAGGATGGCGGGTGGTGTAGATGGCCCAGGCCATGAAGAACACTGCGATGCCTACGAGGACCACGAGAAGACCTGCGAGGAAGTTGATTCCGAAGCCTACGTCTCCGGCCAGAGTGAAAACTGGTAGGGACATTCGACCATCCGCTGAGTCTCGAGGCGATTCATGGCTAATAAATGTGTTTGTCAGTATCCGTAAAAATTCTGATATTTGCGTTTCCTTCGTAAATCTTTTAAACAGTATTTCAATCATTAGCCATAGTGACGGTATTGTCTAGCCAAACTACACCAATCGGTGTCTGGGTGGCGATAGGGATTTCTCTTGCGGCCCTCGTCTTTGCGATGGCGGTCTACACCGAAGTAGCGACCACGAACACCGTGACCTTACCTGCGAACATAAACCAACAGCTCACCAATATCCAGGCTTTGCTCGGCTCGTTGCCTGCCGTGAACCAGACCCCGACGACGAGGAACGTGCTAGTCGAATGGGGGATAGACTATGCTGGGCTGGATAGCTTCTCCCCGACCTTGATCGTGGTCAACCAGGGAGACACCGTTGCTATCACCTTCATCAGCAACGACACCGGTGACGGCCACACGTTCACTATCGACACGGGGCCCTACGACTTCCAAATCAACATTACGGCGCCAGGCCTGATGAACACGCTCAACGGCCAGGAATTCACGACACCACCCACCAACAACTCGCCCGGCGTGAATGTGACGGGGTCCGCGGGAAGCCTGACGGGCACTGGAAGCTTCGTGGCGAGCGCGGCGGGCGTCTACGAGTACGTTTGTGTTTACCACCGCTATATGATAGGATATTTAGTGGTGCTTCCCAACTCGGCTTACTCGCCTTAGGCTAGAAGCACGTCCGTGCAGCGGGCCTCTCTCGTTCGTTCTATTCTGCAACTGAAAGGAGGCCCTTCACGTTTCGGATGGCATCCTCCCTGTCCAAATAGGTAACGACTCTGATCGAAGGGGTGCCGGCGATGAGCCCAGAAACCCTCGAATCGGGGCGCCGGAGGCAGATGACCTTCTTCTCCTTGATCACAGCGAACTCCACCTCCATCCCTACGCCATGGCTGGGAGTCGATATCTCGGCGACGATGGCGTCAGATGCCTCCAGGGCGTCGAAGTCGCGCTTGGCGACTTGTTCGAAGGTCAAGCCCCAGCTGGGGTCCCTATCGAGGACCCACTTGGACGTTATGCTGTGGCCTAGCTTCTCTATCACCTCAGCCAGAGCGCTCGCCAGCATTTGGTCCCTGTTATAGGCGAGCGGAACCGCGAGGTATATCTTCATGACTTTTCGCCGAAAGGGCTTCGCCTTCTCCGATATAAATGGAACATGGGAAGAATGCTCCGCGAAGGAGGGTGCTTCGACAGCGCCTCAGGACCTCTTCGGCATGGCCTACCGTGTCGTATGCCTGCCATACGTCCAGCACCACCTTCTCCTTTGAAATCAGGAAGGTGTATCGGTCAGAGAAGCCGTATGCGTTCCTCACGCCGTAGAGGGTGCTAGCTTCGCCATGTGGGTCGTGGCAGAGGGCAAGGGAGAGCCGTCTGCTGTCCTTCAGGGCTGCTGCTTCGGAAATGACCTCCGTGCTCACGCCGGCCAGCTTGACGCCCAAGGCGGCGAATTCGGCGAGGCGCCGGTCGAAGTCGACAATTTCGGCAACACAAGTGCTTCCTTGGTTGGTCGGGTAGAAGAAGAGGACCGTGGAGGAGTCCGCGTAGGGAAGCGCCAGCTCGGACGAGATTCCGCGGACGGTGATGGTGGGCGCGGCATCTCCCCTGGCGAGAGGCAACCCATCGTCGCAGCGGGCCGCGGGCCTTATACGCTCACCTGTCATTGACTCGGAAGTAGTTCTAAAAGACAGGCGATCGATGGAGGACGCTCGTGAGAATCGCGCAAGGCAGACGGCTGATCTCACTTGTATACCAGAACCTAGAAGGGCGGTCAGGAGATGACCAGGAAGACGAAGATGAGCTCGTCAAAGAGGACGTGCGAAACCAGGACGGGGAAGAGGTTTCCCAGCCTGTTGAACATATATCCCCAGAAGAGGCCACCGATGAGCGCCACCAGCATCAGGGAGGAGTTGAAGGTGGAGACGTGAATCAGAGTGTAAAGAGCGCTAGTCAACAGCAGGGCCCTGTTAGGAGAAACTGTGGTGTCTAGGTGCCGTTGGATGAACCCCCTCCAGTACAGCTCCTCAGTGGGGCCGATGGGGAAGAGCAGGGCGGCCGATATCAAAGTGATGGGCGTGCTTCCTCGGAGCTGGTACACCCAGTTGACCTGCTGTGAGAAGCCTGGGAAGCCCTTGACGATTTGAAACCCTCCCCAGAAGAAGGCGTAGATGAGCAGAGCGGATGCGACGCCTATCAGGAGGTCTTTCGCCGTGACCCTGATCTTTATAGAAGAGAATCGGATGAGCGAGAGGGAGAGGAGTATCAGCGCCGACACCGTTAGCGTGGGCCAGAAGCCTCCGAGCACGGGGTCGTTGAAGACGAAGAACCAGAGGACGAAGGGCACTGGGAGGGTCAGCACTTCATAGCTGAGCTTCATGGTTCTCCGCACCAAGGTCCTCCGATGCAGTGTTCAATAAACTATCGTGATGAAAAAATTCTCCCTGTCTTCTGGTTGTTCGCAACGGCGGTCCAGTTCTCCTCAATCGCCGCCATGAACCTCCCTCTCTCGTCCTCAGTCATCTTGGCGAACCTTCCTTGGGCCCTCAAGTAGAGTTCGATGGGCTTCCGTCTATCCTTGTTGACGAAGGGCAGGCTGGGCGTAGACAGCCTGTAAACGCCGTCTTCCACCTCGTAAACTATCCAAGAGCCGGTCTGGACGGCGAGGCGGCCCACCTCTATGGTCTTCTCCGAGGAGAACTTCCAACCCGGAGGACAGGGGGCCTGCAGATGGATGTACTTGAAACCTTGAATTCTAGCAGCCTTCCGTAGCTTCTCCACAAAGTCGAGCGGGAAAGCCAAGCTGGCCGTGGCTACGTACGGTACGTGATGCATCATCATTATGGAGGGGAGGTCCTTCTTGCCCTCCATCTTGCCGGTGACGGTGGTCGTTGTCCAGGCCCCGATGGGGGTCGAGCTGCTTCGCTGTATCCCCGTGTTCATGTAGGCCTCGTTGTCATAGCAGACGTAGATGATGTTCGCGTTCCTTTCGGCAGCCCCGCTGAGCGACGCCATGCCTATGTCCGAAGTGGCCCCGTCACCAGCCCATACCAGAACGCTGACGTCCTTGATGCCCCTCTGCTCCAGCGCCGCAGCTACGCCGGATGCGCTAGATGACGCGGCAGCGAAAGCTATGTTGAGGAGCGGCACGCGGGCTGATGTCTTGGGGAAGGCGCCCTGGATGATGGTGGCGCAGCCTGCGGGCACCACCATGATGGTCTTTGGCCCCAGCGCCTTCAGAGCGATGCGCAAGCCGATGGAAGCAGGGCAACCGTGGCATGAGGGGTTGCCGCCCAGCCAGTATTCCTCGTTGGGAAGGTCTTTGATCTTCAATACCATTACAGTATCTCCTCCCTGAGGTCGATCCATTCGTCTTGACCCTCCTCGACCGACCTCGTGGTGACCAAGATGGCATTCTTGACGTCTTCGACAGTAATGTCTCTGCCGCCCAGCCCGGCGATGAACCCTTTGACGTGAGGGGGTCTCTTGAGCCCGTAGAGGGCGGAGGTGAGTTCCGCGCGAATAATGCCGCCGAGTCCCAGAGAGATGTCCCTATCTATTACCGCCACGCCCTTGAGGTTACCTAGGGCTGAGCGCAGAGCATCCTTGGGGAAGGGCCGTAGGACCCTGATCCTCGCCACGCCCGCGTCAATGCCCTGCGACCTCAGTTGGTCGACGGCCTCCATCGCTTCGCCCGCATGAGCCCCGGCGGCCACTACGGCATACTTGGCATCCTCCATGCGGTAGAGCTCGACTAGCCCGCCGTAGGACCTGCCGAAAGCCTTCTGGAACTTCCTGTCCACCTCGACTATCTTGCTCTCGGCCTTCTTCATCGCCTCTTCGGCGAGGTAACGGAACTCCATGTTCCATTCGGGGTAGGTCAAGTTCCCCATGGTCTTAGGCTCGTCAGTGTCTAGGAGGAAGCCTGGGACGCGATTCTTCGGGAGGAAGAAATCGACCGCCTCCTGCTCGGGGACGTCGACGGGTACGGCTGTATGCGACACGATGAAGGCGTCGAGTCCGATCATGGTCGGCAGCAGGATGTCCGGGTCCTCCGCGATCATGTAGGCTTGGATGACGCTGTCGAGCGCCTCTTGGTTGGTTTGAACCATCAAGGTGATCCAGCCCGTGTCCCTCTGGGCTAGGATGTCCGTGTGCTCCGACCATATCCCCCACGGAGGGCCGATGGACCGCGTTATCACGGCCATGACCATGGGAAGCCGCGCATAGCCGGCCCAGAAGACCATCTCGTTCATGAACAAGAGGCCATGAGAGGAGGTCGCCGTGAAACAGCGTGCTCCGGCGGACGCCCCGCCGATGCAGGCAGCCAGGGCGCTATGCTCTGATTCGACCCTCACCAGCTTGGCCCTGAGTCTGTCGGTGTCAACCAGCTCTGACAGCTTCTCTACTACGGAGGTCTGAGGTGTGATGGGATAGGCGGAGACGAGCTCCACCCTGGAAAGCGCCGCGCCATACGCTATAGCGTAGTTCCCCGACATGACCTTGTACTTCGGCAATTCTTATCCCTCCTTGACCATCGTTATCGCCTTGGGCGGGCACTCGTTCATGCAGATGCCGCAGCCCTTGCAGTACTGGTAGTCGATATAAACGACCTTCTCGCCGCGCAGAATAGAGCCCTCGGGGCAGTACATCCAACAGAAGAGGCAGTTGATACACTTCGCCTCGTCGAGAACGGGCCTCTCCGTCCTCCAGCTGCTGGTGTCGCCACCCGAGCCGAGCATCGGCGTCGAGAACGGGACGGCCTTAATCTTCAGTGTCAAATGGTTCTCGTCACATCCAAGAGCGCGAGATCGTAGGCCGTCCGCAGGGCGCTACAATTCTTCTCGCCCACCTCGCCCTTCCATGTGTCGGCGGTGGCCTGAAGCGCCGACTCCAACGAGGCCACACCGGTGGCCCTGATAACGGCGCCCACCATCGAAGCGTTGACGAAGGGAAAGCCGGATATCACGAGCCCATTATCCAGAGCAATCTTCGTCGCGTCGACGGTCAGCACCCGGAACTTCCCGTCCGGAGACTCTGGGGCGTGAGAGGCGTTGAGGATGAGGAGACCGCCTTCCTTGAGTCCTGCCGTGACGTCCATGGTCTTCATCAGGTTGGACTCGAAGACGGCCACGACATCGGGGTCGCTGGACTGCCCGTGGATTAGCACGGGAGAGTCGGAGATGCGGACTGTCGCAGAGACCGTCGCTCCCCTCCTCTCAGCTCCGAAATACGGGGTGCTTTGCCCCCACTTCCCTTCGCGAAGGACGGCGTTGACGATGAGCTCAGCGGCGGTGACGATCCCCTGACCGCCCCGCCCATAGAGCCGGATTTCAAGCAGCAATCCGCGTTACCTGTCCCATGAGGCGCTGATGGATATATAAGCCCTCCAGGAATCCGGAGGAATACATACGAAGCTTAGCTTGAACTGACACCACATGTCGAATTTATAGATGGGTGTCCCGCCGACCCCTGTCAGTGTCCGAAAGTGATCTCCGCCGGTTCGAAGTCCTGAAGCCTTCGATGATTGTACTCGTCGTAGGCGCTCAGATCGAGAAGGCCTTGGCCGCTCTGATTGAAGAAGATGGTCTTTTTCTCTCCCGTCCTCTTGCATTCCAAAGCTTCGTCGATGGCTAGCCTAATGGCATGCGAGGACTCCGGGATTGGGATGATGCCCGTGACCGATGCGAAGAGGCTTCCCGCTTCGAAGAATTCCGTCTGATGCACAGCCTTCGACTCGAGGCTAGTGGCGGAACAAGCATGTCGATTACATGGTGACGTCCTCCGGCATCATCCTGAAATGAGGGACCTGAACAGCAGTAGTATGTTCCTTCTCCTCTCTTTCATCCGCCTCATCCCATAAGGCAACCAGTTGGCGCCATACGGGAGGTATACGGAGAGGCGGTAGCCGTCACCGAGGAGCTTTCTTCCCAGCTCCTCTCTAACCCCTCTGAGCATCTGGAACTCGAAGCTGGAGCGGTCGCCGCCTGCAAGGGACTTCGCCTCGTCTTGGAGCTCGGCGTCATGAGTCGCGACGGCGAAGAACGCCTTCTGGGCGAAGAGCTTCTTCATCATCTCGCTATAGTTGTCCTTCACCTCCTTCTTGTCCTTGAACGCGACGGAAGCGGGCTCGTTGTAGGCGCCCTTGCAGAGCCTGATCTGTCCGCCCTCCTTGACCAGACGGTCGATATCGCCGGAGGTGCGCCGGAGGTACGCCTGTATGGCTATCCCCATTCGGTCATAGTCCTTGATCTCCTTCAGATAGAGCTCTATCGTCTGCTCGGTGTAGGGAGAGCCTTCCATGTCGACCCAGAGGTACGTGCCGGATTTCCTGGCCCGGTCCACTATCCTGTGGAGGTTCCCCTCGGCTCGCTCGAGGCCCATGGTCAGGCCCAGCTGGGTCAGCTTGACGGAAACGCAGCCGTCGACCTTGTTCCGGTCCATCTGGTCGAAGATGGAAAGGTACTCGATCATGGTCTGCTCCAGCTCCTTTTCGTCCTTGATCTCCTCTCCCAAGAAGTTGACGATGACCTTGAAACCACGGCTATTCATCTCCTTGGCGGTGGTCATGGCGTCTTCCAGATTGGCCCCCGCGATGAAATGCTTGGCGATGGGGAAGAAGAGGCTGTCAATAAGACCCAACTTGCTTCACTGGGTTCATCGACCTAGCTGTAGCTAGAAATACTTTGCTCGACGGAGAGAGACGAGAAGATTCTGAACGGGTTACAAGGCACTATTTAACCCAGTGACAATCCTGACAGAAATTCACGTCAACCGTTGCGCGGCGGGGAAAGGTTATTATGGGATTTCACTGCATATTGCAATGGCGACGGTGTTGGATAAGAAACACTTGGACAAGACTGAATTGGGCATCCTCCGAGTGCTTATCGACAATTCACGCGAGACCCTTTCGGCAATCTCCGAGAAGACAGAGACGCCGCTGAGCACGGTCAGGAACAAGTTCAACGGGCTTGCATCCAAGGGCGTCATAAAGGGATTCACTGCATTCTTGGACGTCAGGAAGATGGGGATGGTGGGCGCCGTCTTCCTAATCAGATGCGGGAGAAACTATGACAAGGTGGTTGACGCGGTGAAATCGCATCCCAACGTCGGGTGGGTCATGGAGCTGGTGGGGGAATACGACATCATCGGCGACGCGCTTTTCATGGAGATGGATGAGATCTCTGGCTTTAAGGAATGGCTCATGAAACACGATGGAGTCATGGACGTCAGGATGGAGGTGCTGAAGAACTGGGTATCGGCCCCCAAGTTCCCCAAGAGTCTTATCGACCAGTATCAGGATACATACTACGTCAGCCCGGCCCCGCTGGCGACGGAAGGCAAGCCTCAGTAGCCTAGGACAGCTTACCCGTCATCATGTAGGTCCCCAAGGCCTTAGCTACGAGCTGGCCGCTTTCGTCAGTCACTTCACATTGGACGAAGGCGAGGTGCTCACCCATCTTGTCGACCTTTGATGTCGCCGTCAGTATCCCTCTTCTGGCTGGCCGGACGAAGTCTATCTTGAACTCGACTGTGAGCAGCGGCCTCTGCGCCGCCACCAGGCAAGCAAGACCCATTGAGTTGTCCACGAGGGTGGCGATGGCGCCACCGTGTGCTAGCCCCAGCTGGTTCAAGTGCTTCTGCTCCAGCGGGAGAGTCACGACCACCTTGTCACCGACGACGTTGTATCCCTTAAGGCCCACGAAGACAGCGAAGTTCGAAGGTTGGTCTGTCATGAGATTACGAAGTCTTGCCCAATTAGCCTAGAATAAAAGTATATGCGGAATCCGATCCTCGGGTTTCGGCGCTAGCACATGAGTAACGTATGTGGTTCTTGAAAACCATATATATCGTCAGGGCGCAAAAAGATGAGTCATGGTATTCCCGCTGGGCGAGCTGGGGGACTACGAAATCAAGTTTAAACCAGAACACGAGATGTTCAGGAAGTTCATCAGGGAGTTCTTCGAGAAAGAGGTGGAGCCTAGAGTCTCGGAGATTGAAGAGAACGACGCGGTACCCGCCGACCTTTTGAAGAAGATGGGCGAGATGGGCTTTCAGGGAATTGCCGTCCCCCAGGAGTACGGAGGTCAGGGAGGCGACCAGATCTCCATGGCCATCTTCTCTGAAGAAGCGGGGCGCACCTACCCTGCCATAATGACGATCGTCGGCGTCAACGGGCTGTTCACCATCCCCATTCTCCTGTTCGGCACGGAAGAGCAGAAGAGGAAGTACCTCCCGCCCGTCGCTAGGGGAGAGAAGCATTCCGCCCATGCCACCAGCGAAGCAGGGGCAGGGAGCGACGTGGCCGGCGTGCAGACGAAGGCCGAGAGGCGGGGGGATAAATGGGTCCTCAACGGAAGGAAGGCTTTCATCAGTGGCGGTGACATAGCCGATTACTTCCTAGTCCTCGCTAGGACAAGCCCTCCTCCGAGCAGGAAGGAGCGCTGGAAGGGTCTCACGTTCTTCATCGTGGAGAAGGACATGCCCGGATTCTCCGTCGCTAAGAATATGAAGAAGTCAGGCCTGAAGGGGAGCTCCATCGTGGAGCTGCAGCTGGACAACGTCGAGGTCCCGGATTCCAACAGGTTGGGGGATGAAGGTGAAGGGTTCAAGATAGCCATGGAGACATTCGACCATGGAAGGATCGGGGTAGCTGCACAGGCGCTGGGGATAGCCCAAGCCGCTTTCGAGAAGAGCCTGAACTACGCTATGCAGAGGAGCACCTTCGACAGGCTGCTCATCCAGCAACAGGCCATCGACGACTACCTTGCCGAAATGCTGATGAAGCTGGTCACTTCCCGTCAGCTGGTGTATTGGGCGTCGTACCTAGCCGACTCCGGGAGGAAGGAGTACCTCATCGCCGCCTCCCTAGCAAAGGCCTACGCCACCGAAGCGGCCGAGTTCTGCGCGCTCAAGGCGATAAGCATCCATGGAGGAGTTGGGGTCGTTGTCGACTCACACATCGAGAGGATGCTGCGCGATGTTGAGATCACTAAGATATACGAAGGTTCGAATGAGATACAGCGGCTAGTCATTATCAGGCAGCTCATTAGGCAGACGATGGGCTTCGACCCGATGGGAATGTAAGAGTTTAGAGCTATTGGAAGGTTCCATCCCCCATGCTCAACATGGCCGTCCTCGTAAAGCATGTCTACGATGAGAATCAGCTCAAGGTGGACAGGGGGAGCGGAAAGATAAGCTTCGAAGGCGTGCCCGGTAAGATCAGCGACTTCGACCGGTGCGCCGTGGAGGCGGCCTTGGTGCTGAAGTCGGCCGGAGGCGGAAAGGTGACGTCGGTCACGTTGGGCCCGGAAGAGGCCATCAAGTCGTTGAGGGAGGTGATGGCCATGGGCGTCGACCAAACAATCTTGGTGAAGGAACAAGCGTTCAGCCGGCTGGACGTCGCGGCCACAGCCTCAGTCCTGATGAAGGCTCTGGAGAAGGCGGGCGGCTTTGACCTTCTAATTTGCGCTGAAGGCTCCGTCGATTCTTACACTTCCCTGCTCGCGCCCATGTTGGCCGAAAGGCT
>JBEKZX010000037.1:0-13435 GCA_049509455.1 Conexivisphaerales archaeon
CACGGAGACTCCATCCAGCTGCAGCTGGATTAGCTCCATTGTTCCCATGGAGGCGAAGACGCCGACTGTCGAAGTGTACGATTCAAGGGCGAAGACCTCTTGATCGCCCTTCTTGAAAGAATCAGAGCTGTCGGCCGAAATCGCGCCTTGGGAGCGGGTCCCGGTATCGACGTTCACCACGTCATACGCCCAGCTCCCTCCGCTTCCATGTATCGAAAGGCTGACCGTGGCCCCCGGGGCCATCGTCGGCTCGCTATCATTGATCACCCAAGTGTAAGATTCCGATTGCGACCCCGTGCGCGTGAAGAGCACGTATGCTCGCCAGGAGCTCATGCCGGGGTACAGGCCCGCCGCCACCTGCATTATGAGCCCCGACCCGGACATGACGGTCAGTATGGCGTAGATGGCCTGGTCCGTCTCGGCGATCATAGGTAGCCTCACTAGCGCCGTGAGGTTGTCGCTTGTCTCCCATGCTACGTGCGAACCATCGGCGAGGGAAGCGCCCTCGGGGACCGCCAGTCCCACCGCCCACGACCCGACTGCCGAGGTCGAATAGATCGAGGAAGCTACGGGCCTTACCGGCAACACGCCTGCGACCAAGAACATGGCCACCACAAGGCAGGCTGCTGCGGAGCACCGCGTCAAGATCATTCCTGTCACTCGGGCGGGCTTAGGTCTCCCCAGCGTACCTTAGCCCAAGGGACAGCATTAT
The DNA here is from genome assembly GCA_049509455.1 of Conexivisphaerales archaeon. Classification (GTDB taxonomy): domain Archaea; phylum Thermoproteota; class Nitrososphaeria; order Conexivisphaerales; family DTJL01; genus DATKKG01. The sequence continues at coordinate 713 of JBEKZX010000037.1, forward strand.
GATTAACGCACCCGCGCAGGCCGCCAGCGCCCCGAGGGTGACGGGCTGCACATATGGCGTCAGCAGGCTCTCGATGGACGACTCCGGAAGGCGTGATATCGTGTTGGCGTATCCTCCCACATATCCCGCCCAGCCGAGAAGGAGGGAGGTGGCCGTGACCCCGGCGTAGTAGAGCCCGAGGCCAGCCATAAGGAGAGCGTCGAAGGCCGACCCGCGGGGCGCGTTTTCGATGGTATGAAGGAGCGCCGACATCCCTGCGAGGGCGCAGAACCCCGCCACCATATAGAGGACGTAGCCGAGCAGGAGCCATGTCCCTGGGCCACCGCCCACCAGGATCGGTTGGACGGATGAAAAGGGGCTTGCGGGGATAATCATCAGGACGGTCCAGATGACGGCGCCCACCCCTGAGGACACTGCAGCCATCCTGAACCTGTAGGACCAGCTGACCTCCTTCTTGGCTGATGACACGTAGTCTTTACGTCACGCTCGCCATAAAAGCCTATTCCCGGCGCTCCTGCGTCATGCCTATGATTCTGTAGGGCCCAGCTTTGCACGCAGGATTAGGCCTCACTATCTCGGTCGCTGCGTGCGACGTAGTGACTGTCCTAAGGTTCAGGCGAAGCGCTGAGGCGGCTTTTCGCTAGCCTTTCGGTTCGATAGACATCCCTGATTCTAGTCCTTCAGTGCCCGCCAAGGGGGCTCTTCATGGAGCTGCTTCGGCGGCAGGAACCTGCGGTGCGAAGATCTTGAAGTAACGAACGCCCACGGTGAACATCAGCAGTCCCAAAGCCACAGCCCCCAGCACCGTGACCCATTCGGGCCAAGTGGGGATGTAGCTGGCCAGATGGATGCCGAACGTAGGCATGCTCCCTCCATCGATATAGTTGAGGGGGGGTGCGTCGCTGACGAGCTGGCCCATCATCGTAACGTCCCAGCGGTCCGCCACCAGCCCTACGACCACCATGGCCGCAGCCATTGTCAGCGCCTTGCCTGACCGGCGCAGCCGAGGCACCAGGAGGATGGCGGCAGGAGCGATGGCGCCGACTCCGAGCTCCAGCCCCAGGGATAGGTAGGGGTACGGAGTGTGAGACAGGGCCGCGAGAAGCGAGGCGGTCGTGGCCGAGGACCTCTCGATGTAGTAGTTCCAAACGTATAGGCCGATGTAGATGAGAAGCGATGCTCCCACCACCTTCCCGAGGTCTGACAGCACCGAACGGGGGACCACCTCCCTATGCATGAACCTGGAGGTGACGACAGTGGCGAGGATGGTCATGGAGAGGCCCGCCGGGATGGCGGAAAGGAGGAACAGAAGCGGCATCAGCGCTGAGTTCCACAAGGGACGTGCGATGAGGACTCCGTAGAGCGCTCCCAGCGACGACTGGTGAAGGGTGGAGAAGACCACGCCGGCCGCGGCCAAGCCCGGCATGGCCCACTTAAGGCCTCTGGTGATCGATGAGAAGACGCGCGAGCGGCCCAGCCTGCCTGCTTCGGTGACGGTGGGGGCGAACTCTCCGACGAGCACGGCGGCGTAGAGGGAGACGCACCAGAATATCTCTAACAGCACGGAGCTGTTGTTCCAATACAGGAGCGGATACCAGAATCGGTCAGGGCGGCCGATATCGAGGACTAGCGTCAACATAGTGAGAGTATATCCGATCAGACCGACGAAGACGGCTGCGCGCGCCACCGGCCTGAACCGCCCAAGGCGGAAGACGTAGATGAGGGCTGAGACGGCGAAGGCACCAGCGCTCAGGGAGATGAAGGAGAGGTCAGCGGCGATCCAGACGCCCCAGACGACGGAGTTGCTCAACCCGGTGACCCCTAGTCCCTGCGTCACCACTATGTAGCCACCGTACAAGCCCGAAGCCACTAGGACGGAGAGGGAGCCCATCCAGAACAGGAGCTTGGTATCGCGGAAGGCGCCAGCGGACTTCACTGCTGGCTCTCTCCTGGAGTGATATAGTACACGCGAGGCTTCGTATTGAGCTCGCTCTTCAGTTGTGTGGCCGAGTTGATGAAGGTCGAGACATCGCGGTCACCGAACTTCGGGCTGGAGACCTTCCCGCTGGCGATGTCACCGAAGAAGCGCGCCCCTGCGGGGCAGATATCCACGCATGCGGGGGTGGCTTCAGGATCCACCCCAGGGGTGAGACCCTTGGCCAGGCCGGAGTCCAGCCTCTGGTAGCAGAAGGTGCACTTCTCGACGACGCCCCTTGGCCTTCTTGGGACCTCCGGCTCGCCGAACTGAGGGACTGCCCAGTTCTTCCCTGTGGGGGTGGTCCAGTTGAAGTATCTGGCGCCGTAGGGACAGGCCGCCATGCAGTACCTGCATCCTATGCACTTCTCGTAGTCGATGACGACTATGCCGTCGGAGGCCCGCTTGTAGGTGGCGCCGACGGGGCAGGCGGCGACGCAGGGCGGGTTCTCGCACTGCATGCAAGGGCGAGGGAGGTAGACCTCCTCCTTGGCGCCGCCGACGGTTACGCGTTCAGTGTAGACGACGTTCCACGTGATGCTGTCGCTGGGGAAGTCGTTCGTAGCCTTGCAGGCCCACGTGCACTCGTTACATCCGACGCACTTTGTCTGGTCGATGAGGAGGGCCCACTGATGGGTGCCGCAGGAGACGGCGGCCTCGGCGCAGGCTGGTTTGGTCTGCACTTGGGCTGGCAGATGCTGTGTGAGGAACAGGTAGCCGGGGGGGAGGGACAGTGCGGCTATCCCGCCCGCTACCACCTTGACGAAGTATCTCCGTGAAAACCAATTCGCCTTTTCGACCATAAACATTATATCTGTAACCATATCATATATATAGCTTGTCCATGAACTATAAGTGCCAACCGGATTTGGTACGGATCTACTACTTGCATTTATCACAGCCTGAGCGAGAGTCCGGCCGTTTAACGAGGTGGGGCTCGACTTTTGCGCCTACCGGTGATCAGCTTTGGCCCTGCCTCCCTCGTTGTTAAGAAAGCTCTCTCCCGAAGTGCAATCCATGCTAACGAAGCTGGCCGGTGATCCTGCGAACTAGGTCTTCGGCTTGTTCGGGGAATCTGATGACCGGCATCCGACGGTATCTGTAGCCTTCTATCAAGGTCGAAACGATACCGCTGATGCAGTCATAAGTCTTCGTGCTGGCGGGGATCAGGGAGTCCAGCTCAGCTTTCGTCTTGCAGGTTAGGATTCTGAAGGCCGAGGGCAGGTCCTGGGACATGACCCTGAACCCTTCTACAACCAAGAAGTCGAATCCATCATCAGCCATCTTCCTTGAGAGTTCGTTGAACTCCTCCTTTGGATCACCAGGAGGCCGGAGGAGAGCGATCTCCGATGGCGAGAAGCTCACGACCAGCCCAGCCCCCGCCTTGCGCATCCTGTAGGTGTCCTTGCCCTCCGAATCGATTGTAAACTCATGGTGGATGTGCTTCAACGCCCCGACCCTGAAGCCCATTTCGGTGAGACGCCTGACGATGTACTCGGCTACAGCGGTCTTTCCTGAGTTCTTCGTCCCTACCACGAATACCGTCTTCGTTGTCTCCACCCCACGCATTCCGCGGCACAACTTGCCAGGCCGCCGGCTTCTCGCACTATACCACTCTCCAAGACTTCAGGTACTCCTCGAGAACGTTCCTCTCTCCGCGCCTGACGGTCTCGTCCAGGGTGAGGGCGCGACTCCCACAATCTTGGCGAGTTTCTTGACCCCGATGCGGCGAGGGACGTCGAAGTATCCGACGGCCAAGCCCCGACGGAGGACCTCCAGCTGTCGGGAGGTCATTCGCCCATTCACTTCGCCCTCTTCTTGAGCATGGTGCGCCATGCGAATACCGTGATTAGGAGAGACAGCGCAATCGCTACAAAGACGAAAGCAGTGGCTATCCCTACATATATTCCGACGGTCTTGACACGACCTCGGCTGTACATATTCATGAGTCTCCAAAGAAAGTACCACAGCGCGCAGGGCCCAAAGAACCCAGCCAGAATCGTTATCCACTTGTTCACGTAGTCTCAACCTGTCCTATACGGCGTCATGCGTGCTGCGGATGATGGCGTAGGCGCAGGGCTGCAAGTAATGGGATTTCCTGAAGCCATATTTCAGGTCGGTGATCCAGGAGTCCACCTCAGGGCCTCTCCGCCTAACTGCCGCCAAGTCCGTGCGTCCGCGGAGAGCACTGCCTTTCTTGTATGGACAATTCCATCAACTCATTACCCATGCCTTGAAGGTTAGGCTGGCCTTCTTATGAACTTGAACGTAACATCCCGTGTCCCTATCCCGGCTAGAACCCAAGGCGCAGGTCGGCTGAGAGGGACTGTTTAATCCTCAAACATGGCAAGTAGCATAAACTCTCCTAGCTTCTATGTGGCGTTAAGGCTCAGAGGAACCTTCATGAAGCAGGCGGAAACACTTGGCTCCGGTCATCAGAGACCGATGAGGGGAAGCCGCATCTAGCGTTCGGGGAAGCCCCCGCAGGCTTGGGCCTAAGAAGGTACTAAGATAGAACGTCGATTGTGCGCTAGACTACAACAGCTCCGCAGGAGCCGCAGAACTTGGCACCCGGCTTCAAGGGCTTCCCGCAGGTCGTGCAGAAGGTGCCGTCGGCCGGCCCCGTAGTGGCTGGTGGCGGAGAGGACGGAGGCTGGGCCGGGGCTGCCGTCTTAGTGAAATCGAAGCCGCAGTTAGGGCAGAACTTGCTGCCCGCCTGAACTTGGCTTTTGCAGTTCGGGCACACCACCATGGCCATCCCTCCACCGTACCCCTGCTGTCCGAACATCTGAGGGAGGATGACCGCTCCCGCTCCTATGGCTGCGCCTCCTCCTCCGCTCTTGCCCAGGTCTTCGGCCACCTTGCTCACCGTCTGCATCCTCAGGGTCTCGGCAGCCGTCACTCCCTGCTTGATGTAGTAGATCCTGTCCCTCCACTCCGGCGGAGTGTCGATGGCTTCAAACCGAAGGTCGATGAGCTCCAGGCCGACACGTTTGAAGAAGTCGCCTATCGAGGTCTTGACCTTAAAGCTGGTGTCGTCAAGCTGCGTGTACACCGTGGCCAGGTCGTAGTGGCTGAGGTCGCTGATGATCTTCTCGTTGACGAAACCGCGGAGATAATCGCTCACCTGTTCCGTCGTGTAGGCGGACTGGCCGCCCACGATTTCGTTGACGAAGAGGTTCGGGTCGCTCACCCTCAGGTAGTACCTTCCCCTCGACTGCAGCGGGGCCAGCTCCGAGGACTGCGCCTGCAATCCGAAGAGTCCCTGGAACTGCTTCAGCCCGACGTAGATAACGGTGGCCTTGAAGGGGGTCTGGTTGAACCCAGTGATCTTGGTAAAGAGCTTGGTCAGGAGAGGGAGGTTATCAGTCGTGAGCGTATGCCTTCCCGCGTTGAACACGTCGTACGCCTTTCCGTCCCTGAGGAAGACAGCCGCCTCGAACTCCTTGACGACCAGCTGGGCACCCCAAGTGATGTCTTCGATGGGGTACCTCCACACGATGTCGTTATCGCCCGGCGTCACCCATTCGATAACTTGTGGCATATTTCGAACACCTCTACGGATTCTTCAGGAGGGCCTCCCTGTCCTCCAGTACCCCTTCGACCTTCTGAATTCCGTCTAGCACGGCCGAAGAGCCTGCTCTGAACGCTTCCACGGTCGGCGAGGCGACGTCCAAGGCCTTGCATGAGTTGAAGAGCCCCTGGGAGGCTTCGACGAGGCTTCCGTCGAGCTCGACCAGCTTGTCCAGCTTCCCTTCAACTACCTTCACCGCGTCGAATATCCCCGCGTAGCCTGCCACGGCCCTGGCCGTCCTCTCGCGAATCGTGTCCAGGCGAGCCATTATCGAATCTGCAGAGTCCCTGTCCGGAGCCGGCAGGGCGAGCGACGCCAAAGGGCGTCGATACTCGTCCAGCGCCTTGGCCAGGAAGCCGGCGGCCGTCGACCTGACAAGCCTGTCCGTCTCCCTGCGGATCTCCTTCTCCTTGTAGCCTCGATAACCCGGTATGTAGGTGGCTATCTTCTGGAGAAGGCCCATCTGGTCCTTCACTTGTTGAACGTCGTCACTCATCATTTCTTACCTCCATACGCTTCTCCGTACAGGACAAAGAGCCCGATTAAAACCATTGCTACACCTACGACGATTACTATCAGGAACCTGCCCAAGGTCGGGTAGCCTAGGAATACCACGCCCACCAGCGCAAGGATGGAGCCCCAGACCATCCTGAACCTCTTGGACGAGGTGTCGGCGTTCACCACCAGGCCATGGCCGGCATAGATGGAGCCGTCGACTACGAAGATGATGCCTACAAGCTCAACGGGGTCGATGTACTTGAACGCCAGAGCGAACAGCAGGAAGCCTGCAAGGAAAAGGGTGATGGCTCCCAGCAAGACCTTGAACTCCAAACCAATCTACTCCTCCAGCTTCTCTCCACCCCGACTCGGTTGGAGGCTCCTATAAGCGTATGCCAGCCCGGCCCCGGCAACGCCGACGGGGAACGGGACCAGGTAAGAGAGAGGCGCGGCCTGCGCCAGCAGGAAGGCGGCTGCCGCGCCACCCAGCCCGATATGCGCTAGTGCGATTCCCATGAAGCTGGCCCTCTCCCTTATGTCGGGCGGATAGGTGGCGTAGAGTACGCGCGCCGTGGACGCGTCGACGAAGGCTAAGAAGGCCTTGCCCTTGAAGCTGTAGCCGAAGGCCCATAGGGGGACGTAGATGTAGTACGATTCGATTATGGTGAGCGAATCCTTCCTCGCGTCGACCCTCTCCACCTCCCTGTCGATGAGTAGGGAGAACTGTTGCTTGGCGGAGTCGTTGGCAATCTGCTCGGCTTGCGCCCGGTTCACCACCCCGCCATGGAGGATCCCCCCGGCATCCGTAACTAGTCCCGTGCTGAAGTATTTCCGGGCCCGCCCGGGGATCTGATAGCTCGTCAGCTCCTGGGGGAAGTCCTTCGAGGCGGGGAAGAGGAACTCGAAGCGCCTGTCGAAGGTCCCTTGCTCCGGCCTGAGGAGGGTCTTCAGCTGTCGAAAGGCCCCGCCTTCGGGCCACGAGTACTCCGCGTCCTCCCCGAGGCCGGTGAAGGTGGTGGTCCCTTCGAGTGAGATCACCCAGAACGGGTGGAAGTGCAACGTGGCCCTGTCCATATGGAGCCGGATGGGCGTGCTTTCATCGTAACCTCCCTGTTTCTTGGCCCAAAGCATGAGGGTCTCAAAACAGCTGCTGCTGTTGTAATAGGCAGGCATGGCGTACCGCTCCTCTCCCTCCATGGTGAGGAAGTCGGTGTTGCAGTAGGGGCAGTGCACCCCCTTCTCCCCTTCGGCGACGTCGGTAGGCTTGCCGCAGACGGGGCAGGCGTATGATGTGGTCAAACTAACTCTCTCCCACCTGACGCTGAGACCGCGTGGCCATCAACGTCGTATAAGCCGCGAAGCCGAAGGCTGTGAAGGCCAGGACCGCAGAAATCCCTATCGCGCCACTGGCCGCCTGGGCCCCTATGGCGTAGGAGGCGCCAGCCAGGGCGGCGGAGGCGCCGTATCCGGCCAGGAGGAAGCCGGCCCTCTGAGCCTTCGTCAGGGGGACCTCCGCCTCCAGGACCTTGGCCTGGGCCGCGTCGTAGAGCATCCTGAAGGTACTGCCCCTCTCTTCGAAACGGACGGAGTAGAGCGGATAGAGGACCAGCTGGTTCGACTGGACGACGACATCTGTGTAGCACTCGAAGACCTTCGTGCACATCCCCTCGACCCGGGCCCTGTGCAGGTCGCCCACCTTGGTCTCTGCCCAGTGACTTGCTTCGTCGACGCCGACGCTGGACGTAAGGAACTCAGCCACCTTTGCCAGCAGCATCAGCTGATCGGGCGTGAGCTGGCTCGGGGTAGAGGCCCTGACCGCGTCCTCCGCCTTCTCTAGGGCGAAGATCCTCTCATGGCGACGAGCGAAGAGCGTCAGGACGAGGTCCTCATCGATGACGCCCTTGACGGGCCTGTAGACGGTATAAACCTCCGTACGCTGGTCCTTGCCTGAGCCTACGGTGGCGCTCCTGGATTCGCTGCGATAACCGTTGTACCTCGTGTGACCGTGTGCCTTTGTGAGCCAGAAGGGGGCCATGATCAGCTTCTGCTCCGTGATGGCGAAGTCCCCGCCAGTCCTCCTCCTAAGAAAGGACTCCACAGAGGCTTTCAGCGCGTTCAGGTCCTGCGGCACGACGCCGCTGATGCTGACCTTTTCGTTCGTGACGAAACCGCTCCACCCGCAGTACCTGCAGACGTAGACGACCGTGTCGGGCGAAAGGTCTAGGGAGGCGGCGCAGTTGGGACACTTAACCGCCAGGCCGGAGGTTACGACTGTAGTCATGAGCCGGGAACGCACTGAAACTGATGCCAGATGGGATTCTTTACCCTTTCCCCGGCTGCCCGATCGCGCGCTGATCAAAGGACGAGGGGAATCTCTTATCTACGCCTTCATTCGAGCCTCAGCCTATGCCCACAAGGCGGAGCAAGACCTACTCCTACATCTTCGACGCCGTAGTGGTCTTCGCGATGATAGTGCTCATCGCCAACTTCGGGAACTACTTCTCGGTGGTCTTCCCCGTCGAGGGGATCAGCATGAGGCCCACCATCGTCAACGGCGACCTGGCCATCGTTGAGCCGGTGAACATCAACACGATCCACAAAGGTGACATAGTGGTCTACAGGGATGGCCCCATCGACGTCATACACCGGGTCGTCAACATCGAAGGAAGCGGGTCCAATATCATCCTCACGGTCAAGGGAGACAACAACGCCTATCCCGACCCAGCCGAGGTCACCAGCGACCTTCTGGTGGGCAGGGTGACCTTCATCGTCCTCTACCTTGGGACCTTCGTGACTGAGCCTTACAACTACCTTCTGGCGATAGTGCTCGTCTCCCTGTTGGTGGCGGACTACTTCGAGACCGAGCGTACAGAGACCACACCGGCGGGTTCGCCTTCAGATGCTCTCCAAGGGCCGGCTTGAATTACACCTGGCTGATTCTATTCATGCGGTTGGGTTCCGCCCAAGATAAGGCGCTAGCTATAGCGCGATCACGGGGAGGAGTCCCTTCGAAGGTCGAAGGGCGATGCGAGCGCAAAGGGAGTGCCTGGAATAGACGGTAAGGCAAAGGCGATTCGGATGAAGGCCCTGACGCCTGCCCGGGGCGCTCTTCCGTATCTACTCCTTCGCTTCTTCAGTGACCATTTCCGCCCACTGATGGCCGCAGTGCTTGCATCTATAGGTGTACGAAAACTCCGTGACGTCAATTGTAACCGGGTAGTCCTCCTCGACCGCCAGTGGGACTCCGCTGTACATCCCCCCGCGACCCATTGGAGGCATTGGGATGGCATGCTTCTCCAAATGCGTTTCTTGTCTGGTCTCGACCGGTTCCTTGCTGACGAGCCTGATCTCGAAACGCTTGCCACAGCCGGGACAGTGACGAAAGAGCGTCCTTATCTCAGACACGAGCGGTTCTCGTGCCCGCCCGTACTTAAGACTTCATTACGTCTGAAGATTATGGTTCCTCTATGCCATTGATGGAGGCCCTCGGTGGGCGGGAATCCGATGTGAAAGGAGTGCGGGAGAGGCTGACCCTAGCATAGCGCCCGGGCAAATCGGAACTGCCTCGGGGCCTAGGACGGCCTCCCTCCTGTATCTGGAGAAGGGCAAGCCTATGACGATCTCCTTCGACCAGCCCAGGATGGAGGCCTTCCAGGCTCGCCTAAGGGATGACATCGACAGAGTCATGAGAGAGGAGTTCGGACCGACCCCTTCGTACCAGACCTGCAGCTACTGCGACTACCTGGGCATATGTGAAGCGAAGGCAGTCATTGGCTATCGAGGGTGACGCGTCTCTGTCGAGCACCGTTCGCCTCAAGTTTCTAGGGGACAGGTTCGGGAGGTTCAGGGAGTGGAAGGTGGGGCTGAGGGGGGCGGTTGAGACCGTGAACAGGGAGATATCACTCCTGTACGCCGAGAGGAGGTACGACAGGATACTGGAGTACGTCCACGACGAGATGGAGGGATATGAATTGGCGTACAGCGCGATAAAGAGGGAGAAGTTCTACTCGGAGCTGATGGCGCCGATGGAGAAGCTGCTGAAGTAGGGTCATCCTTCCTCGGCCATGACCTTCAAAGTCCCCAACCTAATGTCCACCCAAGACACGTAGCGTCCAGAGAGGACATCATGGTGTCACCGCGCCAAAGGTAGTCTTGGGTAATAGCGTAATAGGACCTGCCGATATGCGTAAATAGCGTAGGTGCCCTCAATACCTACGTTATGCCCCTGGTGATAGCTAATGCCGGAGAGATGACGGAGAGAAGACGTGTGATCAAGAGGAGGCGCAGGCTTACCGAGGATGAGAAGAAGAGGATCATCGACTATCGAAAGGAAGGCCGGTCCTATGCGGAGATAAGCGTGCTTATGGGCGGCCTGCCTATCTCGACCATAGAGCGCTACGCCCGCACGGTCAAGAGAGGTCAAAGGAGGACAGAGCAACAGGAGACGGCCAACGCCAAGCCCCAAACGCCCCCTGTGGAGGTCGCGGCAGAGGACGTGCTTCCGCCGAAACAGACGATCCTCCCTGATGCTTACTACGAACTCCAGGAAATCGCCAAGAAGGACTATGAAAACCCCGTTGAAATGCTTGACTCCGTGGTGCGCGTCCTCCCCCCCATGAGCGATGAAGACAAGGAGACTTGGGCGTTTGTTATCAACACCATCTGGCAATCGAAGAAGGAGACGAAGAACAAAGAGGAGACCGTCAAGTTCATCAGGGCACTCATGGACGTTCAACTCTTGGAGTACACCCAGAGAAGATACCCTCAGCAGCTGCCCCTGGTCTTCGAATCCATGTCAAGGGGGGACAGGATCCTCGCTAGGCTGGACGAGATCGTTCTCCTGTTGAGGGATTTATCGGAGGAAATCAGGCGCCAGGGGCGAAACAAGTCGGTAAAGCGATGAGAGCTTTACCACCCGTACGAATCTCGAACCTTGGCGACGCTTGGAGGACCGATGAGATATTCGTAAAGTTCAGCGGGAAAATGGAGTACGTCTTCGCCCTGATGGATGACCAGACACGCTTCTGGATCGCCCAACAAGTTGCGACGAATGAGGGAGAACCGACGATGTGAAACCCATGTTCAGAGAGGGGGCGGAGTACGCGGGGAAGAATCCGAGAGTCCTAATCACGGACGGAGCGCACAACTACATCGACGGAGCAAGGGCTTTCTCGACTCACGGACACCCAATAACTCACATCCGAGAAATCAGGCTCACAGGCACAGTCCACAACAACAAGATGGAGAGCATGAACGGGGAAATCCGAGATAGGGAAAAGGTCATGCGAGGTCTCAAGATTGAGGAGACCCCAATCTTAGCAGGGATGCAAATCTACCACAACTTCATCCGGCCTCACATGACTCTGAACGGGGAGACCCCCGCGGAGAAGGCGGGGATAACGGTCGAAGGAGAGAACAAGTGGGTTACTGTCATTCAGAATGCGACGGTCGAGAAGAGACAGCTTCGTTAGGCGTTCTCTGCCGAGCCAAGAACCTCGATTGGTTCTCACGAATTCATCTCTGCGTCAAACCACGAGAGCATGACGGATGGCATGAATGCTTCTGCGGCTTCTCTTGGCACTTCCCGATTTGGCTATGGCGCTTGAAACCGCTCCCGAAACGGTCAGGTCGGTTCTGGGTGAATACTTCAAAGTCAAGGGAAGCAATTAGATACGCCCTTGGAGATATTGTATAAATCCCGAAACGATTATCGCTGCGACGGGGAACACGAGGAGAGCCATCCCCAATAGGAACGTTTTCCTTTTGGATAGTATGGTCCCAAGGACACCTGCCACAGCACCCACGAAACTAAGGAAAAGTGAGATAGTGAACACTTGTGATATGAGCGCAAACTGGCGGAAGGAACCCAAATAGGGGAATAACGAAGCCAGGATTGACAAATAGCCATATTGAATCATTCCTATGCCTCCAATTATTACCAACCAAGAAAGTTGAAACTTAGGGGTATAGGACGAACTTATCCAATATTCAACTGTGTGATACCCTTGGACAAAACCAACAATGGAACTCATGAGTCCTACGACCAGAAGAAGGTTGGCAAATCCAGACAACTCAAGTGATGTGAATGGAAATACTGGAGTTGAGCTACTCGCTTCAAGTATTAGCTGAAAAAGCAGAAAGAACCCCGAGAAGAGAAATGCATGGCGTGATTGACTCAACCATTTCTGCGGTTGCCGAGAGAGTCCCTCAGCCTCGTCTTCATCAACTCCTTTCTTCTTTAGCTCCTTCTCTCGTTTCTCCACACTCTTGTTTATCTCCTTCCCGAACGCCCAAGGAAGCGTGAAATACGCTCCAAATCCCAGACTCATCAGCGTAATACTGACTTCATCGATAGTAATCAATACAACTATCAGCCCTGAGAATACCATGAGGCCGAGAAGGACAGACGCAACTCTCTTTCGACTATTGGAATCCATTGGTTTCTTAAGAAGTTTGAGAGGAGTAACCGACTTGTCACGGAAGGGAATCATCAACCGAAACTTCACAGCCCTTCCATCAACCGTTCATGGGGACAGAACCTATCGAATTATATGCCGAAAACCACTCCTCTTATATCGATTGAGAACGTAGTGGCTTCAGCAAGTGTAAATCAGACTATCGATCTCAACGAAATCACGAGGCTCTTTCCCGATGTGGAGTATCACCCAGAGCAGTT